>NZ_BAAILN010000091.1:19737-55315 GCF_054589155.1 Burkholderia sp. 3C
ATCTGCTCGTCGTCGTGCATCAGGTAGCGGCGCCCGTCGAGCGGGCGGCGGATGGTCTCCACCACTTCGGCTTCGGTCACATGCTCAGCCACCACGCGCCGCGCGATCCGCCCCTCGTCATCGACCCACTCGATGATCCGGCAGCCACCGCCGAACGGCGGCCGGATTGGCTCCGAAACACGGCAGCCACGCAGATTGTAGAGGCGCTGATCGATGATTTGCTGGAGCTGTTTCAAGGCGGGATCTTCCATTCACACCTGCGGGACGCATTGCGGCCAAGCATAGGGGAAAACCACCGCGAGACGAGTTACAGCCCGGCCCGGAAACGTTACATGGAGTTACGCGTGCAGCAGGGCTGCGATGGCCCTCATTCGAGGCCGCGCACGCGATCGATGGCCTGCTCGATGCGCTCGACCGCAATCACGGTGAGCCCCTCGATCGGCTGCTTGGGCGCATTGGCCTTGGGAATCAGGGCGGTGGTGAAGCCCAGCTTGGCGGCCTCGCGCAGCCGGTCCTGGCCGCGCGGCGACGGCCGGATCTCGCCGGCCAGGCCCACTTCCCCGAACACGACCAGCCCCTTCGGCAACGCTTTGTTACGCATCGACGAGTGGATCGCCAGCAGCACCGCGAGGTCGGCCGCCGGCTCGGTAATCTTGACACCCCCAACAGCGTTCAGGAACACGTCCTGATCGAAGCAGGCGATGCCCGCATGACGGTGCAGCACGGCGAGCAGCATGGCGAGCCGGTTCTGTTCGAGGCCGACCGCGAGCCGGCGCGGGTTCGGCACGTTGGCCGTGTCGACCAGCGCCTGCACCTCGACCAGCAGCGGCCTCGAACCTTCCTGCGTCACCATCACGCAGGAGCCGGGCACCACCTCTTCATGCTGCGACAGGAACAGCGCCGACGGATTCGACACGCCGCGCAGGCCGCGCTCGGTCATCGCGAACACGCCCAGTTCGTTGACCGCGCCGAAGCGATTCTTGATCGCGCGCACCAGCCGGTAGGACGAATGGGTGTCGCCCTCGAAATACAGCACGGTGTCGACGATGTGTTCGAGCACGCGCGGCCCGGCCAGCGCCCCTTCCTTCGTGACGTGGCCGACCATGATGATCGCGGTGCCCGATTGCTTGGCGATGCGCGTGAGCTGCGCCGCGCATTCGCGCACCTGCGCGACCGAGCCGGGCGCGGAGGTCAGCGCTTCCGAATAGACGGTCTGGATCGAATCGATCACGGCCACGTCGGGCCGCTCGGCGGCGATCGTCGCCTGGATCTTTTCGAGCTGGATTTCGGCAAGCAGCTTGAGGTCGGCCGCATCGCCGCCGTGATCGAGCAGTGCCAGCCGCTGCGCGCGCAGCGCGATCTGGGCCGCCGATTCCTCGCCGCTGATATAGAGCGCGCGGCGTTGGCTGGCCAGTTGCGCCAGCGATTGCAGCAGCAGCGTGGATTTGCCGATGCCCGGGTCGCCGCCGATCAGCACCACGCCGCCGGCCACCAGGCCGCCGCCCAGCACGCGATCGAACTCGCCGATGCCGGTCGAGAAACGCGGCACGTCGGCTGCGTCGATGTCGGCCAGCCGCTGCACCGGCGCGCTCTTGGCGAGCGCCTGAAAACGATGCGTGGAAGGCGCCTCGGACGCCGATTCGACCAGCGTGTTCCAGGCATGGCAGGACGGGCACTGGCCGGCCCACTTCGGCGACTGTCCGCCGCATTCGGTGCAGGTATAGACGGTTTTCTGTTTCGCCACGGATGCGCCCTTATTCCGCACGCACGGGCACGCGCGGTGCGACGGCGCACATCAGCTCGTAGCCGACCGTGGAACAGTGCGCGGCGACGTCGTCGATCGGCAGCGCCTCGCCCCACAGCTCGACGCGCGCACCGATGCCGGCGCCGGGCACCGGTGTCAGATCGACCGTGATCATGTCCATCGAGACGCGGCCGACGATCCGGGTGCGCACGCCGTCCACCACGATCGGCGTGCCTTCGGGCGCGATGCGCGGATAGCCGTCCGCATAGCCGCAGGCCACCACGCCGATCCGCATCGGCGCGGGCGCGACGAACGCGCCGCCGTAGCCCACTGCCTGCCCCTTCGCGATGTTCTGCACCGCGATCAGTTGCGAGGTGAGCGTCATGGCCGGTTGCAGGCCCGCGCCGGCGATATCGGCCGCGCGGCCCGAGGGCGAGGCGCCGTAGAGCAGGATGCCGGGCCGGACCCAGTCGAAATGCGTGTCGGGATGCCACATCACGGCGGCCGAATTGGCCAGGCTGCGTGCCCCGGCGATGCCTTCCGCGCCGCGCGAGAAGGCGGCCATCTGGTCGGCCACGCCGCGCTCGCCGTCGGCGTCCGCGAAATGGGTCATCAGGGTGATCTGGCCGATACCGGGGCAGGTGCGCGCCCGCTCCCAGGCGGCACGGTATTTCTCCGCGCCGTAGCCGAGCCGGTTCATGCCGCTGTTCATCTTCAACTGGATATTGACGGGCTTGGACAGCCGCGCCGTTTCGAGCATCCGCAGTTGATCGTCGTTATGGACCGTGGTGGTCAGGCTGTAACGGTCGATCACGTCCACGTCGGTGGAGCGGAAGAAGCCCTCGAGCAGCAGGACCGGCCCCGCCCAGCCCAGTTCGCGCAGCCGCACCGCCTCTTCGAGGTCGAGCAGGCCGAACCCGTCGGTGCCGCGCAGGCCCGGGAACGCTCGCGCGAGCCCATGCCCGTAGGCATTGGCCTTGACGACGGCCCACACCTTCGAGCGAGGGGCGAAGCGGCGAGCTGCCGCGAGATTGTTAACGAGTGCAGCAGTGTGAATCGTGGCGGAAATCGGGCGCGGCATAGGGAAATTTCATAAACACGCAGGCGAATCAGCAGCTTACCGCACCTTGTGGGTGCCGTGCCGTGACGAACCCGGAGCGATCGGGGATTCTTGCTAGTCGGATTTGACGTATTTTCGTGATATAAAGCCGTGCGCACAACCTATTTTGCACGGGATAGTCCGAATGCACGGCCCCTGCGGCCGAGCCGCAGCGAGGAAAGCATCGCTTCAGATGAAAAAAGGTTTTTACTCCATCATGGCCGCGCAGTTTTTCTCGTCGCTGGCCGACAGTGCGCTTCTCATCGCCGCCATCGCCCTGCTGAAAGATCTGCATGCGCCGAACTGGATGATTCCGCTGCTCAAGCTGTTTTTCGTCCTGTCGTACGTGGTTCTGGCCGCCTTCGTCGGCGCGTTCGCCGACTCACGGCCGAAGGGCCGCGTGATGTTCATCACGAATTCGATCAAGGTGGTCGGTTGCCTGATCATGCTGGTCGGCGCACATCCGTTGATCGCCTATGGCATCGTCGGCTTCGGCGCGGCCGCCTATTCGCCCGCCAAATACGGCATCCTGACCGAACTGCTGCCGCCTGACCGGCTGGTTGCGGCCAATGGCTGGATCGAGGGCACCACGGTCGGTTCGATCATTCTCGGCACGGTGCTCGGCGGCGCGCTGATCAACCCGCATATCGCCGCGCACGTGATCGCCTACACGCCGGCCGCGGTCAATACGCCGGCCGAAGCCGCGATGCTCGTGATCATGGCGATCTACGTGGTGGCCGCGCTGTTCAATCTGCGCATTCCCGATACCGGCGCGCGCTATCCGAAACAGCAGCAAAGCGTGATCCGCCTGGTGACCGATTTCGCCGAATGCTTCAACGTGCTCTGGCACGACAAGCTCGGCCAGATCTCGCTGGCCGTCACCACCCTGTTCTGGGGCGCCGGTGCCACGCTGCAATTCATCGTGCTGAAGTGGGCCGAGGTGTCGCTCGGCATGTCGCTGTCCGAAGGCGCGATCCTGCAGGCCGTGGTGGCGCTCGGCGTGGCCGGGGGCGCCATGGCGGCCGCCAGCAAGATCCCGCTCAAGAAATCGCTGAAGGTGCTGCCGGTCGGCATCGTGATGGGCCTGGCCGTCATGATGATGGCGTTCTACACGCGCGATCTGCTGCCGCATCACTGGGTGCTGCATTTCGGCAGCATCCGGATTCCCGGCTATCTGATGATCGCCTACCTGTTCCTGATGATAGTGGGCGCGTTGTCCGGCTTCTTCGTGGTGCCGATGAACGCGCTGCTGCAGCATCGCGGCCACGTGTTGCTGTCGGCCGGCCATTCGATCGCGGTGCAGAACTTCAACGAGAACCTGTCGGTGCTCGTGATGCTGTGCCTCTATGCAATGCTGGTCTGGCTCGATGTGCCGGTCGGCGTCGTGATCGTGCTGTTCGGCACCTTCGTGTGCCTGACCATGTGGCTCGTGATGCGTCGCCATATCGCCAATCAGCGGCAATTCGATTCGGTCGCGCTGATCGGCGAACCACGCCACTGAGCCACCGCTGTTCACCCGGCGCGGCGCCGCTCGCCGCGCCGTCCGATCCTGCTTCCTGCAGCCGGCCTGCCCGGCCGGCACCCCAGCGATGACCCGCTCGCCCATCCCGAACGCCCTGACCATCGCCGGCTCCGATTCCGGCGGCGGGGCAGGCATCCAGGCCGATCTCAAGGCCTTTTCCGCACTCGGCGCCTACGGCGCGAGCGTCATCACCGCGCTGACCGCGCAGAACACGCGCGGCGTCACCGCCGTGCATGCGCCCGACGCCGGTTTCGTGACGGCCCAGCTCGACGCCGTGTTCGACGACATCCGCATCGACACCGTCAAGATCGGCATGCTGGCCAATGCCGATATCGTCCGCGCGGTGGCCCAGGCGTTGCAACGCCATGCGCCGCCGTTCGTCGTGCTCGATACCGTGATGATCTCGAAAAGCCGCCATGCGCTGCTCGCGCCAGAAGCCGTGGCCGCGCTGCGCGACACGCTGCTGCCGCTCGCCGACCTGGCCACGCCGAACCTGCCCGAAGCCGCCGCGCTGCTCGGCTGCGCGGAAGCCACCGACGAAGCGCAGATGATCGAGCAAGGCCGCGCGCTCGTCGCACGCGGCGCGAAGGCCGTGCTGATGAAGGGCGGCCACCTGCCCGACGCGGCCCGCAGCCCCGACTGGCTGATTCGCGCCGGCGACGAGCAACGCATCGACGGGGCGCGGATTCCGGTCGCGCATACGCACGGCACCGGCTGCACGCTGTCGGCCGCGATCGCGGCGCTGCGCCCGCAACGCGACGATCTGATCGGCGCGGTGGTCGACGCCAAGCACTATCTGGCCGGCGCGATCGCCGCGAGCACGCAACTGAGCGTGGGCCACGGCGTCGGGCCGGTTCATCATTTCCATCGTTGGTGGTAAGCGGGCAAGCCGGTAAGCGAGCGGGCGCCCGGCCGGAACCTCAGCGCGCGACCTGCGCGAATGCGCCGGCGCGTTGCGGCCAGTCGTCGTCGACGATGAAGCCGCGACGCGTCTCGTGCCAGACACCGCGTTCGCCCGGCACCAGCGCCGCAACGAGCGACGGCGCGGCGCGCGCCGCCACGGCGTCGAACAGCGCCGACGCCTCGACCGGAGCCAGCGGATCACCGGCTTCGAGGCGCCGTGGCGCGAGCCACGCGAGACGCGGCAACACCACCCAGCGCGTCGCCACCGGTTCGCGCGCCGCCAGCGCCGGCCAATCGCCGCGCGTGGCCCAGAAGCCGCGCGGGTGCGCCACGTCGAGTTCGGCCGGCGACGCCGGTGCGCTGCCGTCGAGCGCGACGCCGTCATCGCGATAAAACAGCCAGCCCTTGACGAACATGCGCGCAGCCCACGGCCCGGGCTGCCCCGCGAACGCGAACTCCTCGCGCGCGCTGAGCGGCAATTGATGCTCGACGAGACGCCGGAACTTGAGATCGAAACGGTCCGCCAGATTCGGGCCGACATAGTCGCGCAACGCGGCCTCGCCCACCGTGGCGGCACACAGATAGCACTTCACCGCCAGCTCCCAATGCAGCCGTTCGCCGTCGGGCGCGACCAGCAGGAAATCGCATTCGCCGAGCGTGCGGCCGCTGACGCGCACCGGCAGGTTCGCGGCCACCAGCGTCCAGGCGGGGCCATGCGCGGCGAAGAACGCCAGCAGCGTTTCGGCGTAACGGCCGAGGCGGGTCGGCTGCGCGGCTTCGACGGCCTGCCGCAGCGGCGCCGGCTCGGCATCGAGCGCGGCAAGCCACGCCAGCACGCGCGCGGCCTCGGCATCGCCCTGCCACGGCCGGGCCAGCGGCGCGGCGGCCGAGTCCGCCAGCAGGTCGGCGCTGGCCAGCAGCCACGCGAGATCGCGCACCGCCACATCGCGCAGCCCCACCCACGGTGCGGACCGCGCGGCCTCCGTCATGCGTCGCCCGGCTGGCCGTCTTGCGCGGCGCTGCCGGCCTGGCCCGCGTCGCGATAGGTATCGCGCGCGAGGCACAAGTCGGCCCAGGATTTGGCCTTGTCCGGCAGGCTGCGCAGCAGGTAGGCCGGATGGTAGGACACGATCACCGGCACGCCTTCGTACTGATGCACGCGCCCGCGCATCGAGGCGATGCTGGCGTCGGATTTCAACAGGGTTTGCGCGGCGAAGCGGCCCAGCGCGACGATCAGCTTCGGCTTGACCAGCGCCACCTGCCGTTGCAGATACGGCTCGCAGCGCGCCACTTCGTCCGGCTCGGGATTGCGGTTGCCGGGCGGCCGGCACTTGATCACGTTGGCGATATAGACGTTCTCGCCACGCTTGAGCGACACCGCGTGCAGCATGCTGTCGAGCAGCTTGCCGGCCTGGCCGACGAACGGCTCGCCCTGCTTGTCCTCGTTCTCGCCGGGCGCTTCGCCGATCAGCATCCAGTCGGCCTCGCGATCGCCCACGCCGAACACCGTCTGCGTGCGCTTCTCGCAGAGACGGCAGCTCTCGCAGGCCGATACGCGCGATTCGAGTTCGTCCCAGCCGAGATCGGCGACCGATGCACGCGCGGCGGACGGACGGGCCGGTTCGGCCGGTTCGAAGCCATGCGGCGGCAGATCGGTGGCGGGGGCGAGATCGAACCAGGCGGAATCGTCGGGTGCGGGATCGGCCCCTGCTTCGGGCATGGCAGGCTGGGCGCGGCGTGGTTCCGGTTCGGCCTGGCGCGGTGCAGGTTCGGCATCGCGGCGCGACGTGGCGGGCAGCGGTGCGCGATCCTGCGGCGCTTGCGCCCTGTCGCCCTGCGGGACATCGCCATCGCGCGCGGCCGGCAGCGGCTCCCGGCGTGGCGTGGCTTCGCGCGAGGCTGGCTGCACTGCGGCGGTGCGCGCGTCGGCAACCACCGCCGCATCCGCGGCAACCGCCGTGTCGCCGCCGTTTTCCGCCCCTTCCACGCGACGCACCCAGCGCGGCCCGAGGCCCATTTCGTCGAGCGCCGAATCAAGCCAGGTCATGCGCGCCTCCTTGCGAGCCAAATGACAGCCGCATCACGATCGCATCCTCGCGCGTGCGGTGCCGGGCCGGGTAATAGTTCTTGCGGCGGCCGATCGTCTCGAAGCCGAAGCGTTCGTAGAGCCGGATCGCTCGCGGGTTGCTGGGTCGCACTTCGAGCAGCACGCTGTCGAGCCGCTCGGCGCGCGCGATCCGCACCGCGTCGCGCAGCAGCGCCAGCCCGCAGCCGCCATGCTGCGCGGCGGGCGCCACGCACAGATTGAGCAGATGCATCTCGTCGACTACCGGCATCAGCACGCAATAGCCGATCAGCGTGCCGGTCACGTGCCGCATGCAGACGCCGAAATAGCCGTTGCGCAGCGAATCCTCGAAATTGCCGCGCGACCACGGGAATTCGTAGGCCGCCTGCTCGATCACGACCACCTCGTCGAGATCGGCATCGGTCATCGGCGCGAGATAACGATCGGTCATCAGCACGCCGCTCATCGCTTCGCCTCCTGCGCCGCGCGCGCGGCGAGCCGTTCGGCCGTGGTTTGGGCGACCTTGTTGCGCACGTACTCCGGCGCGGCCTGATCGGCCGGCACCGCGCGGCCGGCGCGGAACGCGCGCAGCGCGACCTGCGCGACCGGCACGGCGTGCGGCAACGCCGCGCCATCCACCCGCGCCGCGCGCGCGGCGGCCGACAGCCGCTCGCCGAACGCCGCGGCGGCGTTGCCGGCCAGCGTGAACGGCGCGTCGGGCATGACGAGCGCATCGGGCGCGTCGAGCGAGGCCGGCTGCAGCGTGCGCCAGTCGCCGGCGGCATCGTCCCAGGCGTAGTCGGCCCAGTAGGCTTCGTCCATGCGCGCGTCGAGCGCGGCCAGCACGCGCACGGGGGGCGCTTGGCGGGCAGCAAGCGCGTTGAGCCGCGCGTGTTCGGCGCAGGCCAGCAGCGTGCCGACCGGCACCACCGGCAGATCGCGGCCGAACGCGAGCCCCTGCGCCACGCCGGTGGCGGTGCGCAGGCCCGTGAACGAACCCGGCCCGGCGCCGAACGCGATCGCGGCGCAATCGGCCAGCGTGAAGCCGGCCTCGTCGAGCAATTCGCGCACGGCCGGCAGCACGCGCGTGCTGGAGACGGCGCCCGTTTCGTCGTGGCGGAACCAGATGCGGGGGGCGGAAGAGGCGCTCGCGTCGGCGGGCGCGGCGATCAGGGCGACCGAGCAGAATTCGGTCGAGGTATCGATGGCGAGGAGCACTGTTTGCGTCATGGCCGACATTGTAATGCGGCGCCCCGCCGGTTCGGGCGTTTCCGGACAGCCGGCCGCACACGCGCCTCGCACCGGTTTGGAAGGAACGCTCGACCCGCCGTGCGGCGCCGCTTGCTACCATCTGCCGACCTGAAAACCCACGGAGACACCGCATGAGCGACATCACCGCCCAGTTCAAGCAAGCCCAGGACGACGTCCAGCAACTGACCGAGCGCCCCGGCAACATGACGCTGCTGCGCCTCTACGCGCTCTACAAGCAAGGCAGCGAAGGCGACGTGCACGGCGACAAGCCGGGCTTCACCGATATCGTCGGCAAATACAAGTACGACGCCTGGGCCGCGCTCAAGGGCACCGCGCAGGAGCAGGCCCAGCAGCAGTACGTGCAGCTCGTCGAAGACCTGAAGAACGGCACGGCCTCGTAAGCCGCCGCGGTGCGACGCCGCTGATGTGCGACATAAGTGGCGTCAAACGTAAGCAATCGTGTCGAACCGGCGTGCAACGCGCCGGCATTTCACAAAAACGCCATCCAGCAGTGGCGCGCCGCAGCAAATCCGGCTATACTCGCCTCCGCATCACGCACTGGCCGGCCATGTGCTCCCACCGCCTGATGCCTCGTACGTTTCGCTCCAATCCAGTTTAGAACCTGTCCCCTCCTGCCTCTCTGGGCCCCTGCGGCCATCAAAGTATCAGGCTGGCGGCGTGTTCGGCGATGTCCGGTTTCCGGGCTCCGCCGTGTGCCGCACCCGAAACAGCTTCTTGACGCCCCCGTGAGTGAGTCTGCGTTCTCCGAACGCGGACGTCCGTCACGTTCCCGATTTGCTCGATGCACTTGTCGACTTGGGCATGCACGATTGGCGCCGACGTTTAACCTACCGTGTTTCAAGGATTGATATGACTTCGAGCCAACCCCAAAGCCCCCTCACCGCGATTGCAGACGAAGCACTCGGCGTGACGACCCCCGACGCGCCGGCGCCCGTCGAGGCAGCCGCGCAACCGGTGATCGACGGCCCGACCTTCGAATCGCTCGGGCTGTCGCCGGAGATCGTTTCCGCACTGCAGGCCGCCGGCTATGTGAAGCCGACGCCGGTTCAGGAGCGTGCGATCCCCGCCGGCATCGCTGGCCGCGACTTGCTGGTGTCCAGCCCGACCGGTTCGGGCAAGACCGCCGCGTTCATGCTGCCCGCCATCGAGCGCTTCGCCCAAGTGCAGAAGACGCAGGCACAACAGCCGCGTGAGCCGCAATCGGCCGACCGCCGCCAGCGTCGCCCGCAGCCGGTCGCAAAGCCGCAACTGCTGGTCCTCACGCCCACCCGTGAACTCGCGATGCAGGTCACCACGGCCGCCGCGAACTACGGCAAGCACCTGCGCCGCCTGCGCACCGTCAGCATTCTCGGCGGCGTGGCCTACGGCCAGCAGCTGATGCTGCTCGCCAAGAACCCGGAAATCCTCGTCGCGACGCCGGGCCGTCTGCTCGACCACCTCGAGCGCGGCCGTATCGATCTGTCGGATCTGAAGATCCTGGTGCTCGACGAAGCCGACCGCATGCTCGACATGGGCTTCATCGACGACATCGAAACGATCGTCGCGGCCACGCCGGCCTCGCGTCAGACGATGCTGTTCTCGGCCACGCTCGACGGCAAGATCGGTTCGCTGACGGGCCGCCTGCTGAAAGATCCGGAACGCATCGAAATCGTCCAGAAGCTCGAAGCGCGCACCAACATCGCCCAGACCGTCCACTACGTCGACGACCGCGATCACAAGGATCGTCTGCTCGATCACCTGCTGCGCCACGAGTCGCTCGACCAGGCCATCATCTTCACGGCCACCAAGATCGACGCCGACAACCTGGCCGGCCGTCTGGCCGACGCCGGTTTCGAATCGGCCGCCCTGCACGGCGACCTGCCGCAAGGCGCACGCAACCGCACGATCCGCGCACTGCGCGAGCGCCGTGTGCGCGTGCTGGTCGCCACCGACGTGGCCGCGCGCGGGATCGACATTCCGGGCATCACGCACGTGTTCAACTACGACCTGCCGAAGTTCGCCGAAGACTACGTTCACCGTATCGGTCGTACCGGCCGTGCCGGCCGCACCGGCACCGCGGTGAGCCTGGTGCACCACGCCGAGCAAGGCGCGCTCAAGCGCATCGAGCGCTTCGTGCGTTCGCCGCTGCCGGTCAACGTCGTCGAAGGCTTCGAGCCGCGCAAGGCACCCCCGCGCAATGGCGCGCCGAGCGGCGGCCGTGGCCGTCCGGGCAACGGCAATGGTGGCCGCCGCTTCGGCAGCGGCGCCGGCAAGCCGGCCGGCAGCCGTGAAGGCGGCTACGGTGGCGGCAACCGCGAAGGCGGTCGCAGCTATGGCAGCGGCAACGGTGGCGGCAATGGCGGCGGCTGGAGCGGCAAGTCGGCCGGCGGCAACCGTGAAGGCGGCTTCGGCGGCGGCAATCGCGAAGGCGGTTACGGTGGCGGCAACCGTCGCAGCGACGGCCCGCGCGGCCCGCGTCGCGGCACGGCCTGAGCGAATGCACGGGTGAACGAGCGGCCCTGAACGGCCCTCGCCTCGCCCGTCTCGCGGCTCGCGCATGAACAACCGGTGCTTCGGCACCGGTTTTTTTTCGCCTGCGCCTGAAATTTCACGATGCGAAAAATTTTTTTGCCTCGTAAAAAATCATGTTGCGTGGCACAAGGACGCGATTGCGAGATGGAAAACCGCATTCCCCATTGTGAAACGAATCACACAAGCAATTGATTCATAACGATTAAATAATTTAGAGAGACGCATCCAAGCCGCTATCACCGCGCCCGCCGCTTCCCTAGACTCTTCTACAAGAGTTCACGAAACGCAGCGCCCGGTTCTCCACCCCGCCCGCCGACGTGACCCCGGATTCGATACTCATCCCGATTCACACTCATTCAAGGAGTCGATCATGTCGCGTCAACAACAGGCGAAGGAACTGCAACAGAAGTGGGAAACCGATCCGCGCTGGAAGGGCATCAAGCGCGCCTATACGGCTGAAGACGTGATCCGCCTGCGCGGTTCGATCGAAGTCGAGCACACGCTGGCCAAGCGCGGCGCCGAAAAGCTCTGGAGCCTCGTCAACGACGAGCCGTTCGTCAACGCGCTCGGCGCGCTGACCGGCAACCAGGCCATGCAGCAGGTGAAGGCCGGCCTCAAGGCGATCTATCTGTCGGGTTGGCAAGTGGCGGGCGACGCGAACGTGGCCGGCGAAATGTACCCGGATCAGTCGCTGTATCCGGCCAACTCGGTGCCGCTGGTCGTCAAGCGCATCAACAACACGCTGACGCGCGCCGACCAGATCCAGTGGTCGGAAGGCAAGAACCCGGGCGACGAAGGCTATGTCGACTACTTCGCACCGATCGTGGCCGATGCCGAAGCCGGCTTCGGCGGCGTGCTCAACGCGTTCGAGCTGATGAAGGCGATGATCGAATCGGGCGCCTCGGGCGTGCACTTCGAGGATCAACTGGCCTCGGTCAAGAAGTGCGGCCACATGGGCGGCAAGGTGCTGGTGCCGACCCGCGAGAACGTCGCGAAGCTGACCGCCGCGCGCCTCGCCGCCGACGTGATGGGCACGCCGACCGTGCTGATCGCCCGCACCGACGCCGAAGCGGCCGACCTGATCACGTCCGACGTCGACGACAACGACAAGCCGTTCCTGACCGGCGAGCGCACCGTCGAAGGCTTCTACCGCACCAAGCCGGGTATCGAGCAGGCCATCTCGCGCGGCCTCGCCTATGCGCCGTACGCCGACCTGGTGTGGTGTGAAACCGGCAAGCCGGATCTCGAGTATGCGAAGAAGTTCGCCGAGGCGATCCACAAGCAGTTCCCGGGCAAGATGCTGTCGTACAACTGCTCGCCGTCGTTCAACTGGAAGAAGAACCTCGACGACGCGACGATCGCGAAGTTCCAGAAGGAACTCGGCGCGATGGGCTACAAGTTCCAGTTCATCACGCTGGCCGGCTTCCACTCGCTGAACTACTCGATGTTCAACCTCGCGCACGGCTACGCCCGTTCGCAGATGAGCGCGTTCGTCGAGTTGCAGCAGGCCGAGTTCGCGGCCGCCGACAAGGGCTTCACGGCGGTCAAGCATCAACGCGAAGTGGGCACCGGCTACTTCGACGCGGTCACGCAGACGGTCGAGCGCGACGCTTCGACCACGGCGCTGCATGGCTCGACCGAGGACGAACAGTTCTTCGACAGCAAGAAGGTCGCCTGACTGGCTGACCGGCAAGGAACCCGCTGGCACGGGTCACGCGCATCCTCGATGCGCCGCTTCAGGGAGCGATAACAACAAGCCAGGACAAGCCGGGCGCGCGATGCACGCGTCCGGCAGCGGAGACGCCCGACACGGGCCAATCCAGTTTCAAGGTTGTTACGACCCGCGCGCCGGCTTCGGCGCGCGGTTTTTCCGTTTACGCCGCCACCGCCGCCATGCGACCACGCTTGCCGCAACCGCCGTGGTGATCTGCCGCGCGCGGTCGTCGCTTCATCGGTATGCGACCGCCGGCATCTTCGAATGCGTGAGCACGCGCGGCGTCTCGCTGGCGATCGGCAGGCGTCCCCCACTCGATGACAGGTCGACCGGCCGGCGCTGCCGCCACGGCAACGGGTTCGTTCCAACATCGGAAACGCCGAGCGCACGGCCTTCGCCGGTCAGCCCCAGTATCCGGGCCGTTCGTAGGTGTGCTTGAGGAAATCGAGAAACAGGCGCACGCGCAGCGGCAAATGGCGGCGCTGCGGAAACACCGCGTGGATGCCGATCGGCGGCGCGGCGAACGCGTCGAGCACGCTGACCAGCCGGCCTGCCGCGATATCCGCGCCGACCTCCCACCACGAGCGCCATGCCAGCCCCTGCCCGGCCAGACACCATTCGTGCAGCACCGCGCCGTCCGAGCATTCCATCGTGCCGTTCACGCGGATCGACACGGTCCGCTCGTCCTGCTGGAACACCCAGCCGCGCTGCTGGTTGGCATTGGCGGCCAGCGCCAGGCAGTGATGACGCGCCAGATCGTCAAGCGTGGCCGGCGTGCCGGCCCGCGCCAGGTAGCCGGGCGAGGCCACGCACACGCGCCGGTTTTCCCCGAGCTTCAGCGACACCAGCGACGAATCGGGCAGCTCGCCGAGCCGCACCGCGCAATCGAAGCCCTCGTTGACGAGATCGACCACCCGATCCGACAGATCGAGCGTGATCGTCACGTCAGGGTGCGCGCCCGTAAACGCCGGGATCAGCGGCGCAACGTGCCGGCGCCCGAAGCCGGCCGGCCCCGACACGCGCAGATGGCCGCTCGCCTTCACGCCGCCGGCCGACACGCTGGCCTCCGCGTTCTGCATGTCGTGCACGATGCGCTGGCAATCCTCCAGAAAAGCCGAGCCCTCGAACGTCAGCGTGAGCTTGCGCGTCGTGCGCACCAGCAGCTTGACGCCCAACCGCTCCTCCAGCGCATCGAGCCGACGGCCGATGATGGCCGGCGCGACCCCCTCGGCGTTGGCGGCGGCCGACAGGCTGCCCTTCGCGGCAACGGAAATGAAAGTCTCGATCTGCTTGAAACGGTCCATGAGGAAAGGCGAAAGCGGAAAGGAAACACGGAACGTCGCGCCCGCGATGACCGCCAGACTAGGTTGGTAAAAGTAAAAGATCAAGTGATCGTTAGCCGCCTTTTGAGCCGCTCGCATCACGAATAGAATCGGCTTCCGACCTCTCACCGGAGCGCACGGCCATGTCGTCCATCGCGGCCCCCTTCCCCAAAGCCATCCTGTTCGACGCCTACGGCACGCTGTTCGACGTGCACGCCGTGGTGGCGGCGGCCGAGCAATTGTTCCCGGGGCGCGGCGAGGCGCTCTCGCAACTCTGGCGGCGCAAGCAGATCGAGTACACGCAGTTGCGCACGCTGTCGGCGCCGGACGGCGCGCGCTACCGTCCGTTCTGGGACATCACGCTCGATGCGCTGCGCCATGCCGCGCGCTCGCTGGGCCTCGCGCTCGGCGCGTCGGCCGAGAAGCGCCTGATGGACGAATACGCCTGCCTGTCCACCTATCCCGACACGGTGCCCGTGCTGCGCCGCCTGCGCGCGCTGCCCGGCGCGCCGCGGCTGGCAATCCTGTCGAACGGCGACACCCGCATGCTCGACATCGCCGTGAAAAGCGCCGGTATGGCGGGCCTGTTCGATCGCGTGCTGTCGGTGGAAGCCGTACGCGCCTACAAGCCGGCCGAGGCCGCCTACCGGCTCGGCACCCGCGCATTCGACGCCGAGCCGCACGAGATCGCGTTCGTCTCGTCGAACGGCTGGGATGCCGCCGGCGCGGGCTGGTTCGGCTACACCACGTTCTGGCTCAATCGCAGCGGCGCGCCGGGCGAGGAACTCGGCATCGCGCCGGCCGCCACCGGCGCCGGCATGGACGACCTGCTCGCCTTCGTGACCGGCCTCGCCGCCTGAAGGCCACGCGCATCGGATGGCGGCGCTCTTACAATAGCGGTCCGCCTTCGTTGCCCGACCGCATTCGATGAACCCGTCCGACGCCTCGATCACGATCGACATCCCGCCCGAATTCGCGCCCACGCCCGAGCACCCGTTGCGCGTGCGGCCCCGGCCGATGCCGGCCGCCACGCGTATCCCGCAGCACACGCACGCCTGGGCGCAGCTCGCCTACGCACCGCGCGGCGTGCTGCGCGTGACGACGGCCGGCACCACCTGGATGGTCCCGCCGTCGCGCGCAATCTGGACGCCGCCGCACGTCGCGCACGAGATCGTGGTGGTCGAGGACGCGTTCCTGCGCACGCTCTATATCGACGAATCCGCGATTCCCGACGGCCTCGCCGATTGCCGCGTGGTGGAAGTGTCGGGGCTGCTGCGCGAGTTGATCGTCGCGCTCGATGCGCGCGACCTGCAGCAGGCGCGTGAACGGATGCTGACCGCGCTGATCCTCGACGAACTGACACGCAGCGAGCCGTTGCCGCTTGCCGTGCCGATGCCGACCGAAAAACGGCTGCGCGCGCTATGCGAGGCCGTGCTCGCGCATCCGGCGCAGGCCGAATCGCTCGACTACTGGGCCGCCCACGTGGGCGCGAGCACGCGCACCATCGCGCGGCTGTTCCGTCAGGAGTTGGGGGTGAGTTTCACGCAATGGCAGCAGCAGGCGCTGCTCGCACGGGCGATCCCGCTGCTGAACCAGGGGCGGCCGATGTCGCACGTCGCGCAGGAGCTGGGCTATCAAAGCCAGAGCGCGTTCTCGGCGATGTTCCGGCGGGCATTCGGGAAAAGCCCGCGTGCGTTCATGCTCGGCGACGCGGGCGCGCCGCCGCCCGATCCTGAAGATCCCGCTGCGCTGGCCGAACTGGCTGCACGCGACGATACGGCCTGAGCGCGCTCACAACGGCATTGGGGTGGCCCTCGCCGCGCGCTCAATGCACGCGCCGCACCATGTGGCGAATCGAACCGAGTTGCGCGAGCCGTGGCCCCGCGAGCCGATAGCCCATGCGCAGATAGAGTTTGGCGGCCGGGTTGTCCACGAACACGCGCAATTGCGTTTCGCGCAGCCCGCGCGCCTGCGCCCAGCGATGCGCCGTGTCGAGCAGATAGCTGCCCGCGCCGAAGCCGCGATGCCCCGCGCTGATCTGCACGTCGCGGATATGCAGCGAATCGCCCTCCTCGGTCAGCCGCATCATGCCGACGCGTGCGCCGTCGCGCTCCAGAATGAAGTTCTCCGATTCGCACCAGCTCAGATAGAACAGATCGGCGCGCCACTGCAAACCGTGGCGGCGGTAGTAATCGCCCATGTTGGCGTGCGTGAGCATTTCGGCGAATTCGAAATCCGCCGGCTCGGCCGGGCGAAGCTGAAACAGCAGTCTGACGTCGATGGGATCGAACATGGCATCGTGAAATATCCCGGATCCCCGCCACGATAACCTAGCGCGCCGCCGATGCAATGCCGGATTGCCCCGATTTGCAGCGGCGCGCGAGATTCGGCGACAGAGCCGGCTTGCCCGAGTGGCGCATCAAAGCAAAAAGCCCGTTCAGGACATCCTGAACGGGCTTTGCATTCTGGCGGAGCGGACGGGACTCGAACCCGCGACCCCCGGCGTGACAGGCCGGTATTCTAACCAACTGAACTACCGCTCCAGCTTTTCACTACCACCAGCAGGCGTTGGTCGCTCCTGCCGGCACATCGATCGAATCAATCTCGAACGACGCCTGTATTTGGCGTCCCCTAGGGGATTCGAACCCCTGTACTCACCGTGAAAGGGTGATGTCCTAGGCCTCTAGACGAAGGGGACTGCGTACTGCTTCCATTGCCGCGTTGTTGGTGGAGGTAAGCGGGATCGAACCGCTGACCTCTTGCATGCCATGCAAGCGCTCTCCCAGCTGAGCTATACCCCCCTGCACCGCGACAACACTACTACCTGCTCATTTACAACAAAGCCCGTTCAACGAACAGCCGAACGGGCTTGACGTATCTGGCGGAGCGGACGGGACTCGAACCCGCGACCCCCGGCGTGACAGGCCGGTATTCTAACCAACTGAACTACCGCTCCAGCTTTCCATTACCACCAGCAGGCGTTGGTCGCTCCTGCCGGCACATCGATCGAATCAATCCGAACGACGCCTGTATTTGGCGTCCCCTAGGGGATTCGAACCCCTGTACTCACCGTGAAAGGGTGATGTCCTAGGCCTCTAGACGAAGGGGACTGCGTACTGCTTCGACTGCTTGCACCTTTAACGATAAAGCCCGTTCATCGAAACAGCCGAACGGGCTTTGCGTGTTGGTGGCGGAGCGGACGGGACTCGAACCCGCGACCCCCGGCGTGACAGGCCGGTATTCTAACCAACTGAACTACCGCTCCACACTATGCTTCCCGACTGACCGGCGCATTCTGCTACCGGCCCATCAACATCGCGCCAACCGGGCACGACGCTTTAACTGGCGTCCCCTAGGGGATTCGAACCCCTGTACTCACCGTGAAAGGGTGATGTCCTAGGCCTCTAGACGAAGGGGACAAAATCTTTTCAGATTTGTCTTACTGCTGGTTTTTGCTGTTTTGCGCATTCAGCAAAGACCGAGATTCTTACTGATTTTCAGCGTTTTGTGAAGGATTTTTTTCAACCCGTTCACGACAAGCGCTTTAACCAAGATACTGCATAAAACACTGTTCTGTTGGTGGAGGTAAGCGGGATCGAACCGCTGACCTCTTGCATGCCATGCAAGCGCTCTCCCAGCTGAGCTATACCCCCTTGCAGAACAGAAACGAGATTATAGAGAGCGACTTGGGGTTTGTAAATACCCTTTTTATCGGAATCACAAAATTTCCACCCCGCGTTCAGCCCGGAAACCGCCCACCTCAAGCGCAGGCGGACGGCCTCCGAAACCGCCCTCACCTCACGCCGCGAGACGCGACACGACGGCATCGCGATCCAGCAACGCCAGCACCGCATCGATCGACGGCGTGTGCGTGGTGCCGACCACCAGCAAGCGCACCGGCATCGCGAGTTGCGGCATCTTCAGGCCGTGCGCGGCCAGCGCGCCTTTCAGCGCCGCGGCGATGCCTTCCTTGGTCCACTCGGCCGTTTTCAACGCAGTGGCGAGATCGGCCAGCGCGGGCTTCACGGCATCGGTCACGCGCTGCGCGAGTTCTTCCGCATCGGGTGTCGGCACGCGGTAGAACATCGCGGCGCCCTCGACGATTTCCTTGATGGTCGAGGCGCGATCCTTCATCAGGCCGATCACGGCCGGCAGCGCCGCGCCGTTTTCGAGCGTGGGCTCATCAATGCCGAGCGCCGCGAAGAACGGCTTGGCCAGCTCGGCCAGACGCGCGTTGTCCGCTTCCTTGATGTAGTGATTGTTGAGCCAGTCGAGCTTGGCCTGGTCGTACTGCGCCGGCGACTTGCCGAGGTGCGCGAGGTCGAACCACGACACGAACTGTTCGCGCGAGAAGATTTCCGCGTCGCCGTGCGACCAGCCGAGGCGCGCCAGGTAGTTGAGCACCGCTTCCGGCAGATAGCCTGCGTCGCGGTAGCCCATCACGCTCATCGCGCCGTGCCGCTTGCTCATCTTTTCGCCCTGCTCGTTCAGCACGGTGGGCAAGTGGGCGTAGACCGGCTCCTGGCCGCCGAGCGCGCGCAGGATGTTGATCTGGCGCGGCGTGTTGTTGACGTGATCGTCACCTCGAATCACGTGCGTGATCTGCATGTCGAGATCGTCGACGACGACGCAGAAGTTGTAGGTCGGCGTGCCGTCGGGGCGCGCGATCACGAGGTCGTCGAGTTCCTCGTTCGAGATCTCGATCGTGCCCTTCACGGCGTCTTCCCACACCACCGAGCCGGTCAGCGGATTGCGGAAACGCAGCACCGGTTGCACGCCGGCCGGCGGCTCGGGCAGCACCTTGCCCGGCTCCGGGCGCCAGGTGCCGTCGTAGCGGGGCTTTTCGCCGGCCTCGCGCTGGCGTTCGCGCAGCGCGTCCAGTTCTTCGGTCGACATGTAGCACGGGTAGACGAGCCCCTTCTCGACCATTTGCGCGAGCACCTCGCGGTAACGATCCATGCGCTGCATCTGGTAGAACGGGCCTTCGTCGAAATCGAGATCGAGCCACTTCATGCCTTCGAGGATCGCGTCCACCGAGGCTTCCGACGAACGCTCGACATCGGTGTCCTCGATGCGCAGCACGAACACGCCCTGCGTGCTGCGGGCGAATGCCCACGGATAGAGCGCGGATCGGATGTTGCCGAGGTGGATGAAGCCGGTCGGGCTGGGCGCGAAACGGGTACGGACAGGACGGGTCATGGGCGGAAACTCGATGGCCGCTTGCGCGGCTCGGATGACAAACGACGCGGCGACGGCGCACGGTGCGCGCCATGCGCGCGGGCGCAGCCGGCGCCGGAACGAAATAAAAACGATCCGGAATTATACCCGCCGCGCGCCGGCTTCGAAGGGCTGGCGGACCAGACCGAACGGCCGGGCCGAACCGGCGCGCGCAGCCGCCCTCGCCCTTCGCCGGTTCCCGCCCGCGCCCTGCCGCTTGATTTATGATGTGCGCGCCGCGGCGGGTCCGCCGCGCGCGAGGCCCGCCCGGGCGCCATCAAGGCGCGGCCGCCTCGCCGTGTGTCCGCCTGCCCGCGCCTTGCCTGCGCCACCGTTCTAGCCGGAGAATCCGCCGATGTCGTCGTCCCCTCGCCTGTCCCGCCGCCAGTTCTCGCTGGCCGCGATGTCCGCCTCGCTGACCGCCTGCACCTCGTTCGGCGGCAAGTCCGACAACGGCAACACCCCGCCGCCGGCCGCCGCGACGCAGCGCCGCCCGCTCAAGGTGGCCGTCGCGCTCGGCGGCGGCGCGGCGCGCGGCTTCGCGCACATCGGCGTGCTCAAGGGCCTGGAAGCAC
Source organism: Burkholderia sp. 3C (assembly GCF_054589155.1). Classification (NCBI taxonomy): domain Bacteria; kingdom Pseudomonadati; phylum Pseudomonadota; class Betaproteobacteria; order Burkholderiales; family Burkholderiaceae; genus Burkholderia; species Burkholderia sp. 3C. The sequence continues at coordinate 39,682 of NZ_BAAILN010000091.1, forward strand.
ACAGCATTCCGATCGACATGGTGGCCGGCACCAGCGCCGGCTCGGTGGTGGGCGCGCTCTACGCGTCGGGCATGAACGCCTTCGACATCAACAAGCTGGCGCTGACCATGGACGAAGCCTCGATCAGCGACTGGGCGCTGCCGTGGCGCTCGCGCGGCCTGCTGATGGGCGTGGCGCTGCAGAACTACATCAACAAGACGCTGAACAACCGGCCGATCGAGAAGATGGCCAAGCCGCTCGGCATCGTCGCGACCGACCTGCAAAGCGGCCAGCCGATCCTGTTCCAGCGCGGCAATGCCGGCCTGGCGGTGCGCGCCTCGAGCAGCGTGCCGTCGGTGTTCGAGCCGGTGAAGATCGGCTCGCGCGAATACGTGGACGGCGGCCTCGTCAGCCCGGTGCCGGCCTCGTTCGCGCACAAGATGGGCGCCGATTTCGTGATCGCGGTCGACATCTCGGCCCGCCCCGAAGGCGCGGCCACCGGCAACCCGATCGAATTGCTGCTGCAGACCTTCACGATCATGGGCCAGACCATCAAGGCCTACGAACTCGACAAATACGCCGACGTGGTGATCCGCCCGAACCTGGCCGCGATGAGCGCCAGCGATTTCACGCAGCGCAACGCCGCGATCCTGGCCGGCGAGGAAGCCGCCGCGAAGATCATGCCCGAGTTGAAGAGCAAGCTGGCCGCCGCTCAAGCGCGCGCGACGGCTTGAGCACGCCAAAGCACCAAACCCCCGGGCTCCTTGCGGAGGCCGGGGGTGATTCGGAACCGATCCTGAACTCGGAACGACTGGCCGGGACGATCGGGAGGTCGACTGAAAACCTCCCGCGCGACCCTGTGCCTTATTGGTTGCCCGTGTTGAAATCCGAGCCGCTGACGCCGAGCGTTGCGCTCACGCGCTGACGCAGGTCGTCGGGCTTGCCGTCGAATTGCGATTCGATCCGGCGCGCGCCGTCGAAACGCTTCACCCAGTAGCTGTTCTCCATGTCGTCGACACGGATCGTGCTGCCGGTGGACGGCGAATGCACGAACTTGTTGTCGCCGATATAGATGCCGACGTGCGAAGCCGCACGGCGCATCGTGTTGAAGAACACGAGATCGCCCGGCTTCAGTTCGCTGACGCGAACCTTTTCGCCGACGCGGCTCATTTCCTCGGCGCGGCGCGGCAGCGACATGCCGAGCGTGTCCTGGAACACGTAGCGCACGAAGCCGCTGCAATCGAGGCCCGAATCCGGCGAATTGCCGCCCCAGCGGTAACGCACGCCGATCATGTTCAGCGCGCCCACCACCACGTCGCCGGCCTTGCCGGCCATGCCGGACAGGAACGACTTCGCGCTGCTCGTGCTCGACGAGGCGGCAGCTTGCGTGGCGGGGGTGTTTTGGGAGGCGGAAGACGAACCCGACGGGTTCGTGAGCGTGACATCCTGGCTTAAACGGACGGTATCGTCGGCGAACGCGCCCGAAGATGCCGAAACCAGAACGCCGACGACTAGCCCAGCGACGGCGCGCTTGCAGGCTTGAGTAAGAGATCGATGCTGCATCAGTCGGTAATTTTGTGCTTAAAAATCAGCTGATTGGCGGAAATTTCGGTCGATACTAGCTAGACGGTATTTGTTTGTCAAAACGAATTGAAAAAATCAATCACAATCTGCACATCATTGGGGCAACCCAGTCAAATCAACGGCTTCCAACAGCTTTCGCGTATAAGCATGTGACGGTTTCGTGAAGATTTTTCCGACTTCGCCGGTTTCGACGATCACGCCGTCCTGCATCACCGCCACGCGATGCGCCATCGCCCCGATCACCTCGAGGTCGTGGCTGATGAAAACGTAGCCGAGGTTGTATTTCTGCTGGAGGCCGGCCAGCAGCTTCAGCACCTGCTGCTGGATCGACACGTCGAGCGCGCTGGTGGGCTCGTCGAGCACCAGCACGCGCGGCTCCAGCACCAGCGCGCGGGCGATCGCGATGCGCTGGCGCTGGCCCCCCGAGAATTCGTGCGGATAGCGATGCAGCAGCGTGCGGTCGAGGCCCACCTCGCGCAGCACGGCCACCACGCGGTCGCGCCGCGCCGCCTCGGACAGCTCGGGGCGATGCAGCGCCAGGCCCTCGCCGACGATGCGCTCGATCGTGTGACGCGGCGACAGCGAGCCGAACGGGTCCTGAAAGACCACCTGCATGCGCGCGCGCAACCGGCGGGCGTCGGCGCCGCGCCAATCGGCCAGCGGCCGGCCGTCGAACTCGATCGCGCCGCCCGCGATCCGCTGCAGGCCGAGCAGCGCCATCGCCAGCGTCGATTTGCCGGACCCCGACTCGCCGACCACCCCGAGCGTCTCGCCCTGCCGCACCGACACGCTCACGCCGTCGACCGCCGTAAAGCTGCCGCTGCGAAACCAGCCGCCGATGCCGGGCAGCTTCTGCCGATAGCGCACCGTCACGGCCTGCGCGTCGAGCACCACCGGCGCGATCGGCAGCACCGGCGCCACCGTGCGCCGCGGCCGGCTGTTCAGCAGCTTGCGCGTGTACGGATGCTCCGGGTCGGCGAAAATCCGCTCGACCTCGCCCTGCTCGACCAGCCTGCCCTTTTCCATCACCGCCACGCGCTGCGCGAAGCGCCGCACCAGGTTCAGGTCGTGCGTGATCAGCAGGATCGCCATGCCGCGCGTCAGTTCGGCGTCGCGTTGCAGGTCGAGCAGCAGCTCGACGATCTGCGCGCGGATCGTCACGTCGAGCGCGGTGGTGGGCTCGTCGGCCAGCAGCAGGCGCGGCCGGCAGGCCAGCGCCATGGCGATCATCGCGCGCTGGCGCTGGCCGCCCGACAACTGATGCGGATAGCTGTCGACGCGGCGTTCCGGCTCGGCGATGCCGGTGCGCCCGAGCAGCGCGATCGCGCGGGCGCGTGCCTCGCGCTTCGACACGCCGTCGTGCAGCACGATGGTTTCCATGATCTGGTCGCCCACCGTGTAGAGCGGATTGAGCGCCGTCATCGGCTCCTGGAAGATCATCGCGATCTCCGAGCCGCGCAGGCCGCGCATCGCGCGCTCGCCGGCCGTGGCCAGATCGCGCCCGTCGAAACGGATGCGGCCCGTCACCTCGGCGTCGCGCAGCAGCCGCAGGATCGCCAGCGCCGTCACGCTCTTGCCCGAACCCGATTCGCCGACCAGCGCGACGCGCTCGCCGCGGCCGATCGCGAGCGACACGCCATCGACGGCGGCCGTCTCGCCGAAGCTCACGCGCAGGTCGTCGATCGACAGCAGCGGCTCGGCGGCGGGCGCTTGACTTTGCCCCTGCCCCGGCATCGATGCCGGCGTCATCGCGCACCTCCCGCCGCGCGCGAGGTGTCGGCGATCCGCGAATCGAGCGCGTTGCGCAGCGCATCGCCCATGAAGGTCAGCAGCAGCAGCGTCAGCACCAGCACCACGAACGTGGCGAGCGAGATCCACCAGGCATCGAGGTTGGCCTTGCCCTGAGCCAGCAGCTCGCCGAGGCTCGGGGTGGGCGGCGGCACGCCGAGGCCGAGAAAGTCGAGGCTGGTCAGCGCGATGATCGAGCCGCTCATGCGGAACGGCAGGAACGTGATGACCGGCGTGAGGCTGTTCGGCAGCACGTGCCGCCAGACGATCTGCCAGTTCGACAGGCCCATCGCGCGCGCCGCGCGCACGTAATCCTGCGTGCGGTTGCGCAGGAATTCGGCGCGCACGTAGTCGGACAGCCCGATCCAGCCGAACACCGACGCCAGCACGATCAGTAGCAGGAAGCTCGGCTCGAAGATCGACGCGAAGATGAACAGCAGGTACAGCTCGGGCATGGCCCCCCAGATCTCGATCAGGCGCTGGCCGACGATGTCGATGCGCCCGCCGTAAAAGCCCTGCACCGCGCCGGCCGCGATGCCGAGCAAGGTGCCGATCAGCGTGACCACCAGCCCGAATTCGACCGACACGCGAAACCCGTACACCAGCCGCGCGAGCAGGTCGCGGCCCTGCGCATCGGTGCCGAGCCAGTTGTCGCGCGACGGCGGCGCCGGGTTCGGCAGCGCCGAGAAGTAGTTCAGCGTGGTGTACGAATAGCGGTTCGGCGGATAGATCACGAAGTTGCCGGGTGCGTCGAGCTTCCGGCGCACGTACGGATCGAGATAATCGGCCGGCGTCGGGAAATCGCCGCCGAAGGTGGTTTCGGCGTAATCCTTGACGATCGGGAAGTAGTAATGCCCGTCGTAGCGCACCACCAGCGGCCGGTCGTTCGACCAGAGCGGCGCGGCGAGGCTGGCGGCGAACGCCACCACGAAGATCACGAGGCTCCAGTAGCCGAGGCGCTGGCTGCGGAAACGCCGCCAGACGCGGCGGGCGGGCGACGGCGAGACGCGCGCGCGCGCCGCGTCGATCCGGGGGGAGACGGCGGCTCGGCTCACGTCATGACTCCAGTCGGTCGAATTGGATGCGCGGGTCGACCCACACATAGCAGAGGTCGGAAATCAGCTTGGTCACGAGGCCGATCAGCGTGAACACGTACAGCGTGCCGAGCACCACCGGGTAATCGCGGCGGATCATCGATTCGTAGGACAGCAGGCCGAGCCCGTCGAGCGAGAACAGCGTCTCGATCAGCAGGCTGCCCGAGAAGAACGCGCCGACGAACGCCGCCGGAAAGCCCACGATCAGCGGCACCAGCGCGTTGCGGAACACGTGCTTCCACAGCACGCGCCGCTCGCCGAGGCCCTTGGCGCGCGCGGTCAGCACGTACTGCTTGCGGATCTCGTCGAGGAACGCGTTCTTGGTCAGCATCGTGATGGTGGCGAAGCTGCCCACCACCGAGGCCGCGATCGGCAGCACCAGGTGCCAGACGTAATCGAGGATCTTGCCGCCCACGCTCAGTTGCGCGAAGTTGTCCGAGGTCAGGCCGCGCAGCGGAAACCACTGCCAGAACGAGCCGCCCGCGAACAGCACCAGCAGCAGCACGCCGAGCACGAAACCCGGAATCGCGAAGCCGGTCAGCACCACGAGGCTCGACGCCACGTCGAACGGCGTGCCGTTGCGCACCGCCTTGGCGATGCCGAGCGGCACCGAAATCAGATAACTGAGCAGGAAGGTCCACAGGCCGATGCTGATCGACACCGGCAGCTTCGACACCACCAGCGACGCCACGCTCTGGTGATGGAAATAGCTCTGGCCGAGATCGAAATGCGCGAAGCGTTCGAGCATCAGGCCGTAGCGTTCGAGCGGCGGCTTGTCGAAGCCGTACAGCACCTTCAGTTGCGCGAGCTGCTGCGGATCGACGCCCGAGTAGCCGCGCAGGCCGAACGGCGCATGGCCCTGCTCCGCGCCCTTGCGCAGCTCCTGCGCCGCCTGTTCGACCGGGCCGCCCGGCACGAACTGGATCACCGCGAACGTGATGGTCAGCACGCCGAGCAAGGTCGGAATCATCAGCAGCAGGCGTTTGAGGATGTAGCTCCACATAGGCGAGATCGGGCGCGGTTGACTCAGGGTTGGCGGGACGACGGCCACGCGGGCCGCCCAGGGAACGAGACAACGACGGGGCAAGGCAAAGCGGTCACGGCCATCGCTCAGTCGCCGGACGGCTGGCCGTGGGCGGGCGTGGCCCACCACATCGACGCGATCCAGTCTTCGGCGGAATAGTACAGCGGCAAGCTCGCCGGATAGGCCAGCGTGCGCTTGTAGGCAATCCGATGCACGGTGCTGTACCACTGCGGGATCGCGTAATAGCCGTGCATCAGCACGCGGTCGAGCGCGTGGGTGGCGTCGAGCAGTTGCGGCCGTGTCTGCGCCTGCACCAGCGAGCCGAGGATCGCGTCGACGCCCGGCGATTTCAGCCCGATCATGTTGTCCGAGCCGGGCTGATCGGCATAGCGGCTCGCGAAGCGCGCGACCTGCTCGCTGCCCGGCACCTGCACGCCGGGGTAGCGCACGGTGGTCATGTCGTAGTCGAACGCGTCGAGCCGTTTTTGCAGCAGCGCGAAATCGGCCGCGCGGAAGCTCGCCTCGATGCCGAGCTTGGCGAGATTGCGCTGATAGGCGGTGACCACCGGCGCCATCGCACTGCCCGAATCGTCGAGGATCTCGAAGCGGAACGGCTCGCCCTTCGCGTTGCGCAGCGCGCCGTCGCGGTAGGTCCAGCCGGCGTCGGCCAGCAGCGCGCGGGCCTTCAGCAGATTGGCGCGCAGCGAGCCGGGCGCAGCGGTGGACGGCTGCTCGGGCATCGGCCCGAACACGGCCGGATCGAGCTGCTTGCGCAGCGGTTCGAGGATCGCCAGTTCGCCCTCGCCCGGCGTGCCGGTGGCCTGCAGTTCGGTATCGGCGAAATAGCTGTTCAGGCGCGTGTAGCCGCCGAAGAACAGTTGCCGGTTCAGCCATTCGAAATCGAACGCGAGGTCGAGCGCCTCGCGCACGCGCACGTCCTGGAACAGCGGCCGGCGCAGGTTCATGAAGAAACCCTGCATGCCCGCGCCGTTATGCTGGCGGAATTCGCGCTTGACCAGCTCGCCGCTGTCGAAGCGCTTGCCGATGTCGCGCCGCACCCAGTTGCGCGCGATGTATTCCACCATCGCGTCGTATTCGCCGGCCTTGAACGCTTCGAGGCGCGCGACGCCGTCGCCGTACAGCTTGTAGACGATGTGCGCGAAGTTGTTGGTGCCCACCCGCACCGGCAGGCCGGCGCCCCAGTAGTTCGGATCGCGCCGGTAGTCGATGGTACGGCCGCTGTCGTAGTGGTCGATCAGGTAGGGGCCACTGCCGATCGGCGTCTCGAACGCGAGCTGGTCGAACGCCACCTGCGAGCCGTCCGGCTTGCTCCCCCACTTGCGAGAGAACACCGGAATCGCGCCGGCAATCAGCGGCAGCTCGCGGTTCGCGCGCTTGAACTCGAAGCGGACCGTGGCCGCATCCACCGCCACCGCCTGCGAAATGTCGGAGAAATAGGCCGCGTATTGCGGCGCGGCCTTCGGGCTCTTCAGCGTGTCGAACGAATACTTCACGTCGGCGGCCGTGACCCGGTCGCCGTTCGAGAAACGCGCGCGCGGGTTGATGTGGAACGTCACCGACATCCGGTCCGGCGCGATCGCGATGTCGTCGGCCAGCAGGCCGTAGGCGCTGGCCGGTTCGTCGGCGCTGCCGGTGGTCAGGCTCTCGAACAGCATGCCGATGCCGGGCGCCGGGTTGCCGCGCAGCGTGAACGGGTTGAACTTGTCGAAGGTCGTGAGCCGGCTCGGATTCGCGAGCACCAGCGTGCCGCCCTTCGGCGCATCGGGGTTCACGTAGTCGAAGTGCTTGAAACCGGCCGGATATTTCGGCTCGCCGTATTGCGCGATCGCGTAGACGGCATACGCGGGCTGCGCAGCGCAGGCGACCAGCGCGAGCAGCCAGGCCGCACGGCGCGGGGCAACGTGGCGGGCGGCATGGCCCGTCACGGCATCGGCCCCGGCCGACCGGGCCATCGCGGCGCGGGCCTTGGCGACATCGAACAGCGTGGCAAGCGCCACGGCGGCAGGTGCGACACGGCGGGACGCGGCGGTCCGGAACGACGAAATCGGCATGAGGCGGAATCGCTCGTGGATCGGTGGCTGTGTCGCGCATTCTACCGAGTCCGTTCCGGCGAGGGGGCGCATTCGCGCGCGCGGCGCGGGCGCCCGGCGCGCGCCCAAAGAAAAACCGCCCGGCATGCGGGCGGTTTTTTGATCAGGCGCGGCGGATCGTGCAACCCGCCTTCAGGCCTGGCGGGTGAGGCGGCCGTCGAGGCAACCCACCCTGCCGGGTTTAACGGCGCCAGCCGTCGTGGCCGCCGCCGTGCCAGCCGCCGCCACCGCCGTGCCAGCCGGGGCCGCCGCCATGCCAGCCGCCGTGATGACGGTTCCATTCCTGACGGCCCCAGTAGCGGCGGCCATCCCAATAACGATCGCCATGCCAGCCGATGATGATGGCCGGCGGCGGCGCATAAACCGGCGCCGGTTGATAGTACGCGGGCGGCGGCGGTGCATAAACGGGTGCGGGCGCATACATTGGCGCGCCGAGGTTGATACCGACACTGACGCCCGCCATTGCGGCGCCCGATACGCACAGTGCGGCCAGACCGGTCACGAGCGAAGCAACACGCAAGCTTTTCATGGAGTCCCCTTCCGGTGGTTTCATTGAGTGGTTTGACTATAACGACTCAGCCCGCGTCCGCATATTTCCACTTTGTAAGAACTGATGCGCGGAATCGCATGATCGATGCATCGCTAACGTCTTGTTACATTTGACGGCGCAATGGCAACGACGATGCGGAGACGGTGGGGCATGGGCCGAACGCGGCGCGCGTATTGTAGCGGCGCTTCGTGAAACCGCGTCGGGAAGCCGCGTTGCGATGCGGCCCGGCGGCGCGTGAATGCGACGCAGCGGCACCGAATCGGGACGCACGGCGCGGGTAGTGATAGCGCGACGACGCGGCATGGCGCGCGGCGGCGCGATCGGGCGACGGCCGCGCCCGTCTCTCGTTGCGCGTTGCGCTCAGGTGTTGCGCGCGTTCACCAACGCATCGATCTCGGCGGCAAGCGGCGCCGTGGCCGGCCCGAAGCGCGTGACGGCCAGCGCGGCGGCGGCGTTCGCGCGACGTGCCGCGGCGAGCGGTGCATGGCCCTGTGCGAGCGACGCCAGCAGCACGCCCGTATGCGCATCGCCGGCGCCGTTGCTGTCCACCGCCTCCACCTCGAACGCGGCCACACGCGTCACCGCGCCGCCCGATGCGACAAGGCAGCCGTGCCCGGCATCGCGCACCAGCGTCAGCGCGTCGTCGCGCAACTGCGCGGCGATCGCAGCCAGCGCCGCCTCGGCCGTCGCGCAGCCGGTGTGGCGCTGCGCCTCCTCGCGGTTGCCCGTCCAGATCCGCGTGCGCCGCATCACGCGCGCGAGCAGCGCGGCGTCGATCGTATCGACCAGCGGCCCCGGATCGAACGCGACCGGCACCGCGTCGTCGAGCGATTCGAGCCAGCCGGCCAGCACCTCGCCCTTGTCGGGCAGGCACAGCGCGTAGCCCGACACGTACACCACGTCGTGCGGCGTGACCGCCAGCGCATCGAGCACCGCGCGTTCGAGCACCGCCTCCGCACCGAGATGCGTGACGAACGTGCGCTCGGCGGTGGCCTCGACGATCGCGACGCATACGCCCGTATCGCGATCCGCCACACGCGGCGCGGCCAGCTCGACGCCCTCGGCGGCCAGCGCCTGTCGCGCCAGCTCGCCGAAGCGCCCGGTGCCGTGGCCGCCCGCATAGACGCAGGCCATGCCGCTGCGCCGCGCGGCGGCCAGCACGTTGAAGCCGCCGCCCACCTCGAAGCGCGCCTCGGAGGCCAGCACGTCGCCGCCCGGCGCCGGCAACGCGCCCACGCGCATGATCAGGTCGACCAGCACCTGTCCGGTATGAATCAAACGGGGAACCGCCGCCGTCATGTCGTGCGCTCCTGCAGGCCGCGCGTGCGACGCGCGCCGCCGAGCAGCGCGTACAGCCCGCCGCCCACCACGAACGTGACGACCCAGCCGAGCCCGTTGCGGCCGAGCCAACTGCCGGCGAACGGCCCGTGGAAACCATGCTCGCCGATCGACAGGAAACAGGCGCCGAGCACGATCGCGATCGCCCACGCGCCGAACGCGCGCCATTCGATGCCGCCGCGATACCAGTAGGCGCTGGCCGGGCTGACGTCGAGCAGCGCGTCGGCCCGGTAGCCGTCTCGGCCGGCCAGATCGACGATGAAGATCCCCACCCACGCCGTGATCGGCACCGCGAGCAGCGAGATGAAACCGATGAACGGGCCGTAGAAGCTGCCCTCGATCAGCATGAAGTAGACCGAGCCGGTCGAGATCACCACGATGTCCACCACCACCGCCTGCACGCGCTTGACCTTGAGGCCGAGCGTCAGCGTGGTCAGGCCGGCCGAGTACACCGACAGATAGTTCGACAGCAGCAGCCCGCCGAACGCGGCGATCAGATACGGAATCGCCATCCAGTGCGGCAGCAGATCGCGGATCGCCGCGATCGGATCGGTGGCCGAGGCCAGCGTGTCGTTGCCGACCGACAGCAGCGCGCCGAGCGTGACCAGCAGCACCAGCGGAATGCCCGCGCCGAACGCGGCCGATGCCACCAGCGCGCCGCCCTTCACGTCGCGCGCCTGGTAGCGCGACATGTCGGCGCCCGCGTTGGCCCAGCCGATCCCGGTGCCGGCCGCGATCGTGCCGATGCCGATGATCACCGCGCTGGCCGGCGCCGGCGCGGCCGCGAACACGGCGTGCCAGTCGATCGACTGCGCGAGGAAGCCGGCCACGATCAGGTTCAGCGCGCCGAACACCCATGTCGACCACTTCTGGATCACCAGCAAGGTGGCATGGCCGAGGCCCGACACCACCAGCGTGGCGGCCACGAAGATCGCGATGAACACCAGCGTCAGCACCGGCTCGGCCTTGGCGTCGGCCGACGAGCCGAACAGGATCGAGCACAGCGACAGCAGCACGTAGGCGCCGGTGGTGGTGTTGACGGTTTCCCAGCCGAGCCGAGACAGCAGCGAGACGATGGTCGGCCCGATATTGCCGCGCACCCCGAACACCGCGCGCGACAGCGTCAGGCTCGGCGCATGGCCGCGCCTGCCGGCGATCGAGATCACCCCGACCAGCGCGAACGAGCCCGCCGCGCCGATCACCGCCACCAGGATCGCCTGCCAGATCGCGAGGTGCTGGAACGCCACCAGCGTCGCGCCGAGCGGCAGCCCGAGGATGCTGATGTTGGCGGCGAACCAGACCCAGAACAATTGCAGCGGATGGCCGCGACATTCCTCGTCGGGCACGGGTTCGATGCCGCGCGCTTCGATCTTGCCGGCGGACGCGGGTTTGCGGGACGAAGCCATCTGTCGATCTCCTGGGTCGGGTCATGAGGTGCGCCGCGGCCGGGCAAGGCCGGCGCGGCCGCGTGAATCAGCCGTATCAGCCGCGCTTGGCGCGCAGCGTCAGCAATTGCAGGCACAGGGCATCGAGATCGAGCGCGCTCACGCGCCGCATCGTCGCCACCGCCTCGGCGGGCAGCGCGTCGTAGCCGGCGCAGGCGCCGAGCATCGCGCCGAGCATCGCGGCGATCGTGTCGGTGTCGCCGCCGAGGCTGGCCGCCGTGGCGAGCGCCGCCTCGATGCCGGTGCCGGTGCCGTGGCGCGCGGCGTCGTGCGCGAGCGCGAACGCCGCGACCACCGATTCCTGCGAGGCCACCGAGGTGCCGACCACCTCGTAGAGCCAGTCCGCCAGCGGCGCGCCGGTCAGCGCCGCGCCGGCCTCGGCCACCCAGCGAAGGCGGGCACCGATGCGCGCGCCGGCCACCCAGTAGCCGCGCGTCTCGCCCAGCTCGGCGAAGCGCGCGCCGGCCTCCAGCGCCTCGGCCAGCGTCGCGCCGGCGATGCCGGCCGACACCGCCGCCGCCACCGCCGCCGCGCTCGCCACGCCGAGCGTGGTGTGATGCGTGACGAGGCACGACGCGAGCACCGCGTCGACGAACGCCTGCGCGTCGTCGAGCGGCGTGGCGATGCCGACCGGCGTGACCCGCATCGCGGCGCCATTGGTGGTGCCGAAGCGGCCCGCGAGCGCCACGTCCTCGCCATCGACGATCGCCTGCGTGGCGCGCCGCGTCGACGGCCCGAGCAGGTCGAGCGAGCCGCGCGCCTTCATGTCGGCTTCCCAGGCGATCAGCCGCCGCGCGAATTCGAGCGGCGCGATCGCGCCCCGCCCGTCCACCAGCAACTGCGCGACCAGCACGGCCTGTTCGGTGTCGTCGGTGATCGCGCCGGCCGGCATGTTCGGCGCGATCGGCTGATCGGGGCCGGCCTCCGTCAACTGCGTGATGCGGCCGAAGCGCGCGCGGATCGTCTCGCGGCTCAGCGCCTGGGTCGGCATCCCGAACGCATCGCCGAGCGCAAGGCCGTAGAACGCGCCGCGCGCGCGGTCGAGCCGGGCCGCATGGTTCGAATCGGCGGGTGCGGCAGCGGGTGCGGCGGGAGCAGCATCGGTACGGGAGATCGACATCAGAATTCCAGGTGAAGTGCAAAGTGGGCCGGGTCGAGCAGGCTGACGACGTACTCGATGATCCGGTCGTCGCGATCGCGCGTGAGCCGCCGCGAGCGCAGAAACGGCGTGCCGGCGCGGCGCTTGAGCAGCTTCGCGTCGTCCGCCGCCAGGCCGACCACCTCGGCCCATTGCTCGCCGTGATCGGCCACCATGCCGTGCTCGGCCAGCGTGCGGTTCAGCGAGCCGCCCACCAGCCCTTCGAGCGGCAGCGCGGCGAGATCGTCGGAGAACGGCAGGCGGCTGCGCTCCAGCGAAATATGCGTGGCCGGCTCGCCGGTCACGCGCATCCGGTCGATCGCCACGAAGCGCGGCTGCGCGAGCCCGAGTTCGGCGGCCAGCGCCTCGTCCTCGATGATCGCGATCTGCAGCAGCCGGGTTTGCGCGCTGCCGCCGGCCTGCTCCAGCGCCGTGGTCCAGCCGAGCGAGCCGTCGATGGTCTGCCCGTGGAACGTCACGAACGAGCCGATGCCGCCGCGCCGCGTGATCAGCCCGCTGGTGGTCAGCAGGTCGAGGCCCTTGCGCACGGTGTTGCGGCTCACCGCGAAGCGCTCGACCAGTTCGCTCTCGCTTTCGAGCTGCTGGCCGTACGGCAGCCGCCCGCTCAGGATGTCGCGTTCGAGCGCCGCCGCGACCTTGTGTGCCTTGGAACGCCCGACGTCGGACGCCTTGGCCGAGTTACGCACCATCTTCAGTCTCCTGTCAGCACGCGCCGCGCCCGCGCACCGGCTCATACCCGGCGGCGCGGATCGCGTCGCAAAAGGTACAAGTATGCACAGGTTTGATCGCGGACGGCGGCGCGAGGCGGATCGGCGGGCGGACATGGCGATGGCGGGCGGGTGCGGCGCGTTCAGAAACGGTGGACGATGCCGAGCTGCACGCCGCGCGCATCGGCGCCCGGATAGGCCAGCGGCAAGCCCGCGTTGGCCGATCCGGCCAGCCGGTACGACGCGTTGCCGCGGTTCTGCAGGAACGACAGCGTGCCGTACAGCGTGGTGCGCTTCGACATCGTGTAGGTGTAGAGCGCGGCGATCTGCCTGGCGTTCGCGCCCTGGCCCGTTTCGTCGTGCAGGTAGGTGCCGCCGAGCGAGACGGCTTGCGCGCCCGTCACCTGGTACAGCGCCGACACGCCGTAGATGTTCGCGTCGAGGCCGATGTCGGCCCACTTCGCGCCGGCCCAGCCCACGTACACGGTGGTCTTGCCGAGCTGATACGACGCGCCGGCTTCGGCCGTGCGGTCGAGCGTGCCGTTGTCGGCGCTGCGCACGGCCTGCGCCGCCGCGATCGCGGCAAACGCGCCGTGCGTGTAGGTCACGTCGGCCTGATAGCTGGCGCCGCCCGAGCGCAAACCGCCCGCGTCGCCGAAGCCCACGTACACGCTGAATTGCAGGCCCGACAGCAGCGGCGACGTATAGGACACCGTATTGCTGGTGCGCACCGCGTAGGTTTCCATGTTGCTGAAACCGGAGGCCTGGGTGGCCGCGCCGAACGCGTCGAGCCCGCCCTGATCGTTGAACAGCGGCGAATTCTGGCGGCCGACGCGCAGTTCGCCCCAGTCGCCGCCGAGGCCCACCCAGGCCTGCCGGTTGAACATCGAGCCGGCCGACGCGAAGCTGCCGTCGTTCGGGTTGAAGCCGTTCTGCAGATCGAAGCCGACGTAGTTGCCGCCACCGAGATCCTCATGGCCGCGCAGGCCGATCCGGCTCGCCCACTGCCCCGACGAGCCGATCGCGGCCGTATAGCCGCTGCCCGTGTTCACGTACTGGAAGAACTCGTCGACGATGCCGTACAGCGTGACGCTGCTCGAATCGGCATGGGCGACGAGCGGCAGCACGCCGAGGGCGAGCGCGAACGCGAGGCGCGACAGACGGAAGGACATCGTGGAATCCCGGTCGGTTGAAAGCGGTCGCCGAAGCGACTGGCCTGTTCTCATAAAAAGAACATGTAGGAACAGGCGCAAAATTAAGGTTCCAATTTGAACAAGTCAAGCGCGAATCGATAGGGGAAAACCAGTGGTGCGCGAGGCGCAGAGACGATGGCGGGAGATCGGGACGTGGTACGCAGTCATCTGCCCCGGCGGCAACCGGTATCTCGATCTTTCATACCTGGCGGCCTGATAAGATGCATATCATTTACCTGTTATTGCCGATGTCGCCTTCCCCAACCCATTCAGAGGACTCGCCATGCCACGTTCGCTCTCCACTGCCCTGACCCGCCAGCTCGGCATCGCGCTGCCGATCGTGCAAGGCCCGATGAACGGCGGTTCGCCGCCGGGCATGGTGGTGGCCGTGTCCAACGCGGGCGGCCTGGGCTCGATCGGCGCGGCCGGGTTTTCGCCCGATGCGCTGCGCCAGCAGATCGCGACGATCCGCGCCGGCACCGCGAAACCGTTCGCGGTCAACCTGTTCGTGCTCGATACGCCCGCGCCCACCGAAGCCGCCGTGCAGCGTGCGCTCGCGCAATTGCAGCCGTTTCGCGACGAGCTCGGCCTCGCGCCGATGCAGCCGCCGGCCCGCTACAGCGAGGATTTCCGGGAGCAATTGGAAGCGCTGATCGAATTGAAGGTGCCGGTGGCCAGCTTCACGTTCGGCCTGCTCGACGCGGCCTCGGTCGAGCGGCTGCACGCGGCGGGCAGCTTCGTGATCGGCACGGCCACCAATGTGGCCGAGGCGCGCGCCTGGGAAGCCAACGGCGCCGATGCGATCTGCGCGCAGGGCGCCGAGGCCGGCGGCCATCGCGGCACCTTCCTCGGCCATCCCGACGCCAGCATGATCGGCACGCTCGCGCTGGTGCCGCAAATCGTCGACGCGGTGCGGCTGCCCGTGATCGCGGCGGGCGGCATCATGGACGGCCGGGGCGTCGCCGCCGCGCTGGTGCTCGGCGCGCAGGCCGCCCAGCTCGGCACCGCGTTCCTGACCAGCGCCGAATCGCCGATCCATGCCGGCTGGCGCGAGCGGATCCGCGAATCGACCGACACGTCCACCCGCACCACGCGCACCTTCTCGGGTCGCCCGGCGCGCGGCATCGTCAACGAATTCATGCTGCGCATGGCCGAGTACGAAGTGGAAGTGCCGGCTTACCCGGTGCAGAACGCGCTGACGACCGAGATCCGCAAGGCGGCCGGCGCGGCCGATCGGCCCGAATTCCTGTCGCTGTGGGCCGGTCAGGCGGCCGGCCTGAGCCGGCGGCGCGAGGCCGGCATTCCGGCCGCTGCGCTCGTGCAGGCGCTGGCCGAGGAAACGGCGGTGGCGCTCGGCTGAAGCCGGCGTGGGGCCGACATTCGGGCTGCTGGCTCGTGCGCGTGGTGGCCAAGGCAACGGCCGTGGCCCCGGCTGAAACCGGCGCGGGGCCGGCATTCGGGCGGCCACATTCGTGCATGCGGTAGCCCAGGAAACGGCCGTGGCCCCCGGCCGAAACCGGCGCGGGGCCGGCATTCGGGCTGCCACGTTCGTGCATGCGGTAGCCCAGGAAACGGCCGTGGCCCCGGCTGAAACTGGCGCGAGGCCGTCATTCGGGCTGCCACATTCGTGCATGCGGTAGCCCAGGAAACGGCCGTGGCCCC
>NZ_BAAILN010000091.1:55470-62719 GCF_054589155.1 Burkholderia sp. 3C
GCGTAACAGCAGGTCCGCGCCCGGCCGGTTCGCGACGCGGCGTGCACGAAGCCACCTCAGCGGCCTTCCCTTTCCTCCCCCGCGCACCAGCGCCGCTCCCGCTGCCCGCCACGAACCGCACGCGCGGCAGCGAGGGTTACCGCTTATGCAACTTTACGTATTGTTGTTGACACGTCTGACCATTAGTCTTGTGCGCGCCCGTGTACCCCGGCTCCAGGCGCCCGCCTGAAGCCGCGCGCCCGACTACGCATCCCGTCCAGAACAAACCGCCATCACGGAGGAGACCCGGTGATCTCTCGCATTTCCCGTTTTTTCACGCAAATCGTCCATCGGGTCCTGCCCGACCCGCTGATCTTCGCGATCTTCCTGACCGTCGTCACGTTCGTGCTGGCGTTCTCGCTGACGCCCAAGCCGCCCGCCGAGCTCGTGCTGCTGTGGGGCAGCGGCTTCTGGAACCTGCTGGCCTTCACCATGCAGATGGCGCTGATCCTCGTGACGGGCCACGCGCTGGCCAGCTCCGGGCCGGTCAAGCGCCTGCTGGTGGCGCTCGCCAGCACCCCGAAAACCCCGGCCGGCGGCGTGATGCTGGTGGCCTTCGTGGCGTCGGTGGCCTGCGCGATCAACTGGGGCTTCGGCCTGGTGCTCGGCGCGATGCTGGCGCGCGAGGTCGCGCGGCGCGTGCGCGGCTCCGACTACCGGCTGCTGGTCGCCTCGGCCTACATGGGCTTCCTGACCTGGCACGGCGGCCTGTCCGGCTCGGTGCCGCTGGTGGCGGCCACCAAGGGCAATCCGATGGAGAAGGTGATCGGCCTGATCCCCGTCTCGCAGACCATCTTCACCGGCTACAACGCATTCATCACGATCGGCCTGATCGTGCTGCTGCCGTTCCTGGCGCGGATGATGATGCCGAAGCCGCATGAGGTGGTGTCGATCGATCCGAAGCTGCTCGAGGAAGAGCCGAGCTTCGAGCGCAAGCTCGGGCCGGGCGCGAGCTGGGCCGAGCGGATGGAAGAAAGCCGCCTGCTGTCGCTGCTGGTGGCGGCACTGTGCGTGGTATTCCTGGTGATCCGCACCCGCGCCAAGGGCTTCATGCTCGACATCGACACCGTCAACCTGGTGTTCCTGGCCGCGGGCCTCGTGCTGCACAAGACGCCGATGGCCTATGCCCGCGCGATCGGCGCGGCCGCGCGCGGCGCCGGCGCGATCATGATCCAGTTCCCGTTCTACGCCGGCATCCAGGCGCTGATGGATCATTCGGGGCTGGCCGGCGTGATCACCAAGTGGTTCGTCGACATTGCCAACGTCCACACCTTCCCGCTGCTGGCGTTCCTGAGCTCGGCCGTGATCAATTTCGCGGTGCCGTCGGGCGGCGGCCACTGGGTCGTGCAGGGGCCGTTCGTGATGCCGGCCGCGCAGGCGCTCGGCGCCGATCTCGGCAAGTCGGCGATGGCGATCGCCTACGGCGAGGCCTGGACCAACATGGCGCAGCCGTTCTGGGCGCTGCCGGCGCTCGCGATCGCCGGGCTCGGCGTGCGCGACATCATGGGCTATTGCGTGACGGCGCTGCTGTTTTCGGGCGCGGTGTTCATTGCGGGGATCTATCTGTTCTGAGTGGCCGCCGGGCCGGGCGATGTCCTGAGCGACAGAGGCGATCGCCTCGCCCGGCCCGATGAATTGATCCGAACCGACCGGCGGGCTCGCCGGTCGGGCAGGCGCCGAGGCCTCGCGGCGGCAACACCCCGGCTTCCAGTTGCTTTGTTGCTTGCCGGCTGTCCGCCCGGCGCTTGTCGGTGCTTGTCGGTGCTTGTCGGTGCTTGTCGGTGCTTGTCGGTGCTTGTCGGTGCTTGTCGGTGCTTGCCGGTGCTTGCCGGTGCTTGCCGGTGCTTGTCGGTGCTTGCCGGTGCTTGCCGGTGCTTGCCGGTGCTCGCTGGTGCTTGCCAGTGCTTGCCAGTGCTTGCCAGTGCTTGCCAGTGCTTGCCAGTGCTTGCCAGTGCTTGCCAGTGCTTGTCGGTGCTTGCCAGTGCTTGTCGGTGCTTGCCAGTGCTTGTCGGTGCTTGCCGACGCTTTCGGCAGCTTGCTGTCGGCTCTTGCGAGTGCTCGTCGGCAATTTGCCGCCGGCATTCCCCCGCCCCGGCCGCTTTCTCCCCTTCCCGCCCCATTTGCGCTCCGCCGCACCCGGCCCGGTCGCCCGCCGCCTCGCCATCAAACAAATTGACGGCGCTTTTGCCGTCATCTCGCGGCTTGGCCGCGAGCCGGCGCCCACCATAATTTGACGATCGATAACTATGTGCCGCCACCATGCCCAGCACGCTTGACTCCCTCGCGCGCGCGGTCGAGAAGCTCTCGTCCGACACGTTCGACCCCGCCGTATTCGCGGAAACCGGCGTGTTCGTGATGCGCAATGCGATCCCGGCCGACGTGATGCGCGGCTGGCAGGCCGCCTGGCGCGAGTTCTACGACGCCCGGCTGCGCGAAGGGCGCGACGTGAGCCGCCGCAACCCCGTGTCGCTGACCGAAGAGCTGCCCGACGCACTCGCCCACATGTACCGCGAGCCGGTGTTCGCCGACACGGTCAAGCAGATCTTCGGGCCGCACGTGGCGCTCTACAACCATCGCTTCGTGATCAAGGATCAGTTCAGCCCGGCCAGCGTGTTCCTGCACCAGGACAGTTGCTACCACCTCGGCAACCTGAACAAGTGCAGCCTGTTCGTGGCACTGAGCGAGGTCAACGAGGCCAACGGTGCGATGAGCTTCTACCCCGGCTCGCACCGGCTCGGCGTGCTCGGCGACGCCGGCGAGATCGACCCCGACGCGTTCGACATCCAATGGCCGAAAATCACGCCCGAACTGGCGCCCGGCGATTTCGTCGTGATGAACAGCTCGGTGTGGCACGAGTCCAGCCCGAACACCTCGGGCGTCGACCGGATCCTCGCCGACACGATCGTGCAACCGGCCGACGATCCGACCGGCATCGACCTGCTGTGCGGCGAATGGCAGACCGACATCTTCTATTCGCACCAGAACCATATCCGGTACTTCAAGAATTCACGTATCCACAAGCTGATCAAGTACGAGAAAGAACGCAACGCGGGCTGAGCGCACGCCGGGCACCCCGACTCGACCACCATCCGAAAGAACCGATGACAATCCAATCCAACGCCACGCAATCAGGCCCTTCGGGAATGATCCATATCCGCCCGACGCAATTGCTGTCGATTCCCGACGACCATCCGGAGGAGATCCGCTTCTTCATGCCGCCCGCGCAAGGCGCCGGCTCGCTGACGTCGCTCGAATCGATCGTGCTGCTCAAGCTGATGCGCGTGGTGGAACCGGCCCGGCTGTTCGAATTCGGCACCTACAAGGGCTACACCACGCGGCTGCTGGCCGAGAACCTGACGCCGCACGACGCCGAGGGCGAACGCATCTACACGCTCGACCTGCCCGACCTCGACGACGTGGCGTTCCAGGGCGACGACCGCCATCTCGCCAGCGAAGCGCTCGGCTTCGAGCGCAAGTATCTGAAATCGTCGAACCGCCATCTCGTCAAGCAGGTGTTCCAGGATTCGATGAAGCTCGACCCGGCGCCGTACGCGGAACAGTTCCAGTACGTCTTCATCGACGCCAATCACGAAGTCAACTACGTCCGCAAGGACACCGAGAACGCCCTCGTGATGCTGGCGCCCGAAGGCCGCGCCTGCATCGCCTGGCACGACTACGGCAATCGTCAGTTCCCCGAACTGACGCAGTACCTCGACGACCTCGCCCACGACATGCCGCTGTATCACGTCGAGAACACCATGATCGTGTTCCATCTGCGCGATGTCGCGGTGCCGGAACGCCAGGTCCCGCCCCAAGCCGCCTCGTGACACGCAAGCGCCCCGCCCGCAACGACAGGTAACCCCATGGCCATTCCTTCGCAATTCGACAACGACACCTTCTCGCTGGCGCGCGACCACCTCGCCGCCTTCGTGCGCGGCACCGCCCAGAAGCTCGCCGGCGAGTCCGGCCGCCTGCTGGAAGTCGGCCCGCAGGATCGCACCTTCGTGCGCGAGTGCTTCGGCAACTTCGCGGTCGACACGTTCGACGTGGTGGATACCTACGCGCCCGACATCGTCGGCGACATCACCCGCCCGAACGTGCAGATCGCCGACAGCACCTACGACTGCGTGGTCTGCATGGAAGTAATCGAGCACACGCTCAATCCGTTCGAGGCGGTCAAGGAAATCCGGCGCGTGCTGCGCCACGAAGGCTGGCTGCTGATTTCCGCGCCGCTGAACTGGCGCATTCACGGGCCGACGCCCGATTGCTGGCGCATCACCGAGCACGGCTGGAATGCGCTGCTGCGCGACTTCGATATCGTCGAGATCGACATCCTCGAATCGCCGGGCCGCGAGTTGTTCCCGATCCGCTACAACGTGCTCGCGAAGTGCAACAAGTTCAAGCAGAGCAAGGACAGCGACCTGACGTTCCGCTGGATCTGAACGGGAGAACGGGACGGGCGACGCTTGGCGCAACCCTTCGCGACACGTCACAATACCGGCGACGTCACGCAAGCGAAGGAGAACGCCTCTTGGATGCCCTCACCCCCACCCTCCCGCCGCTCGGCCAGCAGTTCGCCTTTCTCGCCGAGCTGGACAAGCTCAAATCCGTGCTGCGGCAATCGCCGCTCGTCAATCGCACCCGCAAGGAAAATTCGGCCGAGCACTCGTGGCATCTGGCGATGTTCGCGATGACGCTCGCGCCGCAGTACGCCGATGGCGCCGACGTCATGCACGTGGTGAAGCTGCTGCTGGTGCACGACATCGTCGAGATCGACGCGGGCGATCACCCGTTCCATGCGCCGGGCGCGGGCGCGAACGACATCGAGGCGCAGGAGCACGAAGCAGCCGCGCGCATCTTCGGGCTGCTGCCCGAGGCGCAGGGCGCGGCGCTGCGCGCGTTGTGGGAAGAATTCGAGGCGGCGCGAACGCCCGAGGCAATCTTCGCCAAGGCGCTCGACCGCCTGCAACCGCTGCTGATCAACACGCTGACCGACGGCGGCACCTGGCGCGAGAACGACATCACCGAACAGCAGGTGATCGAGCGTTACGGCCCGGTCATCGCGCGCGGCTCGCCGGCACTGTGGGACGCGGCCCGCGAGCGCGTGCGCGCGCATTTCGCCACCCGCTGAACGCGCGCACGCCGGCCTTCACGCGTCAGCCCTTCGGCCTGGCGCGATACAGCCCGATCACCGACGAGAAATCCAGCCCCCCGCTGCCCCCGGCGCTGTGCGCCTGGTACAACTGCTGCGCGAGCGCACCCAGATACGCCGGCTGCCGCACCGATTTCGCGGCGTCGGTGGCCAGGCCCAGATCCTTCAGCATCAGGTCCGTGCCGAAACCGCCGCTGTAGCCACGCGAAGCCGGCGCCGTCTCCACCACGCCCGGGAACGGGTTGTAGGTGTCCGAGCTCCAGCAGCGCCCGGTGGAGCTGTCGACGATGCCGGCCAGCACCTTCGGATCGATGCCGAGCGCCTCGCCGAGCGCCATCGCCTCCGACACGCCGGCCATCGTGATGCCGAGGATCAGGTTGTTGCAGATCTTCGCCACCTGCCCCATCGACACGCCGCCGCACGGCACGATGTTGCGTCCCATCGCGGCCAGCAACGGCTTGAGCGCATCGAATTGCGCGCCCGCCGCGCCGACCATGAACGTCAACGTGCCGGCCGTCGCGCCGCCGGTGCCGCCCGACACGGGCGCATCGACGAAGCCGTTGCCGCGCGCCGCGGCGGCCTGCGCCATCGCCTTGACGGTGGCCGGATCGATCGTGCTGCAATCGACGATCGTCACGCCCGGCGCGATCCCCGCCAGCACGCCGTCCTCGGCGCCGATCACGTGACGCACGTGCGCGGCCGCCGGCAGCATCGTGATCACGCATTCGACATCGCTCGCGGCATCCTTCGGCGAGGCGGCCGCGCGCGCGCCGGCATCGGCCAGCGCCCGCACCGCCGCCGCGTCGAGGTCGAACACGCGCAGCGCGTGCCCGGCCTTCAGCAGATTGCGCGCCATCGGCGCACCCATGTTGCCCAGCCCGATGAATCCGATCTTCATGATGTGCGGTCCTCGTGCGGGTTCAGCGCAGGCTGATGGTGGTGTTCACGCCGTCGTTGACGGTGGCGTCGTCGAACCAGCGCGCGGTGACGGTCTTGGTCTGCGTGTAGAACTGCACGACCTGCTTGCCGTACGGGCCGAGATCGCCGAGCTTCGAGCCGCGCGAGCCGGTGAAGCTGAAGAACGGCACCGGCACCGGGATCGGGATGTTGATGCCCACCTGGCCGACGTCGATCTCGTTCTGGAACTTGCGCGCCGCCGCGCCGCTCTGCGTGAACAGGCCCACGCCGTTGCCGAATGGATTGGCATTGACCAGCGCGATCGCCTCGTCGAGCGTGTCGACGGTCAGCACCACCAGCACCGGCCCGAAGATTTCCTGCGTATAGATGCGCATGTCGGTCTTCACGTCGGTGAAGATCGTCGGGCCGACGAAGTTGCCGTCGGCGTAGCCGGGCACCTTCACGTCGCGGCCGTCGAGCAGCAGCGTCGCGCCTTCCTGCACGCCCGATTCGATCAGCGCCAGGATGCGCGCGCGGGCCGCCTTCGACACCACCGGCCCGACGTCGGTGCCGGCCTCGTGGCCGGCGTTGACCTTCAGCGTGCGCGCCTTGGCCGCGAGGTCGTGCACCCAGTCGCGCGCGGCGCCCACCAGCACCACCACCGAGGTGGCCATGCAGCGCTGGCCGGCCGCGCCGAAGCCCGCGCCGGCCAGCGCGTTGAGCGTTTGCTCGCGGTTCGCGTCGGGCAGCACCACGGCGTGATTCTTCGCGCCCATCATCGATTGCGCGCGCTTGCCGTGCTCGCTGGCGAGCCGGTATACGTGCGTGCCGACCGCCGTCGAACCGACGAACGACACGGCCTGCACATGCCGGTGCGTGCACAGCGCATCCACCGCCTGCTTGCCGCCATGCACCACGTTCAGCACGCCCTTCGGCACGCCGGCCTCGATCGCGAGCTTGACGAGTTCCATGGTGGACAGCGGGTCCTGCTCCGACGGCTTCAGCACGAACGTGTTGCCGCACACGATCGCCATCGGGAACATCCACAACGGGATCATCGCCGGGACGTTGAACGGGGTGATGCCGGCGCACACGCCGATCGGCTGGCGCAGCGTGTAGGTATCCACGCTGCCGGCCACGTTCTCGGCGAATTCGCCGAGT
>NZ_BAAILN010000091.1:62857-92656 GCF_054589155.1 Burkholderia sp. 3C
GCGATGCGCGACATGTGCTCGCGCACCAGCGCCTGGAAGCGCAGCATCACGCGCAGCCGCGTGCCGAGCGGCGTGTGCTTCCAGGTGGCGAACGCGGCGTGTGCGGCCTCGATGGCCGCGTCGATCTCGCCGGCCGTGGCGAACGGCACGCGCGCCAGCACCTGCTGGGTGGCCGGGTTGACGATGTCGCGCCACTCGGTGCTGGTCGATTCGACGAATTCGCCGTTGATCAACAGCGGCACGTTCGGCACGCCTGCTACGTTATCCTGAATGACTGCATTCATGTTCGACTCTCTGCGGTTGCCGATGCGAGCGCCTCGACGGGTCGGGCACTGCGCACCGGGTAAATGGATGGGGTTATTCCTTGCCGTCGCGCAGGCATAGCGCGCAGGCAATCGCGATCGCGCCGAGCACGACCATGTAGGCCACCACGTAGCGCGGGTTGCCGCCGCCCGCGGCGAGCAGCGCGGTGGCGATCATCGGCGCGATGCCGCCGCCCAGCACGCCGGCCGCCTGCACCGACACCGAAATGCCGCTGTAGCGCACCTGCGCCGGGAACTGCGCGGCGAAGAACTGCGATTCGGGCGCGTAGAGGATCGGGAACACCACGCCCACGCCGAGCACCATCGCCCACCACACGGCCAGGGCGTGGCGCGTTTCGAGCATCAGGAAGAACGGCGCGGCGAACAGGCACATCACCACCAGCCCGATCACGAACAGGCGCTTCTGCCCGATCACGTCGCTCAGGTAACCCGACAGCGGCATCGTGACGATCGACAACGCCGCACCGGCCGTGATCGCGTGGAGGATCTGCGCTTTCGGAATCGACAATTGATTGGCCGCGTACGACAGCGCGAACGCCACCACCAGATAGAACCAGGTGTTCTCGGCGGTGCGCGCGCCGATGATGGCGAGCAGCGCACGCGGGTGACGCACGATCACCTCGGCCACCGGCGATTTCACGCGCGCGCCTTCCTGCTTGAGCTTTTCGAAATCGGGCGACTCGGGCACGCGGGTGCGGATATACCAGCCCACGATCAGCAGCACCACGCTGGCCAGGAACGGCACGCGCCAGCCCCACGACAGCAGCGCCGGCTCGGGCAGCGCCGCGACGATCGCCATCGCGCTCGACGAGAGAATCAGCCCGAAGCCCACGCCTGTTTGCGGCAGGCTGCCGAACAGCCCCTTCTTGCCCGGCGGCGCATGTTCGACCGCCATCAGCGCCGCGCCGCCCCACTCGCCGCCCACCGCCATGCCCTGAATGAAGCGCATCGCCACCAGCAGCCCGGCGGCCCAGTAACCGATGCTTTGAAACGACGGGATCAGGCCGATCGCGATGCTCGGAATGCCCATCATCAGCAGCGTGGCCATCAGCATCGACTTGCGGCCGATCTTGTCGCCGAAGTGGCCGAACACGATGCCGCCCATCGGCCGGCCGATGAAGCCCACGCCATAGGTGGCGAATGCGGCCAGCGTGCCGAGCACCGGGTCGAGCGTGGGGAAGAAAACCTTGTTGAAGACGAGCGCAGCGGCGGTGCCATAGAGAAAGAAGTCGTACCACTCGATGGTGGTGCCCGCCATGCTGGCCCAGCCAGCCACGACGTAATCCTTCGCGGACCGACGCGTGGCCGGTGGCGCCGCGGCGGCGGTCGAATGCAGTTCCATGTTGTCTCCGGTGTTCTTGTCCAATGAGGGGAATCCCTATTGCGCGTCGCACTTTGCGGCGACGTCCCGGCGAGTATAGTTCTTTGATTTTCCACACGAAATACCGCTAATAACCCATCCGTTATGCAAAAATCCACAAGCGAAATGCGTCGGATCAACTGGGACGATCTGCGTTATTTCCTGGCCGTCGCGCGGCTGCAAACGGCCAGCGCGGCGGCGCGCCGGCTCGGCGTCGACCACACCACGGTGGCGCGGCGCGTGCGCGAGCTGGAGGCCTCGCTGGAAGCGGTGCTGTTCGAGAAATCGCGGGCGGGGGGCTTCGTGCTGACCTCGGAAGGCCAGCGGCTGCTGACCTATGCCGACGAGATCGAAAGCGCCGTGCAGTTGGCGGGGGAACAGTTCAAGGGCGGGGCGAACCTGCTGTCGGGGCACGTGCGGATCGGCTCGACCGAGGGCTTCGGCTCGTTCTTTCTCGCGCCGCAACTGGCGCATTTCGCGCGGGCGCACCCGGAGATCTCGATCGACCTGCTGCCGGTGCCGCACTTCGTCAGCCTGTCGAAGCGCGAGGCCGACCTGGCGATCGTGCTGGAGCGCCCCGAGCGCGGCCAGTACGTGCACACCAAGCTGTGCGATTACCGGTTGCAGTTGTACGGCACGCAGGCCTATTTGCAGCGTCACCCGGTGTCGCCCCGGCTGGCCGACCTGCGCGAGCACGCGTTCCTGAACTACGTGACCGACCTGGTGTTCAGCCCCGAGCTGCTGTATCTGGAGCGCACGGTGCCGGGCGCGGGCGCCAACCTGTCGACCACCAGCATCGTCGCGCAATACCACGCCGCGCTGCAGGGCACCGCGCTGGCGATCCTGCCCTGCTTCATGGCCGAACCCGATCCGCGCCTGATTCCGGTATTCCCGGGCGAGGTCTCGATCACGCGGCACTTCTGGCTATGCTGTCGCGAGGACATTCGCAATCTGCGGCGGATCTCGGCGCTGTGGGATTTCCTGCGCGATTCGGCCGTACTCAATCGCACGTTCCTGCTCGGCCAGACGCCGGAAATGCAATTCGCGACGCTGTGAGCGGGAGACATGCGGGCCATGTCGACGCGCTCACGCTTGCCACGCGTCATCAGATGTTGTATGTAATCCAAACGATCCAGACAGCAGCATCGCGCTCATGAGAAAGTCCAGACAGGAAACCGCCGAAACCCGCCAGCGCATCGTCGAGGCCGCCTCGCGCAAGTTCCGCGAGAACGGCATCGAGAGCACCGCACTCAGCGACGTGATGGCCGAGGCCGGCCTCACGCATGGCGGCTTCTACAAGCACTTCGCCTCGAAAGACCAGATGGTGGTGGAATCGCTCAAGCTCGCCGCGCAGAACGCGCGCGAGCACATGGCCGTCACGCTCGACAGCACGCCGGGCAAGCGCGGCCTCGACGCCACCATCGACCGTTACCTGTCGGCAATGCACCTGGGCGGCGGCTGCAGCGAGTGCGCGCTGGTCTCGCTGGCAAGCGAACTGGTGCGCGCCAGCGACGACGTGCGCAACGCCGCCGCCGACAGCACGATCGCGCTGATCGACCTGTTCGCGAGCCACCTGACCGACCTGACGCCGGCCGCGGCGCGCAAGAAGGCCACGGTGATCGTCTCGACGATGATCGGTGCGCTGACGGTCGCGCGCCTCGTCAACGACGAGGCGCTCGCGGCCTCGGTGCTGCGCGAAGCGCGCAAGGCGCTTCAGCAGCCCTGAGGCAATCGGCCGGCCGGTTTCGGCCGGCCTGGGCCGGGTCTCAGTCCATCAACCGGCGGCCGACGCCGCCGGCTTCGGCAAGCCGCCTGATGACGACGCCGGCACGGCCGCGTCCGCCGTCTGCCCGGTCGCCCATCCCCCGCCCAAGGCCCGGAACACCGACACGGCCGCCCGCGCCGAATCGGCGCGCGTCGCATCGAGATCGTCGCGCGCACTCAGCAGTTGCCGGTCGGCGTCGAGCACGTCGGTCAGCGTGATCGCGCCGGCCTTGTACGCCTTCTCCGACAGATCGCGCGCGCGCGTGAGCGACACCACCTCGGCATCGAGCTCGCCCTGCCGCAGTTGCGTCTGCGTCAGCGTCACGAACGCGTTCTCGACGTCCTCGGCCGCCTTCAGCACGGTCTGCCGATAAACAGCGAGCGCCTCGGCGTTCGCGCCGCGCGCCGACGCGACCTCGGCGTCCACCTTGCCGAAATCGAACAGCCGCCAGCGCAGCCCGGCCGTCACGGCCGGCTGGAACGCGCGCGCCGTGAACAACTGCCCGGCGTTGATGCTGTCGAAGCCGAGCAGGCCCGAGATCGACAGCTTCGGGTAGTAGTCCGACAGCGCCGCGCCGATCCGCTCGTTCGAGGCGGCCAGCCGGCGCTCGGCCGCGATCACGTCGGGCCGGCGGCGCAGCACGTCGGTGGGCGTCGCGCTCGCGTCGACCGACGGAATCCCCGGGATCTCGCCCGCCACCGCGAGCTGGCTCGCGTAGGTGCCGGGCTGCGCGCCCATCAGGATGTCGAGCCGGTTCAGTTGCGCGACGAGATTGGTCTGCAGCGTCGGGATCAGCGCGCGCGCCTGCCGCAGCAACGCGTCGGCCTGCGCGATCTCGCGCTCGTCGGCCGCGCCCGCACGGCGGCGCGCCTTCACGAGGTCGAGCAGATGCGTGTCGGTCTGCACCTGATCGTTGGCCACCGCGAGCCGCGCCTGGTAGCCGCGCACCTGGAGGTACGCGTCGGCCGCATCGGCGGCCACCGTGACGCGCGTGCCGAGCCGGTCCGCCTCGGCCGCCTGCGCCTCGTTGGCCGCTGCCGACGCGTTGCGGCGCAGGCCGCCCGCCAGATCGATTTCCCAACTCGCCGCCGCGCCGAGCGTGTATTCACGCTGGCTGCGGCTGTAGCCCGGGAACGCCTTCGCGAGCGAGCCGGTGGGGCTCAGTTCGCTCTGGTGCTGGTCGCTCGCCGAGCCGTCGAGATCGACGGTCGGCAGCAGCGCGGCGCCGGCCGCGGAGGCCGCGGCGCGTGCCTGCCGCACCCGCGCGAACGCGGCGGCCAGGTCCAGGTTCTGCGCCAGCGCGCGATCGACGATCGACACCAGCACCGGATCGTGGAAGCCGGTCCACCAGCTATCGAGCGCGGCGCTCGATGCCGGCGATGGGCCGGACTCCGGTTGCTTGGGCGCATGCTCGAACGGCACCAGCGTATCGACCGGCGCGTGATAATCGGGGCCGACCGCGCAGCCGGCCAGTGCGAACAGCAACGCCCCGGCGGCGGCGATCGCCGGCACGCGCGACGGGCGCGCCGCGCGCCAGGGTTGGGACGGCGACATCATGCTTCCTCCTTGCGACCGAACCAGGCTTCTTTCTTCTTCTGGCCGAAGCGGCGAATGAATACGTAGAACGCCGGCGTGAACAGCAGGCCGAAGCCCGTCACGCCGAGCATCCCGAACAGCACCGCGGTGCCGAGCGATTGCCGCATCTCCGCGCCCGCGCCGGTGGCCACGGCCAGCGGCGCGACGCCGAGAATGAACGCGAACGAGGTCATCAGGATCGGACGCAGGCGGGTACGCGCCGCATGCACGGCCGCCTCCGCCGCGTCGACTCCTTCGTCCTCCTTCTGTCTGGCGAACTCGACGATCAGGATCGCGTTCTTGGCCGCCAGCCCCACCAGCACCACGAAGCCGATCTGCGCCAGGATGTCGATCGGCATGCCGCGAATCGACAGCCCCGTGACCGACGCCAGAATGCACATCGGCACGATCAGCACGATCGCCAGCGGCAGCTTCCAGCTTTCGTACTGCGCCACCAGCACCAGGAACACGAACAGCGCGGCCGCGCCGAACACCACCAGCGTCGGCGTGCCCTTTTGCTGCTGCTGATAGGCCAGATCGGTCCATTCGAACGAGATGCCTTGCGGCAGCACGTCGTGCGCCAGTTCCTCCATGCGATGCAGCGCCGTGCCGGTGGCCACGCCCGGTGCGGCCGCGCCCTGCACTTCGGCGGCCGGATACAGGTTGAAGCGCGGCACGCGATACGGCACGGTGCGATCCTCGAACGTCGCGACCGAGCCGATCGGCACCATCTCGCCGGCCTGGTTGCGGGTCTTGAGCCGCCCGATGTCCTCGCCGCTGTGGCGGAAGCTGCCGTCGGCCTGCACGATCACTTCGTAGGTTCGCCCGAGGTAGTTGAAGTCGTTCACGTACTGCGAGCCCAGATAGACCTGCAGCGTCGAGAACACGTCGGTGGGCGTGATGCCGAGCTTCTGCGCCTTGACCCGATCGATATCCGCGAACACCGACGGCGAACCCGCGTTGTACAGCGTGAACACACCGGCGAAATGCGGATCCTTGTTGGCCGCCGCCACCAGCGATTTGGCCGCCTTCACGAGCGCGTCCGGCCCGAGGCCCGCGCGATCCTCCAGCATCATCTTGAAGCCGCCCGCGCTGCCGAGGCCCTGCACCGGCGGCGGCGGGATCGTCAATACGTAGGCATCCTTGATGACCGACAGGCGCTTACGCAGGTCGGCCAGCACGGTGCCGGCGGTGACGCCCGGCAGCGAGTGGTTGTAGAGCGACGGCAGGCCTGTAAACACCGTGCCCGAGTTCGAGGCGACCGTCAGCGTGGTCGCGTCCAGCCCGACGAACGGCGCCGCGTGTTCGATGCCCTTGGTGGACAGCGCGATGTCCGTCACCTGCCGCACCACCTTCTCGGTGCGTTCGAGCGAGGCGCCCGGCGGCAACTGGACGATCGTGATCAGGTAGCCCTGGTCCTGCTCGGGAATGAAGCCGGTGGGCGTGCGCGAGAACTCGACGCCGGCCACCGCGATCAGCGCGACATAGATCGCCAGCATCACCGTCAGGCCGCGCACCAGCCGCCGCGTGAGGTTGCCGTAGCCGAACGAAATCCGGTCGAAGCCACGGTTGAAGCTCGCGAAACCCGACTCCAGCATCCGCGAGACACGGCCCTTCGGCGCTGCTTCATGGCCGGCCTGATGCGACTTGAACAGCACCGCGCACAGCGCCGGGCTCAACGTCAGCGACACGAAGCACGAGATCACCGTGGACGCCGCGATGGTCACCGCGAACTGCCGGAAGAACAGCCCCGAGATGCCCGAGATGAACGCCGACGGCACGAACACCGCGCACAGCGTGAGCGCGATCGACAGCAGCGCGCCGCCGACCTCGTCCATGGTGCGGTGCGCGGCCTCCACGGCCGACATGCCGGCGCGCATGTTGCGCTCGACGTTCTCCACCACCACGATCGCATCGTCCACCACGATCCCCACCGCCAGCACCAGCCCGAACAGCGAGAGATTGTTCAGCGAGATGCCGAAGGTCGCGAGCACGATGAACGAGCCGAGCAGCGACACCGGAATCGCCACCACCGGGATGATGGTCGCGCGCCAGTTCTGCAGGAACACGAACACCACACCCACCACCAGCAGGATCGCGACGAAAATCGTCGTGATCACCTCGTCGACCGACTTGCCGATGAAGATCGTCGGGTCGTAGATGATCTGGTAATCGACGCCGGCCGGGAATTCCTTCTTGAGACCTTCCATCGCGCCGAGCACCTCGTGCTCGACGGCCAGCGAGTTCGCGCCCGGCTCGGCGTAGATCAGCATCGCGGTAGCGTCGTCGCGATCCTTGAACGAAGTCGCGCCGTAATCGGCCGCGCCTACCTCGACGCGCCCGACGTCGCGCAGGTGCGTGACGCGCCCCTGCGGATCGGACTTCAGCACGATGTCGCCGAACTGCTCCGGCGTGGACAGCCGACCCAGCGCCTCGACGTTGATCTGATAGGCCGAGCCGGTCGCCACCGGCGGCTGGTTCAGGATACCGGCCGACACCTGCACGTTTTGCGCGCGCAGCGCGGCCAGCACCTCGCTCGCGGTCAGGTCGTGCGCGGCCGCGCGATCGGGATCGATCCAGATCCGCATCGCGTATTCGCGCGCGCCCTGGATCTGCACGTCGCCCACGCCCTGCAGCCGCGCGAGCGTGTCCTTCACGTGCAGCGTCGCGTAGTTCGACAGATAGAGCGTGTCGTGCGAGTGGTTCGGCGAGTACAGGTGCACCGCCAGCAGGATGCTCGGCGTCGACTTGCGCACCTGCACGCCGAGCCGCTGCACGTCCTCCGGCAGGCGCGGCAGCGCGTCCTGCACGCGGTTCTGCGTCAGCATCTGCGCGACGTTCAGGTCGGTGCCGATGCGGAACGTGACCGTCACCGTGAGCTGGCCGTTGCCGGTGGACTGGCTGCTCATGTAGAGCATGTTCTCGACGCCGTTGATCTGCTGCTCGAGCGGCGTCGCCACGGTGCGCGCGATCGTGTCGGCCGAGGCGCCGGGGTACGAGGTCGTGACCTGCACAGTGGGCGGCACGATCTCCGGATACTGCGCGACCGGCAGCACGAACATCGCGCCGAGCCCGATCAGCGTCAGGAACGCGCTGACCACCGTCGCGAAGCGCGGGCGGTCGATGAAGAAATGGGCGATTCTCATGACGTCGCCCCCTTATTGCGGCTGGGCCGCGTAGCTGATCGTGCCGTCGTGCGGCTTCACCTTCGAGCCGGGCGCCGCGAACGGCAGGCCGTCGATGATCACGCGATCGCTGTCGGTCAGGCCCGAGCGAATCACGCGCAGGCCGCCGCGCACCTCGCCCGTCTCGACCTGCTTGGGCACCACCGTGCCGTCGGCCGCCACCGTCAGCACGATGTGCTCGGACTGGTTCGGCAGCACCGACGCGTCCGGCACCAGCAGCGTGGGCGCCGGGTGCGTGACGGCCACCCGCACGCGCGAGAACTCGCCGGGCGTGAAACGGCCGTCGGCGTTCGGCACCGTGGCGCGTGCGTGGAGCGTGCCGCTGGAGCGGTCGAGCACGTTGTCGACGAAATCGAGCGTGCCCTGGCGGTCGTAGTTCGTCGAGCCGCCCGAGGCCAGCTCCACGCGGTCGGCCGGCAGGCCGGCGACGTTGCCGCGATAGCGCTGGAACGCTTCGTAGTCCGATTCGCTCATGTCGAAATCGAGGTAGATCGGATCGAGCGAGACGATCGTGGTGAGCAGCGTGGTCGGGCTGGCCGCATAGCGGCTGCCGGCGATCAGGTTGCCGACCGACACCTGATGCCGGCCGATGCGGCCGGTAAACGGCGCGACGATGCGGCAATGATCGAGGTCGAAGCGCGCGTCGCGCACCTGCGCATCGGCGTCGTCGAGCGTGGCCTGCGCGGCGTGCAGCTCGGAGGTGCGCTGCTCGGTGTTCTGCTGGGTGCCGGCTTCGGCGCTCTGCAGTTGCTGCGCGCGCGCCAGTTCCTGCTTGGCCAGCACCAGCCGCGCGGCGGCCGTCTGCTGCTGCGCCTTGGCCTGCGTGTAGCGGATTTCGTAGGGAACCGAATCGATCGTAAACAGCAGGTCGCCCTTGTGGACCACCGCGCCGTCGCGGAAGTGGATGCCCGTCAGCGTGCCGCCCACCTGCGCGCGCAGCTCCACCTGATCGACCGCCGAGAATTGGCCGAGGAAACCGAGCCGCGTATCGAGATCGCGCACCAGCGGCCGGCTGACCGTCACGTCGTGCGGCCCCATCGGCGCGGCGGCGGCCGTACCCGCGCCGCCCTGCTGCGCATGATGGAACCACCACCCGCCGCCGATCACCACGATCGCGACCGCGATCGCCACGGCCCGCGCGCGCCGCTTCGGCCCGCCATTGCGGCCGCCGTCCACGTGCGCGCCGTCTTCGTCCAGTCTTGTCTTCGTATCCACTGCTTCACCCTGGAAAGCGTTGCGCCCGGCATCGTGCGCATGCGAACGAACCGGGCGATGTCGGCGCCGCGTAACCCCACCCGGCGGCCGGCCTCATTTTGGATGTCTATCGACATCCAAGTTGCGTTAGATTACCCATAACATCCAAATGATCAAGCGCGACGAAATGACGAAGCACGGCGCTGCCTCGCGCGAATGGGCGCAAACGCATGCTGGATGGGGATCTGCGGGATTGTTCTAGGCTGTCGGCTACTGAATTCAGGCGCGACGCACAGCGGGTTTCACGAGAAAAGGCAGGAATACGAAAGGAAAATGGAAGCTTTGCCAGGTAAAGACGGACGAAACATCTTAGGAATTTAATTTTCGTCGCGTACAGTGATGACCCGGCTTACCCGTGCCGCCGCTCCACTCCACGCCGATCACCGATGTCCCGTCTTCCGCCTCATATCGCTTCGCTTCGACTCGTCATCATCTGCGGAATCCTGACGATCTTCCCCGCTCTGTCGATCGACCTCGGCCTGCCCGGCTTCGCCAGCATCGCGACCATGTTCTCGATGCCGATCGAGCGCGTGTCGCAAACCCTGAGCTTCTTCTTTTTCAGCTTCTCGGTGTCGCCGCTGATCTACGGGCCGCTGTCCGACCGGATGGGGCGCCGCCCGGTGCTGCTGTTCGCCTGCGTGGTGTACACGTTCGCGAGCGTGCTGGCCACGCTGTCGACCTCGTTCGACATGCTGCTGGTGTGCCGGCTGTTGCAGGGCACCGGCGCCGGCGCGGCCTCGGTGCTGGCGATCACGGTGATCCGCGATCAGCGCAGCGGCGACGAAGCGCGCCAGTTGCTGTCCTACGCCGCCGTGGTGCGGATCATCGGGCCGACCACCGCGCCCACGCTCGGCAACCTGCTGCTGATGTTCGGCAACTGGCGGTGGATCTACGGCTTCATGGCGCTCGGCGGCTTCCTGATGCTGCTGATCGTGGCGCGCGAGTTGCCGGAATCGTCGCATGCGAAGCTCGCGCGCGCCGACGGCCACGGCGCGAAGCTCGGCGGCATGAGCGGCCTCACGCCGTCCGACGCCGCGCCCGCGCGCCGCTCGGTGCTGGCCGACTACCGGCAGTTCCTGACCGACAAGACCAGCCTGTCGTACGCGCTGATCATCGCGCTGACGTTCTCCAGCCACTTCTCGTACATCACCGGCTCGCTGTACGTGTTCATCGACGTGCTGCATGTCTCGACCACGCTGTATGGCCTGCTGTTCGCCGTGATGGCGCTGTGCCTGATGCTCGGTTCGTTCATCAGCGCGCGGCTCGGCAAGCACGGCGTGCCCGGCGAGTGGGTGCTGGCCGCCACGCTGGCGGTGTCGGTGGCGTCGCCGCTGACGATGCTGTCGCTGTCCGCCGGCCACCGGCTCGACGTGACCGTGCTGACGCTGCTGCTGTCGCTGAACACCACCTGCCTCGGCATCCTCACGCCGATCGCGCAACAAGGCGCGATGGAGCGCGCCGCGCAGTTCGCCGGCACGGCTTCCGCGCTGATGAACGCCTTGATGACGGGGATGGGTGCCTGCGCCAGCTATATCGAGGGCGTGCTGCTGACGCGCTTTCCGGAATCGCCCGCGCTTGTCATGAGCACGCAGATGGCGCTGTGCTGCATCGGCGGCGCGGCGATTTTCCTGGTGGGCATCCTGCCGGCGGCGCAGCGGCGGCGCACCGCCTGAGCGCGCCCGGCGCGGGCCACGCGCTCAGGCCGGCCCGCGCGCGGGGCCGGCGGTACGTCAGCGGTACTTCGCGCCGCCGTCGGCGTCGATCACCACGCCGCTCAGGTAGGACGCACGATCCGATGCGAGGAAGCTGACCAGATCGGCCATCTCCTCGGGCTCCGACGGCCGGCCGAACGGCAGCCCGTCGAGCAGCTCGCGCCAGCGCGAGGCGTCGCCGAGCTGCGTTTCGGCCCGGCTGCGATAGAGCTTTTCGAGCCGCTGCGTCGCGCACGGCCCCGGGTTGATGCCGACCATGCGCACGCCGCGTCGCGTCGCATGCGCGCCCACCGCTTGGGTGAACGCCACCAACGCGGCGTTCGCCGTCGAGCCGAGAATGTAGTCGTAGCGCGGCGTCACGCCGGCCGCGCCGATCACGTTGACGATCACGCCGCTGCCACGCTCCATCATCGCCGGCAGCACCAGCCGCGCGAAATCCATATAGCCGAACAGCTTCAGTTCCCAACTGGCCCGCCACGCGGCCTCGTCAATCGCCTCCAGGCCGCCGCCCGGAATCGCGCCGGCGTTGTTGACCAGGATGTCGATCGTGCCCGCTTCCGCCAGCAGCTCGCGACGCGCAACCGGGTCGGACAGATCGACCGCGCTCGCGCGCACCGTCACCTCGCCGGCCGCCTCGACTTCGCGCCGGGCCTGTTCGAGCAGGTCGGGGTTCGACGACACCAGATGCACCGCACACCCTTCCCTGGCGAGCGCGATCGCGCTGGCCAGGCCGATGCCTTTCGATGCGCCGGTGATCAGCGCGGTGCGTCCTTTGATACCGAGATCCATGGGGATGTCTCCAATGCGTGCCGTCGGGATGGGGGAGAAGCGAGGGCTGACCGGGGCGCCGGGCGCCTCGTGTGCCGTCTCGACGGGGATCGTAGCAGGGGGCCGGGAAGTCGGTCGGCGGCGCAACAATGGCCGCGATTCGAGCAGGGGTATCGGGTGGGCGAGGCGCGCGATGCGCTGCTGCGGTGGCCCTGCTCGATGCGATATCGGATGCGCCGCTACGTTGCGCGCGCTCAGGTCAGCAACGGCGTCAGGTCCGGATCGCCCTTCTCCATCGCCCGACGATACGCGGGCCGCGCGCCGATACGCTGGAGGTAAGCCCGTATCCCGGGATACGGCGCGAGATCGACCGGACGAAACAGGCGCATCGTCGTCAGCGAAAACACGTTCATGATGTCCGCCGCCGTAAACGTGTCGCCGGCGAGATAGGCGCTGTGCGCCAGCCGGTCGTCGATCAGGCGCAGCACCTTGTCGAGCCGCCCCCGGGTCGACGTCAGCACCGGATGATCGGCCGGCAATCCGCAGCGCTCCACGGTCATCGATCGAAGCATGACCGGCTGCAGGTTGCCGTTGGCAAAATGAAACCAGTAGAGATAGGACGCGAACGCCGGATGCGACGAATCGATTTGCAGCCGCCCGTGCCCGTATCGCGCGAGGATGAATTCGACGATCGCGGCCGATTCGGCCAGCCACGCGCCGTCGACCTCGACCAGCGGCGCGGCGCCGAGAGGATGCAGCGCTTTCAATTCAGGCGGCGACAGGCGTGTGACGGCGTCCCGTTGATACTTCTCCAGTTCGAAGGGAAGGTCCAGCTCTTCGCAGAGCCAGATGATCCGTTCGGATTGCGAATGACCCAGATGATGAATTTTCAGCATGACGTGTGTTCCTCGGTATGAAATGTAGCGAGCGAGACGGCGACGAGCTGCGGTGGCTAAACGCTGTCCGGCGTGCCGAGATGGCTGGCGGACAACGCCGAGCGCCCGCGGCGTTGTCCGCGAACGTCGGTGGGCAGATAGCCGAACCGCTCACGGAAGCGGGCGGAGAAGCGCGATGCGGAGGCATAACCGGTGGCCAGGGCGATCTCGAGTACAGGCACATCGGTGTTCTGAAGCAACGCCAGCGCATGCGACATGCGGACATCCTGCTGAAGCTGGCGAAACGATGTGTCTTCCGCCGCCAGCTTTCTGCGCAGTGTCGGCACGCTGGTTGCGATTTCGTCGGCGACGCGTTCCATCGACCACGCCATCGACAGATCCGCGGCAAGCAGCGTGCGAACCTGCTCGCCGAACGACGCCGGCGCCGACGCCAGGGACGAAAAATGAAAACCGCGTTCGGCAAGCCACAGCAGCACTTCCCGCAAACGGCTCGCCGCGATCGCCGGCGGCAGGCCTTCGGCCGGTTGCAAGCCATTGAAGGCGCGATAGAACGATGCGCGAAACGCGTCGCCCAAGCCGGCATGCACGGCCACGCGCGGGCTCGGCCGGCGCCTGACCGGCCCGGGCATCGCGAGCAGCGCCGCACTCCAACTGATCCAGAGCGCACGGTAGAGGCCGCTTCGGCCGGGCGTGTTGGAGATGTCGACGCGTTCACCGGCCTGCAGCGTGAACGCCGCCCCGGGGTTCGCGACGCCCTCGCCGCCACGCCAGCGAATCCGCTTGGTGCCCTCCTCGACGAGAATGAGCGTTGCCTGACCGACCACGATCCGACGCGAGGTCAGATCGGAGCGTTGCACGATATGCCCCGCCGCGCCCACCTCGGGCCTGGACAGTACGCTGCGTGAACCCGCTCCGAACCGGATTGCCTCGGCGAGGCGGTCGGCGGCCTCGCTCTCTGCCGACAGGTAGGCATTCACAGGACATCCGACAGCGAGCGCGTCGGCCACGGCACGGGCGATTCGAGCGTGGCAACGATCGGCTGCGGGCAGCGTGATGCGCGAGCGCAACGCGGCGCGGTGTCGAACGGTGAAGCGATCATGGCGGGTATCGTTGATGTCCAGGGAACGTGAGCCATTCTGTCATCAAATATCGGCACGATCGCGACGGTTTCGCTCAATCTCTGTGCGAATTCGCTCATCTCGTCGCAGCGAGGTTCGGACCGCATCCGGGCAGTCGGTCAATGCCGCGAATTCAACCCTCGCCGATCACCGACGTCACGGCCTCCGCCGTTGCCGCCGACAAGGTCCAGCCGAGATGCCCATGCCCGGTGTTGTAGAAGACGCCCGGGCGCTTGCCACGCCCCACTCGCGGCAGCATGCTCGGCAACATCGGCCGCAAGCCCGCCCACGGCACCACGCGAGACGTCGAGACGGCGGGAAAGTAGCGGCGCACCCAATCGACCAAAGGCTCGATCCGATCCGCGCGAATGTCCCGGTTCGCGCCATTGAATTCCGCCGTGCCGGCAACCCGGAAACGATCCGCGCCCAGACGGCTGGTCACGATCTTCGCGCGATCGTCGAGCAGGCTGACCCAGGGCGCGCCGTCGCGGCTCGGTGCATCGTCCAGTTGCACGGTGATCGAATACCCTTTGACCGGATAGACGTTCACGTGGTCGCCCACCATCGCGGCGAACTGCTTACTGCCGACCCCGGCGCAGATCACGACACGATCGAAAACCTCCTGTTGCCGCCCGGAGGCGATCGAGATCCGGCCGCCCTCGATCGACTCGATGCCGCCGACCGCCGTGTCGTAATGAAATTGCACGCCGCGACGCTCGCAGGCCGACGACAGCCCCCGGGTAAATTTGTGAATGTCGCCGGTTGAATCGGACTCCGTAAAGAATCCGCCGTGGAAACTGCCCTGAAGCGCCGGCTCGATCGCGCGCATCTCCTCCGGCGTCACCGCTCGACGGTCCAGCCCGCCTGCACGCAGCAAGGTGTTCACGCGCGTGGCCGCGTCGTGCTCCTTGCGCGTTGCATAGAAGTGCAAAATACCGCGCCGCTCGTGATCGAACTCGATGCCCTCGCGCTCCGCAATCTCGAACAGATGGGCACGGGCGGCGATCGCCAGCCGCACGGTCTCGATCGTGTTCGCTTCGTAGCGCGGGATCTTCCCGAGGAATTCGGCGATCCAGCCGTACTTGTGCGCACTCGGGCGCGGGTTCAGGAGCAGCGGCGCGTCGCGCGTGAACATCCAGCGCAACCCCTTCAATACCGTGGCGCGGCTGTTCCAGACTTCCGCATTGCTGGCCGAGAGCTGGCCGCCGTTGGCGAAGGAGGTTTCCATTGCGGCATAGCGGTGCCGTTCGAAGACGGTGACGCTGTGGCCGCGTTGCGAAAGCGCATAGGCGGTCGTGACGCCGGTAATGCCGGCGCCAATGATGGCGATTCGTGACATGTGATGGTCCAGACAGTGTTGAGCATTGCCGGCGATCCGTGCCGCCGGCGCATTTGCCCCATCTGTCCGTTTACCTGAGAGTTTCGCCACATCCCGCATGACATCGCGGTTGCGGCTCCCCTTCGGTGGGCGCGCAAGGCGCCGCTCTCCAGAGTGTTCCCGCATCACGGTCCTTTTGCCTGAGAGTTTCCGGGGCGGTTGCTCCGTCGGCGCCGCTTGACTTGAGCAAGCGGTCTCTCCCGTGATGCACGTGTAGAACGACCGCAAACTTACCATACGCAATGCGGAACGGCCAACGAAAACGCGATATCCCTTACCGCGCGCTCGTCCTCGACACCGATCTGCCGATACACGGCGTCGAAGCCTCCACGGCGGCCCCGCGACGCGTGCCCCGGTATGGATTTTCGCGCCCCCGCCAAGGCATCGACCGCCTCTTTCGCCCGCCATTCAACCGGTACGGGATTGACTCGACCACCGGTGCCCGCATCGCCGTCGCGCCGGCGTTTTCCGGTTTTAGTACTAGTCCTATGCGGTTCGAAACCGGTCAGATATCACCGATGGTCAGCACTTTGTAAAGTGAACTCATCGGTTAAAACCTACTGGAGCGAACCATGAAAACCTCACTGATCCAACGCGCAGTCACCACCACCTTCCTCGTCGGCGCCATGTTTGGCGGCGTGAACGCAGCCCATGCCGCTTCGACCAGCGACTACTTCGTGGCGAAGGGCTCGGCCACCGTCGACGATTCCGCCACGGCCAAGGGCGCGAACGCAGTGGCAGCCGGCGCGTCGGCCGCCGCGAATGGCGCCGACTCGGCCGCCCTCGGCCACGGCGCCATCG
Organism: Burkholderia sp. 3C; assembly: GCF_054589155.1. Classification (NCBI taxonomy): domain Bacteria; kingdom Pseudomonadati; phylum Pseudomonadota; class Betaproteobacteria; order Burkholderiales; family Burkholderiaceae; genus Burkholderia; species Burkholderia sp. 3C. Next base: position 78,993 of record NZ_BAAILN010000091.1, read on the forward strand.
CCGCATCGGCAGGCGCCAGCGCGATCGGCGCGGGTGCCAGCGCCTCGGGCGCCGGGGCTGTCGCACTGGGCAACAACGCGGTGGCGGCCTCGGGCAGCGCCGGCAACATCGCCATCGGCCAGGGCTCGCTGTCGAACGGTGGCGGCGGAGCGATCGCGCTGGGCCTCAATGCCAACAGCGGCAGCTACGATTCGGTGGCGGTCGGCACCAATGCGAAGACGCTCGGACATAGCTCGGTATCGATTGGGGAAGACGCCCTGAGCGCCTCGTCCGATTCGGTGACGCTCGGTCACGCGGCCAGCACAGCCGGCAGCAGCTCGGTCGCCATTGGCGTGAAGGCAGCGGCCAACAGCTATAACTCCGTCGCGATCGGCAACGGCGCGCAGACCAACAGCTACAACTCGGTCGCACTCGGCAACAGCGCGCTGACCACCGGTTCGAGCTCGGTCGCCATTGGCGTGAAAGCAACGGCCAACAGCTACGACTCCGTCGCGCTCGGGGCGGCCGCCACCGCGAATTCGTCGCTGGCGGCGGCGATCGGCTACGGCGCAGCCGCGAATTCGCAAGCCGCCGTGGCCGTCGGCTACAAGGCGACCGCCAACAAGGTCGCGGACATCGCGATCGGCGATCAGGCGCTGGCCGACTCCACCGGTCTGGGCAATCCCGCGTCGGCACTCGGTTATCAAGCGCACGCAATCGGCTCGGGCACCGCGATCGGTGCACTCGCAAACGCCGCCACGGTCCAATCGACCGCGTTGGGCGCGAACAGCACGGTATCGGAACTCAACGGCACCGCGATCGGCTTCGGCGCGCAAGTGCAAGCCGGCGCCACCAACGCCGTCGCACTCGGCCAGGGCAGCGTCGCCAATCGCGCCAACACCGTCTCGGTGGGCGCGGCGGGAGCCGAACGCCAGATCACCAACGTCGCGGCCGGCACCGCCGACACCGACGCGGTGAACGTCGCGCAACTGAAGCAGGCCGGCCTGGTGGGCAGCGACGGCTCGACGCTCGACGCGCTCGTGTACGACGCCGGCTCGAACCGCGGCATGGTCACGCTCGGCGGGATCGGCGCGGCGCAGACGGTGGCGCTCACGAACGTCGCGGCAGGCCGCATCGCGGCGAACAGCACCGACGCCGTGAACGGCGGCCAACTGTTCGAGCTGACCTCGCGGGTCGATGCCCTGGCGAGCACGGGCTATGCCGGCAATACCGGCAATACCGGCCGGGATGCGGGTAACGGCGGCCCGGTCGACGGTGCCGGCCAGCGCATCACCAACGTCGCGGCCGGTGTGGCCGACACGGACGCGGCGAACGTCGGCCAGTTGAACTCGGCTGTCGACAACGGCGTGCAGCGCGCCAACGCCTACACGAACCAGCAGGTCGGCCAGTTGCGTTCGGACGTGGACGGCTACCGCAAGGACGCGGCCGCCGGCTCGGCCTCGGCGATGGCGATGGCGAATTTGCCGCAGGCGGTGCTGCCGGGCGAACGCGTGGTGTCGATCGCGGGCGGCACGTACGGCGGCCAGTCGGCGATGGCGCTCGGCCTGTCGACCGCCACGCAAAAGTGGATGGTCAAGGGTTCGCTGACCACCAACACGCGTGGCTCGGTAGGCGCGGGCGCCGGTGTGGGCTACCGCTGGTAAGGCTTGCTGACGCGTTCTGACAACAACAACGACGAACAGAGAGAGCAGGACCGGCCCCGTGGTTCGTTCCGGAAGTCGTGGCGGGGTCGTTTGGCCGGGCTGAATGCCCGGCTTTTTTTCGTCCCTGTCCCATAGCCTGGCGAGCCGTCGACCGCCAGACTGCTGTTTTGCGGTCCGGCGGCAGCGCAGCCGGGCACATCTTGCCGGCAGAGGAATCGCGATGACATTCAGCACGAACGAGCAGAAGCAACTGATCGCGGCATCGAAAGCGGGCCGGGCGCGGATCGACGACACCGTCAAGCAGCTGCGTCTCGATCATCCCGACCACTTCCACACCGAAGCTTCGCTGCCACTGCGGCGCTTCCATGACCAGCCGCTGCGCGGCGAGCCGTGTCAATCATTCGTGCAGCGGTTCGGCGCCCGCGGCAGCGATCGCAACCCGCCCGCCTGAACCGGGCACCCCAGTCGCCGCGTCGAATTCACCCGGCGAATTCGCTTATGATTGGCGATCTCGATTTCCCCCGCAGGGGCGGTTCATGGCAATGCAAGACCATGAAGGCAGGCATCGCCGACTCACGGACACCCTGTCCGCCGCCGAGGCATCGGCCGGCAAGCCGGGCGTGCTGAATCGCTATCAGCGCGTGCTGCTGTACGGTGGCGGCGTGATCGTTTCGCTGGTGCTGGCGGCGATCGCGGCGGCCGTGATGACGGCGCTCGTGAAAGGCTACATCGCCGATCGCTACGCCGATTTCGTGATACGGCAGACGAGCCTGCAACTCAAGGTCAACGAAACGAACACGGCGTTTCGAGCCGGAATCCAGCACGAGGAAGCGGTCTGGCTCGACCGTCAGGCGCCGCCCGCCTCGCTGGTCGCCAGCTTCGCGGCCCAGGGCGGCCGCGCGACGGTGCGCGGCAATCCGCATTTCCCGCCGATGCTGCTGCTCGGCGATATCGCGTCGCCGCAACCGGCCGCCTCGTTTTCCCCCTACCTCGCGATGGCGCAGGAATTCAGCTACCGGCTCGGCGCCTATGCGCAGGAGCGCGGCTACGCGCGGATCGGCTATTTCTACTGCTACAGCCCGGACCGCAGCTTCATGGCGATCCTGCCCGCGCCACCCGGCGGCGACCCGGTCGCCGCCAGCGGCGCGGGCAGCGTGCACGCCCTGCTGGCGCGCCTTGCGCCCGATCTCGGCGATCTGGCCAGCGCCACCGTGCGCGATGCGCTCGGCGGCCCCGCCGCGCCGGTGTGGCTCCCGCCCACGCCTGGCCCGTTCATCGGCGAGCCGGTAATCCGCATCGCGAAGCCCGCCTATGTCGACGGCAAGCCGGTGATCGTGTTCGCGAGCAATCTGCCCGTGCGCGTGTTGCAGTCGATCCTGCCGACCGATCGCCACGATGCGAACTCGCTCGTGCTGGATGCGCGGGGCACGGTGTTCGCCGCCTCGGGCAAGGCTGCCGACCACGAGGCGCAACGCCTGGCGCTGATGCGGCGGCTCGCGGCCGGCTCGCATGCCGAGGACCCGATCGCCACGCACTTCCAGGACGGCCTGTTCGTGATCCGCGCCGGCGTGCAGCCGCTGGGCTGGACGTTCATCTACGCGTTTTCGTGGCGCACCGTGCTGGCGGAGCTGTGGCCGAAGCTGGCCGGCTGCCTCGCCGCCCTGCTGCTGACGATCGGCCTGGTGTGGACGGTGCTGCTGCTGCTCGACCGGCGGATCTTCAGGCCGGGCCATCTGAGCGCGCAACGGATCTTCGAAAGCGAGCAGCTCAATCGCACCATCATTTCCACCACGCCTTTCGGTCTCGCCCTGCTGTCGATGGACAACGGCGCGGTGCTGCTGGAAAACGCGGTGATGCGCGACTACGCGGCGCGCACGGCGGCGGGAGAAGCGCCGCTGCGCGAACAGTTGTACGACCGTTTTCACGCGGCGGGGGCCGAGCCGGCAACGCCCATGGGGCTTGAACTGCCGTTGCGGCTCGCCGACGACAGCGTCCGCCAGCTGGAAGTGGGCCTCGTCGCCACCAAGTACCGGGGCGCCGACGCCCTGCTCTGCAACTTCTCCGACATCACCGCCCACAAGTCGCTCGAACACACGCTCGAAGCGGCACGGCGCGCGGCCGACGCGGCGAACCAGGCCAAGTCGTCGTTCCTGTCGATGATGAGCCACGAGATCCGCACCCCGCTCCACGCGATCCTCGGCAACCTGGAGCTGATGGGCCGCTCGACGATGACGGCCGCGCAGAGCGGGCAGTTGCACGCGGTGGTGTCCTCGTCGCGCACGCTGCTCGATATCATCAACGACTTGCTCGACTTCTCGAAGATCGAATCGGGGCAACTGAGCATCGAGGTGATCCGCTTCGATCCGGCCGATGTCGTCCGGCAGAGTGCCGCGATCTTCTCGGCGGTCGCGCGGCAAAAAGGGCTGCAATTCGAATGCGTGATTGAGCCGGATCTGCCGCGCCATTACCTCGGCGACCCCACGCGGCTGCGCCAGATCGTCTCCAACCTGCTCAGCAATGCGATCAAGTTCACCGATGCCGGCGACGTCATGATCGAACTCTTCAGGGAGGACGATACGCGCGTCGATTCGCCGATCGTGGTCAGCGTGACCGATTCGGGCATCGGCATGACGCCGGAACAACAGGCGGCGCTGTTCCGGCCGTTTACGCAGGCCGATGCGAGCATCGCGCGCCGCTACGGCGGCACCGGGCTCGGCCTCGCGCTGTGCAAGCGGCTGACGGAGATGATGGGCGGCACGATCGAAGTGCGCAGTCGGCCGGACGATGGCAGCACGTTCGCGGTGACCTTGCCGTTGGCGCTCGATCAAGCCGGAGATCGGGCTGAAGCGGCAGCGGCCGGCGCGAATCCCGCTCCACACGCAGCGGTGCCGGACCCGGCCACCGCCGCCCGCATCCTGGTGGTGGAAGACACCCCCGCCAACCAGTTGCTGTTCGAGGCGCAGCTCGCCACGCTCGGCCATCGCTGCGAGCTCGCCGGCAACGGCAGCGCGGCGCTGGCGCGCTTCCTCGCCAAGCCGCGCGATTTCGACCTGATCATGACCGACCTGAACATGCCGGGCATGGACGGCTACACGCTCGCGCAGGCATTGCGCCAGTGCGGCGCGACGGTGCCGATCGTCGCCATCACGGCCCATGCGGGAGACGCGGAGCATCGGCGCTGCCGCGCGGCCGGCATCGATGCGATCCTGGTCAAGCCCGCGCTGCTCGACGAGATTGGCGGCACGATTCGCCGGCTGCTCGGCCGCGAGCCCTCGGCGGCCACGCACGCCCCCGAAGACGACATCGCGCAAGGGCCGCTGCCCGACGCGGTGCACAAGACGCTGACGCGTTCGCTCGACAGCGGCCTGCAGGCGTTGCGCACCGCCGCGGCCGACGGCGACCACCCCGCGCTGCTCGCGCATCTGCACGCGCTGCGCGGCGCGTTCGCGATGATTCACGAAGCCGAGCCGGCCGGGCTGTGTGCGGACATGGAAGATGCCGTGCGCGCCGTGGCGGGGAGCCCCGTCGACATCCTGGCCCGGATCGGGCGCTTCGAGTCGGCCGCGCGCACCGTGCTGGCGCGGCGCGGCCCGGCTCAACGCGCGCTGCCGTCCGGCTCTTGAGGGGTCGTGTCGGCCGCAGAATCGGCCGGCCTGGCGGCCAGCGCCGCGCCGATCGAATATTTGATCAAGTCGGTATCGGTTTCCACGCCGAGCTTGCGCATCGCGCTATTTTTCTGTGCGCTGATGGTTTGCTTGCTGCGCTTGAGTTGCGCGGCGATCTGGTTGACCGTCATGCCCGACACGAACAGCCGGATCACGTCGGATTCACGCGTGGTGAGCGCGCGGTCGCTGTGGCCGTGCGAATCCGCCTCGAGTTGCCAGACCACCTTGGCGATGGTCGGCGAAAAATATCGGCCATCCGCGTACGCACCGTGAATGGCGGCCAGCAGGTGATCGGTGGCGTCGGATTTGCTCAGGATGCAGTTGATGCCGAGCTTGAGCAGCGACCGGATCACGCCCGGGTTGTCGATCATGGTCAGCACCACGATGCGCGTGGCCGGATAGCGCCGCTTCAGGAACGAGAACAACGTGATGCCGTCGCTGTAATCGCTGCCGGGCATCGCGTAATCGGACACCAGCACGTCGCACGGCTGCTTGCCCAGCGCATCGATCAGTTCGGTGGAATTGCCGGCGGTGGCGACGACGTCGATGGTGCGATGCTTCTTCAGCGTGTGAAGCAAGCCGACGATGATCGGGGGATGATCGTCGGCGAGCATGACCCGGATGGCGAAATCGTCCATGTGAAAGCGTCCTGTGCGGTGGGCAACCGATACATGGCGGCACTGGGTGCCCGCATCGGCCTGCAACGGCGGAGCCCGCTCACGCGGCTCCCGGGAATACGCAGGGAACCCCTGCACGTTCCACTTTAAGGCCGCCACCGGTACCGACCCATAGTACTTGGGTGAATTCGGGCCGGTGAATCTCGGACTCGGCCTAAATAGTAGCAGGACAAATCCTAAACGCACACGGCTTGGCCTGCCCCCGGCGGCGATCGAGGCCTGCCTCGCCCTCGGCGGAATTTCGTACGGGTCCCATGCCATCTCGTACCCGGTCAGATTTCGCCGCGCCGCATCCCGTCCCACAATGATGCTCAGGGTGCCGACACCGCTTCACCGGGCACCGCAATCTGACCGCATTCGCGCGACGCCATGCCGGGTCTCGCCGCAAGCCACGCGCCGGAACTTCATCGATGAACAAACCCGCGACGACCCCTGCCCTCAGCGTGCTGCTCGCCTACGCGGCGCTGAACGAGAGCGATCAGACGTTTTTCCACTGCAAGCTCAACGAGTTCGTGTTCGCTTCGCCCTCCAGCAGGCGGGAGCTGATCTGCCGCTGGCAACACCTGCTGGCCGGCCAGGCCCCGGAAGCGAGCCCGGACGACTGACCCACGGCGCGCCATCCGGTTTTCGGCCACGCGCCATGCGCGCGGTTTGCATGACGCAAACGGCCGAGGACGATCCACATGGCTTATCCACACGGGCAGCCGAACGCGCCCACCACGCGTTCGGAGCCGCCGGCTCCGGACCTCCTGCTGCTCAAGCGCTACCAGCGCGTGATGCTGTATGGCGGCGGCATCGTGCTGTCGCTGCTGATGATTGCCGCCTACGCGCTCGGTATCGAGGCCAGCGTGCACGACTATCTCGCGGGCCAACACAACGCGTTCCTGGTCAACCGCTCGCTGCTTCGCATGGAAATGGAAACCGAGCAGGCGCTGTTTTCGCGCACCGTGGCGGCCGCCGAGCTGCTTTGGAGCGAGCATCGCCGTGCCGGCAAGCATGAGCTTGCCGAGTTCGCCCAGTCGAAAGGCCGCCGGATCGTGCAAAAGCACCGCGACGCCACCGCGCAACTCGCGCTGGGCCAGCTCGACAGGCGCGACGCAGCGCCCGATCAGGATTCCTATGCTTACTATCTGGGCCTGACCGCCGAGATGGGCAACGTATTCGGCGCGGCCGAGCGGCAGGTAGGGCGGCCTGGAATCGGCATCTTCTACAACCCCGACCGCACCTTCGTGTCGATGGCGCCCGCGCGGCTCTCCGGTGACGTGCTCGGCACGCCCGGCCAGCACAGCGTGGCCGACGTGATCGAGCGCCTGGTGCCGCGGGCATCGACCTTCGAAGCGAATTCGATCGACGATGCCGTGTCCGGCGTGCTGCCCACTTATTGGTCCTCGCCGCTGCCGAACCCATTCGGCGCAGGTCACGTGCTCCATCTGAGCCAGCCCGCGCACTACGAGGGCGAGGTGTTCGCGATCTTCGTGCGTCAGGTGTCGATCGAGCGCCTTCGCGCGATGCTGCGCCAGTCGCCCGCGCCGGGCGAATTCCTGGTGCTCGACCGACAGGGCGATGTCGTGTTGCATTCCGAGGGCGATCCGTCGCGCGCCGATACCGCGCTTGCCATCCGGGCGCTGAAGGTGGGCGCTGCGCGACCGCGCAAGCGCAATCGTGTCGCCGACGCTTATCGCGGTGGCGTGTTCTCGATCAGCGACCGCATCCCCGGCACGGACTGGACGCTCAATTACATCTGGTCGTGGCGCACCATGGCAGCGGCGCTCGCGCCCAAGGCCGCCGTCTGGACAGGCGGCGTCGCGAGCCTGCTGGCGCTGCTGTGGACCCTGCTGCTGGTGTTCAACCACAAGGTGTTCCGCCCCGTGTATCGCCGCTCGCAGCGCGTGTACGAAAGCGAGCACCTGAACCGGTCGATCCTCTCCACGGCACCGGTCGGGATCGGCCTGATCTCGATCGCGCGCCGCGAGGTGATCTTCGAAAACGAGCCGATGCATGCGTACCGCCACGCCGCCCACGGCGGCGGCCGGCGCATCACGCAGCCCTTGCTCGATGCCTATCGTATGCATTGCGCCACCTTCGGCAGCGACAAAATCGTCGTGCCGCTGAATCTCGACCTCAGCGTGGTGACCGAAAACGGCACGACCCGCAACCTGCTCGCCAGCATCGTGACCGCGCGCGTGCACGGCGAAGACGCGATTCTCTGCATCCTGTCGGACATCACGGTACGCAAGCTCGCCGAGTACGCCGCCACCGAAGCACGGCGGCTGGCCGAGGAAGCGAACACCGCCAAGACCATGTTCGTGGCCGCCGTGAGCCACGAGTTGCGCACGCCGCTCAATGCGATGCTCGGGCATCTCGAACTGCTGCGCCGCCATTGGCCATCGCTCGACGACGCCGGACGCCTCGCCGTGGTGGAAACCTCTGCCCAGCATCTGCTCGACGTCATCAGCGACATTCTCGACGTCTCGAAGATCGAATCGGGCCGGATGCAGCTCGAATCGATTGCGTTCAGCCCGGCGCGACTGGTCCATCAGGTATCCCGACTGTTTGCGCCGCTCGCGGCGAGCAAGGGTATCGCGCTCGAGGTCGAGATCGGCGCCGCTGTCGATTCGGCATGCATGGGCGATGCCCTGAGGGTGAGGCAGATTCTCGTGAATCTCGTATCGAACGCGATCAAGTTCACCGAGCGCGGCCAGGTGCGAATTCGCGTGAACATGTCACACGGTGTGTCCGACACCGGCACCGTCCACCTCGTCGTGGAGGACACCGGTATCGGCATGACGCCGGAGCAGCAGGCCCGCATCTTCGATTCGTTCGCCCAGGCCGACGAGTCCATCTCGCGGCGGTTTGGCGGCACGGGGCTCGGCCTCACGCTGTGTCGCAAGCTGGCAGAGTTGATGGACGGCACGATCACGGTGTCGAGCGAGCCCTCGGTGGGAAGCCGCTTCATCGTGCAGTTGCCGCTTCCGGCCACGCTCGCCGCGCCGGTTGTCGACATCTGCGCCGGCCCGCCGGACATACCGTTCGACGTGCACCCGCGACAGGTCGAGATCCGCGTGCTCGCGGTCGATGATCAGGAACTGAACCGCGCGCTCATCGCCGACCAGCTCGCCGAACTGGGCTACGACGCGGACGTGGTGAGCAACGCGCGCGACGCGATACGCGCATTCATCGAACACGACTACGACGTGGTACTGACCGATCTGAGCATGGCCGGCATGGACGGCTTCGCGCTGGCGCAATGCCTCACCGACATCGATCCCCGGGTGCCGGTGATCGCCTATACCGCGAACACGTCGGATACCGATGCACATAACTGCCGCGAATGCGGGATGTCGGACGTACTGCACAAGCCCGCAACGCTGGCCATGATCGACGCGGCGGTGCGACGCAACCTGCGTCTTCCGCAGGCGGTGCATGAGATGCCAGCCTTGAGCGACGGGGCACTCGGCGAACACCATTTCGAAGTGCTTTGGCGAACGACCGTCGAGAATTTCGATGACGCGCGTCGTGCGATCACAGCCGGCAACCCGGCACGGCTGCTCGATATCCTGCACGCCCTGCGAGGCGCCTGGGCGATGGCACGCGAGCCGGCCATCGCCGATGCGTGCGGCGACATGGAAATGCGGTGTCGACAGCACGGGGTGGAGGGTGCCTTGGCGGCGCTCGACACCCTGTGGTCGAGCATTGACGCAGCCATCAGGTGTAGAGAAAGCGCGATGGCGCAACCTGTGCCAATCGCGGTCGATTCAAACTGACGGTAAAGCGGACTGTCGGCCTTTCCGCGTTCGCGGCGGCTTGGGTATCACGCGGATGGCCGGACCTTTCCGCAAGTGACCGCGACATCGGCATGGGCCGCCGCCGCGGCCGACCGCGCGAAGATCGGTGGCCGCGCCCTGCACGGCTGTCCGGTGGCGAGCGTCACTGATAGTTGATCGTAAAGGTCATCGAGGCATTGGCCTGACCGGCCGCCACCGTGCCGGTGGTGCGTGTATAGCGCGCCTGCAACGGAATCGCATACGCGCCGCCGCTGGTCGGCTGCGGCGTGATCCCGCTAGGCATCAGCGTGTTGAACGACACGGGCTTGCCGGCGCCGTTCGCGACCTGCACGCCGATGCCCGACGCCGACGGGTTCGACGGCGTGCCCGGGCTCAACGCCACGATCGCATTCGCCGGGTCGATCACCGGGGTGGCGGGCGCGAGCGAGAACCCGATCTGGTTCGGCGTGGTGAAGCCGCCCGGCATGAAGCCGGAGCCGCTATCGGTGTTGGTGGACGTGCCGGTGGCGCCGTAGAACGCGGGGCACGCCTGCAACTGGATCGCGAACGGCTTCCACGGCGTGGCGGCGTTGTTGCCGCTCAGTGCCTGCACCGTGTACTTGCCGAGATCGACGTTCACGTCGGGCGTGGTGCAGGTCTGCGCCACGATCCGGATCGAACCGGTGAACGACACGTGCAGCAGCTTCAGCGGCACGCTGCCGCCGTTCCAGGCGTTTTCCACGGTGGGCAGACTGGTGCCGGAGATCACGCCCGGCGACACCGGCCCGGTCTTGATCAGCACGATGTTGAACGACGGCGTGACGAGCGACCAGTTGCAGGCCCCGTTGCCGTTATTGCAGTTGTTGAGCGTGTTGCTGGTGGGCGCCGCGTTATTGCTCCCCCAATAGATGGCCACGCCAATCCCGGCCACGCCCGTTTGATACACATGCCCCGCAAACGGGTTCTGGTTCCACGACGCGAGCGGCAACGGCGTGGCGGTCAGCGGCCAGGTCGAGGTGATCACGCCGCTCGGCACCACGCAGGTGAAGAACTGGGTTTGCGACGTGACGGTCTGGCGATAGAGGATCGTGCCGACCGGCACGTCGCGGCCCACCGTCAGCGCGCTGATGACCAGCGGCGACACCAGCGTGTAGGGGCGCGCGCCATACGGATTCTTGTCGTTGTAGGTGCACTCGGCATGCGCGGCGCCGCACAGCAGCAGCATCAGCAGCGCGCCCAGCCCGAGCCGGCGGATCGTGTGAACGAGGAAGATCATCAGGTATCCCAATCGGTTGTCGGTCATCGCGTGGCGCCTGCGCCACCGTCATCGCGTCGTGCGGTGGCCGCGCCCGGCTCGCAGTCGGCATCGAGCCGCATCAGCGCCTGCGGCTTCGCGCCGGCCTGCGCCGGCAGCGTCAGCGGCAACGTGCATTGCTGATCGGGCGCCTCGCCCCACTTCACGCGCAGCGTGTCGGCCCGCGCGGCCAGCCGCGCATAGATGCGCCCGCCCTGCCCCACCATGCCCACGTGGCCGCCGCTCGCATCCACCACCTCGGCGCCGAACGGCGCGCGCTCGCCGCCGGCCAGATGCGCGTCGATCAGCACGGCCTGGCCGGTCACGGTCGGATACTTCAGCATCACCACCGCGCCCGAGCGCGGCGCCACCTGCTGGCTCGTCACCTTCAGCTCCACGTCGTCGGGAATGCCGTCCGGATCGAGCGCGACCTCGTTCTGCCGGTACGGCATCAGGAACGGCAGGATGCCGTAGCCGCGCGCGTCGAGCCGCAGCCCCGGATAGCCGAGGATCTTCGCGCCGGCCGCGGCCGGCGCCTGCACCACGGCCAGCGTCTCGCCGCTGTACGGCGAGAGCGTGATGCCGCCCGGGTGCGCGACGATCGAGCCCGACACGCCGAGCGAGCCGCTGTGGTAGCCACGGCCCGCGCCGGCGCTGCCCTGGAAGGTGGCTTGCGAGGCGCGGTACTGCGCCGTGACGGAGCCGCTGCCGCCCGCGCTCGCGGCCTGCGTGCCGGTCACGCCATACGAGAACTGGCTGTCGGCGCCGGCCACGCCGCTCAACGTCGCCTGCGTGGCGGTGCCGGTGCCCGGCGCGTTCGCGAGATTCACGCTCAACTGCGGCGCCTGCGCCGACTTGCCGAGCGGCATCGCCAGATTCAGCATGAACTGGTTTTCCATGCCGCCATTGGCGTTGCGCACGCGGTTGCCGGTCAGCGAATAGGCGAGCCAGCGCCACTGGTTGCTGTAGCCGAGCTGGAATTGCAGGTCCCTCTGGTTGCGGTTCCAGTAGTTCTGCGTGAAGCCGGTCAGGAACAGTTGCCCCCACTTCTGGCCGAGGGTCTGGTTCACGGTGATCGAGAAGCGCGTCTTGGCGCGCCACACGCTGTCGCCGGGCAGGCCGCCGCGTACCGCGTCGCGCAACTGCGCCGCGCCGTTGAAATCGAGAAAACCCTGTGTCGAGAAGCGATAGGCGGCCACCGAAATATTGCTTTGCGTGCTGTCGAAATACTTGCTGTAGCCAAGCCGCAGGCTGGTGCCCTGCCATTGCGCCGCGCCGGTGTTGGTGCGCGCCCCGGTCAAATCCGCCGACAACGCGCCGAACGGCGTGCCGAACGCGCCGCCGCCCAGCGCCGCCAGATAATCCTGGCTCGCCTGCACGCCGCCGTACGCGGTGAAGCTGTTGGTGAAGCCGTGCTGCACCGTGCCTTGCAGCAGCATCGGATGCGAACCGAGGCCGCGCTGGTCGAGCCGCCCCGCCGTCACGCTGAAGCGCGAGATGCCGGGGCGCAGCAGCAGCGGCACGGCCGCATACGGCACCAGGAACATGCGCTTGCGCCCGTCGGCCTCGGTCACCGTCACCTCCAGGTTGCCGCCGTAGCCGGTGGGATAGAGGTCGTCGATCACGAACGGGCCCGGCGCCACCGGCATGTCGTAGATCACGTTGCCGTTCTGCCGGATCGTCACGCGCGCATTGGTTTCGGCGATGCCGCGCACCACCGGCGCATAACCCTGCAGCGAATCGGGCAGCATGCGGTCGTCGCTGGCCACCTGCACGCCGAGGAACGGCAGCGTGTCGAAGATCTCGCCGGTGGTGTTCGACTGGCCGAGCGTGAGGCGGCTCTTGATGCCGGGCAGATCGTGCTGCACGTAGGTGTTCAGGCTGTCGTAATGGCTGCCGCTGCCCTGCTGCGTGCTCAGCGAGCCGTTGTGGCGGAAGTACCAGCCAGCCACGTTGAAGCCGGCGGTCAGGCTCAGGAACGACGAATCGCGCGGGCCGCCGGGGCCGTCGGTGCGATAGGCGTTGAAGCTGTAGGCGAGCGCCGCGGAGGTCACGCCCGGGTCCCACAGGTCCGGGCTCACGTAGCCGCGCGCGGTGTGGCGCAGCAGCGCCTGCGGGATGCTCGCGTCGAGCCGCAGCTCGCCCGGATCGAAACGGGCGGTCGAATCCGGCAGCAGTTCGGGCAGCGTCGCGCAGCGGTCGATCGCGTTCAGCCGGGCAAGCTGCGCCGGTGAAAACGCCGAGGTGTCCACGCTCATCTGCTCGAGCAGCGGCCGCGTCATGCAGAGCCGGCCACGGTTCGGATCGCTGCCGGGTGCGACTCGCAGATCGATGCGTCCGAGCGGGCGCGTGTTCAGAAACAGATCGACGCGATACTGGCCCGGCAACACGGGATTGCCCGCCTCGTAACGCGACAGGTCCACGCGCTTGCCGCCTTCCTTCGGCAGGAAGTCGGGGTTGAACTCGACGTTGGCGGGATCGACGTCCTGCGCATATTTCGCCGCGTCGGTTGCGCCCGCATCGAGATCGGCGGCGGCCGGCATCACGGCGTTTGCGGCGTTCGCGGCGTTCGCGGCGGCGCTCCAGGCATTGCCCGAAGCCGCGAACGCCAGCAGCGCGGC
>NZ_BAAILN010000091.1:92884-117003 GCF_054589155.1 Burkholderia sp. 3C
CACGATCGCGCCGTAGTCGTTGACGGAATCGAAGCGGAGCACCGGCGGGCCGTCCGGCGCGCGCGGCAGATCCTTGAACGTGAAGGTGGCCGTGGAAAACGGCGTCACCATCCGGCTGTCGGACTCGTAGGTCTTGCCGCCCGACTTCACGCGCACGGTCACCACGCTGACGTCGTACGGCGTCGGGTTGGTGGCCTTCAGCACGGCGCCGCCGTGCCCGGCCGCGTCGCGCTCCCAGGCCCAGCCGAGTTGCGCCGGGGCGTCGTTGGCCTCGCCCTTCAGCCCAGCGGGGCGAAAGAAAATCTTGATGCGCGAGCGGAACGCGATCTGCAGCAATTGCTCCTGCTCCACGGCTTTCGGCGGCTTCGGCGGAATCTCCAGCACGTTGAGCCAGTAAACCGATTCGCGGTCCTGCGGCAGCGGATCGTGCGTGTAGAGCAGGCGCAGCGTCTGCCCCTTCGCCGGATCGATGCGGGTGACGGGCGGCATCAGCGTGAACGGCATGCCGCCCGCGTTCGGATCCTCGTTGACATCCCCGTGATCGATCCAGCTCTGCACCAGCGCCGGCACGGTGCCGTTGTTGTCGAGCTTGACGGTGACTTCGCGCGCGTCGGACGGATAGATCACGCGCGTGCCCGTGATCACCACGGTGGCCGATGCCGGTTCGAGCATCGCGAACGCGCAGCCCGCGACGGCCAGCATGCGGAGCAGACAGGGGATTCTCATGACGGGAACTCGATGAAGGCGGCGGCGGGCGCACGCCGCGCACGCCGCTGCCGGCTTACTGGTAGTTGACCGAGAACGTGACCGAGCTGGTCACGGGGCCGGCGGTGGTCGCGCCCAGCGCGTAGTACTGCACGCCGTACGGCATCACGGCGGAGCCGCTGGCGTCGAGCGACACGCGCGTGGTGCCGGTCACCTGGTTGGTGTTGCCGGCCTGGATCACCGAGCCGTTCGACGCGTCGACCAGTTGCAGCTGGACGTTCTTCGCCGCACCCGCCGCGACCGACGTGTTCTTCAGGTTGCCGGTGGTCAGATCCACCGTCGGGCCGTTCTCGAAGAAGGTCGAGGCGGTCTTGGCCGGGCCCACGCACTGCGAGAGCTTCACGGTGAAGCCGGTCTGGCCGGTGGTCTGGCCGAGCGTCTGCAGCAGGCCGGTGGTGACCGTCGGCAGCGTGACCGTGGCAACGGCCGGCGTGACCACGCCGTTCACGTCGATCGTGCAGGTCTGGTCGACGAGCTGGCCGTTGAAGTTGATCGTGCCGTCGGCGGCCTGCGCGGCCGGCATGGCGACGATGGCGCCTGCGCCGAGGCTGAGGGCGAGCGCGAGTCGGCTGACGTTGTTCTTGTTCATCGTTGGTACTCCAGATAGTTATCGTGCGCAGCCCGGTGCCGGCCGCGAGGATGTGTGCGTCGCACTGCGTGATGCATTTACGCGACCTGGAGAAGTTTAGGGATGCACACTTTTCACATCCATTTGACCGGTACGAGATTCGTGGAGCGCGGGGTCGTACGGGTCCGATTTTTGGCGAGTCTTGAATTCGCTTGCCGATATCGGCGCCGGCCGCGCCGTCGAGGCTTCGAGGCTTCGACCGGACGTAAAAAAGCCGGGCATGCAGCCCGGCCCGAAACCCGACGGATCGTTCGGCGATCGCGTCGCCCGATGCGCTTATTTGCCCGCGGCAGAAGCGGCGTTCGCGCCCACGGCCACCGGCTTGCCGTGCAGTTCGACGCTGTCGAACCACACGTCGTTCTGCGCGTGGCGCAGCACGTTGTTCGCTTCGTAGTACATATCCACGTCGAGCAGATCCTGCGCCTTGTCCACCTCGCCGACTGTGCGTTCGAGCGGCACCAGGCCGAGCGTGTAGGTCACGTCGATACCGGCCAGGCGCAGCGTATCCACGGCCTTCTGGCGCTGGCCCTGCTTCAGGTGCGCGTTGGCCGCCTTGATCGATGCGAGCTTGTCCGGCGTCTTCTCGAAGTCGTCGGCGACCGTCACGTCGCCCTCCACGGGCAGCCAGTAGATCGACTTGCCGGCTTCGTTGCTCGCGGCATGCTCGGGCGAAACCGGCTGCTTCAACTGAGATTCCGCGCGCAGGTAACCGGTGCCGTCGGTCTTGGCCTTCGCGAGCGATGCGCGCGCCTGCTTGACCAGATCCTTCGCGAGCGCGGGCTTGCCGTTGAAGATGGCCAGACGCGCCAGCACGATGTCGCGGTAGGCCTCGCTGCCCTGAGCGGACAGCCTGCGCACGTCGTCGGCGGCCGCAGACGACGAGGCGGCCTTGGGCGCCACTGCTGCCGCGGGCTCCGCGGCAACGGCAGCGCTTGCATACGTCAGTGCCATCAGCACGACGGAAGTGAGATATCGAATCTTCATGTTTTCACCTGCTCGATGTGGCGCGCAGGCAGGCTGCCCCGGCGCCATCTTGCTTGATTTCATCCGGGCCGGGCCCGGAAGCGTCCCGGCCCGGCCGACTCGCGCGTCGACGGTGTGCGGCCCGAACGCCGTGCACGTCATGAGCGCGAGGAAATTCTACTGAGCAGGCTCGAATGCCCGATATAGGACGCGTCGGAAAATGCGGCGGCGTTTCTCGGACAGGCAGGAAGCAGGATCGGTCGAATACGACAGACGGTCACCACGGCCCGAACTGGTTGCGACCTCCCCCGACCAGACGCTCAGTCACTCGGTGCCGCGACATGGAAGTTGGACGCAGCACTCGGATCCGGCGCCTTGCCGGCCAACGCCTCCTGCGACACCGGTGCCCGGCAAGTCGACCACGATCGGCGCGATGATGCACCATCTCGACCGCCGGCAGCGGCCGACAAAAAAATTGGCGCGGCTGCCGCACGAAACGTGCCTATACTCAACAACGACGATTCCAGACGCGACCACGTCGCCGCACCGTTTCGATCGCAAGCGCCTTGCGATGCATCCACGGCGCACTTTATGAATGTTTTACGGAAGGAGGCAGTAATGAGCAAAGCCCAAGACGCCCGAAAATCGGAAAAGAAAGTCGCAGTCAAGACACCGAAGGAAAAGAAGGATGCGAAGAAGCTGAAGAAGGAGGCCGCGAAGCGTCAGTGATATCGCAATCGCGAAGGCGCCGCCAGATCGAAGTCCCGGTCGAGCGGCGCTTTTTCAACGTCAGGCATGACAACGCGAGGCTTCGATATCGCCATGAATCGTTATTTCAGAAAGCCGGCCACGGTGCTTCAATTCCCCAATCCGAGCCGCAGCTACGATGCCTCCCGGCATTGCGTGTGTTTCTGGGGCTACGACAATTCGCGTGAAATCAGCTTCATGGTGGACGACGCCGTACTCAGAAGCCTGCAACCCGACATGGGCTCCGACGAGCACGCGATGCTGGTTGCGTTCGACGCGTTTCGCGACACGCTGCTCAAGATCGCACAGCGGCAATATGTCGGCGGCCCGCAGAATCGATATTTGATTTCATGAGCGGCAGGCCGGCTCCGGATCGGCCAACGCACGAGCGCCGGCCGCACATCGCCCCGATATAGAAACGAACGGCTCCCGGTTTCCGGGCCACGCAACCGCGCAAATCAGGTCGGTCCGATCGGAACGGCCGTGATCTTGCCGTCGACGATGTCCTTGCCGAATTGGATTGCGCCGTCGAGCGCCAGCGCCTCGGTAGGCGGCTCACCGTTCGCGAAGATCGTCCTGTACCGCATGGCCGGTGCCGACGTGGACGGAATCGTGTCGATCCGCACGACCGAACCGAATCGCCTGGCCCCCGGCAAATACGGGTCGCCCAGCGGCGGAAACAGGGATTGGGCATAGGCGCGAAGCTCGTGGCCTCGGTAATCGATGGTGGGAATCGTCATGATCCGCTCCTGATTGAGCAACGATTTGCGCGAATGGATTCGGGCGGCGCAGGCCCCTGATACGTCGAACAGACCGGGCCAGCCTGCGCGCTTCGCCACCGATAAGCAAGAACAAAACCGGATCGCTCACCCAAGTCGATTCAAGGCCTCGATACGCCCATCGAACCGCGCTACGCATCGATGGCGGTATCGACGTTCGCACGATGCACCTGCGGCATGATTCGGCATGATTCGGTATGACAGCGTACGGATTTTCCGTGCCATCGGAAGCAGAATTCGAGCGAGTGCCGCGGTTCGCCGCGGCACTCAGGACGTCTGCGAAACGATCTGCACCATCGTGCCCGGCAATCGCAGCCGTTACCGGAATGGAGGATGATCGTGAGTCCCGTCAGATTGGTTCTTGCATTCCTGCCCCTCCTCGCCGCGCTGCTCGCCGGCATGCTGGGCGCCATCGCGCTCGGCATCGGGCTGTTGGTCGTCGCGGCCCTCGTGATGGCATCGGTGCGAGTGGCCAATACCTGGGAAAAATTCGTCATCCTGCGCCTCGGCAAGCTGCAAGGCGTCAAGGGCGCCGGCTTCTTCATGATCGTGCCGATCCTCGACACTGTGGTCGCCGTCATCGACGAGCGAATCCAGACCACCGCGTTCAACGCCGAGCAGGCCCTGACCCGCGACACCGTGCCGGTCAATGTCGACGCGATCATCTTCTGGCATGTTCACGACGCGCAAAAGGCCGCGCTCGCGATCACCGACTACCGGCAGGCCATCGATCGCGTCGCGCAAACATCGTTGCGCGAGATGATCGGCTCGTCGATGCTGGCGACCCTGCTGTCGGATCGCAAGACCGCCGACGCGCATCTGTGCCAGGAAATCGGCCGCAAGACGGCCGATTGGGGCGTCACCGTGCGTTCGGTCGAGACGCGTGACGTGGCGATTCCCGTTGCCCTCCAGGATTCGATGTCGCGCCAGGCGCAGGCGGAGCGCGAAAAACAGGCGCGGGTCATTCTCGGCTCGGCGGAGGCGGAAATTGCCGGCAAGTTCGTCGAGGCGGCGCAGGTGTACGCAGACCATCCGGGTGCGTTGCAGTTGCGAGCGATGAACATCATCTACGAGACCACCAAGGAACGCGGCGCCACGATCCTGATTCCCAGCTCGATGATCGACGCCCTGAATCCCGTCGCGCAACTCGCGCAGGCGAACCGTTCGCACCCGAGCGCCGACGGCGCACCGTCGCTCAAGACCGCCGCATGAGCGTGTGACGGCATGCGCGCGACGTCGCACGTCGTGCGTGGCCGTGCCGACGCACCCGCGGGCGGATCGCGCGGCCCTGAAAGCGCTTCCATCAACCCGCCGAATTCGTACGATGCCGTACCGATTCGACGATCGGGCGCGCGCACAGTCGTACCGAGCCTGCATGCGGCTCACCCGTCGAAACAGCCAACGTGCCGGCAGGCCACGCCGCCCCGAGCCCACGCCGGCGTGTTCCTGACCCGTCCCCTCGTCAGTTCGCGCTGCGCCCGTCATGCGGCCCGCATGACTATCGAAATGCCGTCCGGAAAATCGTTTCGGCATCCTTTCCAATGAATTCAGGAGAGCATCATGACGACCATCGATCCGAACCGGCCCGCATCGGCCACACCGGACGGCGCCGGCATCATCGGCCGTGGTGAAGGCGACGGGCCCGGCCCCGACATCATGGCGGCCGACACGCTACGCGGCGACAAGGTGATCTCGTCCGACAACGAGGAGGTCGGCAAGATCGCCGAAATCATGCTGGACGTGCGCAGTGGGCGAGTTGCCTACGCGGTGCTGTCCAGCGGGGGCTTTCTCGGCATCGGCGACAGCCTTCGCGCAATTCCATGGAGTGCGCTCACGCTCGATACCGATGAAGCATGCTTCCGGCTCGGCGTCACGGCCGACAGCGTGAAGGACGCGCCCGTATTCGAAAAATCCGATTGGCCGTCGATGACCGATCTGGAATGGGGCCTGAAAATCCATGCGCATTACCACCGTCGCCCGTATTGGACGGCAACCGAGCAGGCGATATCGAACGATCCGCCCGGCCTGCTGCTGTAACGGGCACCGAAGTCGAGGCCGCGAGATCAACGCGGCGATCGACCGTTTCACGCGAAGGCGTCCGGCCCCATCCGGCCGGCCCGCACCGCGTTTCGTCCACCGATCCAACCTGCACTGGAGCATCACCATGGTCAAGGTACACACCACCGATCACAACGAGAGCAAGAAGAGCAAATCGAAGGACGCGCATCACGACGACGCCGCGCCCGCGAAGCAAGGCACCGAGGACGCGAAGGACGCCGTCCGCCAACCGCAAAAGACGCACGATACGCACAAGGACGCGCCGAAACACGCGCGTTGAACCTCACCGACGGCATGAATCGAATGATGCAGAAAGACGTCAAATTTATTTGACATGCCGTCTCGATTCATGAAGCTTCAGGGCGGTTCCTCACGGGAACCGTCCGCATGGACCATCCCTGCCCCCTGTTGCCGACGCCCCTGTCGCAACCGGTGCCTGCCGATCGCACGCCCAAGCCCGTCATCCCATCCCGGTTCATCCGCGGCAATCGCCATTGCCGCTTACGCTGAGTCGCTCGCCGGCATCCGGCCGAACGTGACGAGCACGTCGTGTCGCCGCCCGTCGTCGGCCAGGCGCAGCGTCGTTTGCCCGGCCGGCAACGGCTCGCCGTCGACGACGATCCCGCAGCCCTCCACCGCTTCGTCCTCCGCTCGCTTGACGGCGATCTCGTACCACGCCGAGCCGTGGCGCAGCGTCAGGTCGAAACCCGGCCAGGCGCGGGGCAGGCACGGCCGAATCGACAGCACGCTGCCTTGCCGGCGCACGCCGAGCAAGCCCTCGATACCCGCGCGATAGAGCCACCCCGCCGATCCGGTGTACCAGCTCCAGCCGCCGCGCCCCACATGCGGCGCGACGGAATAGACATCCGCCGCCACCACATACGGTTCGAGCCGATAACGGTTCGCACCGCTGCGCGTGTGGCTGCGACTGACCGGATTGAGCATCGCGAACAGCTGCGCCGCGCGCTCGCCGTCACCCAGCTTCGCATACGCGAGCACCGACCACGCCGCGGCGTGCGTGTACTGGCCGCCGTTCTCGCGAATGCCGGGCGGATAGCCGTCGATATAGCCGGGATCGGTGCCCGCCGCCCGTCCGCTCGCCGGTCGGTCGAACGGCGGCGCGAACAGCAAGGCGAGACCCTCGTCGCGTCGGGTCAAGCGGGCGTCGAGCGACGCCATCGCGGTGCGCGCTCGCGCGGGGGCCGCGCCGTCCGACAGCACGCTCCACGACTGCGCGATCGCGTCGATCTCGCATTCGGCGCGGCCGCTCGAACCGAGCGGCGTGCCGTCGTCGAAGTATCCGCGGCGATACCAGGCGCCATCCCACCCGGCTTGGTCGAGCGCCTCGCGCAACGCCGCGGCGCGCGTGAGCCAGCGTTCGGCCCGCGCGGTGTCGCCCCGCGCCCGAGCGAGCGGCGCGTACGCGATCAGGGTTGCGTACAGGAACCAGCCAAGCCAGACACTCTCGCCCCGCCCCGCTTCTCCCACCCGGTTCATGCCGTCGTTCCAGTCGCCGGTGCCGATCAGCGGCAGCCCGTGCGCACCGAACTGTTCGAGCCCCTGCTCCAGCGCCCGCGCCCCGTGCTCGAACAGCGGCGCGCCGGTATCGGACACGCCCGGCACGAAGAACGCGTCCGCCTCGTCCGGCGCGAGCGGCCGGCCGTCGAGGAACGGCACCGGCACATCGAGCACGGCGCACTCGCCGCTGACCTCCACGTAATGCGCGATGGCGCTGGCGAGCCACACGCGATCGTCGCTGATCCGCGTGCGCACGCCGCTGCCGGTTTCGCGCAGCCACCAATGCTGCACATCGCCCTCCGGAAACTGCCGCGCCGCGGCGCGCAACAGGTGCTCGCGCGTGAGCGTCGGCCGCGCGAGCGCCAGCGCCATGCCGTCCTGCAACTGATCGCGAAAGCCGTATGCGCCGCTCGCCTGATAGAAACCCGCGCGCGCCCAGATGCGGCTCGACAGCGTCTGGTACAGCAGCCAGCGATTCAGCATCAGATCCATCGCGCGGTCGGGCGTGCGCACCTGGAGCGCGCCGAGCGTCTCGTCCCAGGATGCCGTGACGGCCGCGAACACGGCATCGAGATCCGCGCACCGGTACTGCATGACCGATTGCCGTGCCGCCTCCCGGTCGGCGCCTTCGCCGAGCAGCCAGACGATTTCCGCGACGCCTCCCGGCGCGAGTTCGATATGCGTCTGCAACGCCGCGCATGGATCGAGGCCGGCGCCCACGCGGCCCGACAGCAGCGGCGCGTCGATCTCGCCGGGAAAGCCGGCCGGGTCCGCCGGCGTGCCGTTGCGGCCGATGAACTCGCGCCGGTCGCCCGTCCACGAGGTCTGCAACCCGCACAGATCGGAGAACGCCACCCGGCCGGGATACGCGTGCTGCCAATCGTTGCGCGCGAACAGCGCGCCGGTGACGGCATCGATCTCGGTCACGGTATGCGGCGCCGCGACGCCGCGCGACGGACCCAAGGCCCACTCTGCGCAGGTCGCGACCGACAGCCGGCGCGCTCGCCCCGAGAGGTTGCGTAACGTAAGCCGGGAAATCTTCACCGGATCGGCGAGCGGCACGAACTGCAGCAGGTCGGCGGCGATGCCGGCCTCGGTATGCGCAAACCGGCTGTAGCCCTGCCCGTGACGCGCGACGTAGCGATCGGCGCCGGCCGCCACGCTGCGCATCGGGTTCGCCTGCGGCCCCCAGCGCGCGCCCGTCTCGTCGTCGCGCAGGTAGAACGCCTCGCCCGACGGATCGGCGACGGGATCGTTCGACCACGGCGTCAGCGGATGCTCGCGGCTGTTGGTCACCCAGGTATGGCTGCCGCCTTCGGCCGAGCTGATGAACCCGCACACCGGGTTCGCGATCACGTTGACCCACGGCATCGGCGTGCAGAGGCCGCCCTGCAGGATCACCACGTATTCGCGTCCGTCGCGCGCGAAGCCGCCGATGCCGTTGAAGTAGTCGAGATCGGCGGTGGATACCGGCGCGTCGTCGGGCTTCGGCATCGCGCGCGGCAGCCACGAGAGGCGCGGCGGGTCCGGCGGCGGCACGGCCGGCGCGCTCGCGAGACGCCGCAACTGGTCGACCAGCCGGCCGTTGCGCGCGGCGAGCACCACGCGCGCCACCGCCGGAAAGCGCGCGCGCGCCGCATCGGTCATCCGGTCGGCACGCAGCACGAACACGCCGCCGCGCCCGGCCGCGTCGCCCGACGGACGCACCCGCACGAAGCCTTCGAGCGCGGCCTGCAGATCCTGCACGTAGGACGCGGCGCGCTCGTTGAGGATCACCAGATCGACGGCGAGCCGCTTCGCCTGCCAGTAGTCATGCGCGCGGATCAGTTGGCGCACCACCGCGAGATGCTCGAGGTCGTCGATCCGCACCAGCAGGATCGGCAGATCGCCCGACACGCCGTGCGCCCACAGCGGCGAGGCGCCCACCGCGCCCGCCGCCGACGCGGTGAGCGCATGGCGCAGCAGCACGGCGGAGTTCGGCCGCATCGACGGATCGCTGTACACCAGCGCGCCGGCCAGTTGCTGGAACAGCGCCGCCTCGTCGAGGCTCACGCCGCTATGGCGCAATTGCACCTGCGCCTGCGTCCACGCCAGCATCGCCGCGCGCGCGAACGCGTCGCCGTCGCGGTGCTTGTCGACCAGATCGAGCACCTGTTCGCGCGAATCCGCGACGATCGTCCAGTACGCGATGCTCGCCTTCGCGCCGGGTGGAATGCGCAGCCGCCGACGCAGCGTGAAGACCGCGTCCAGCACCGCCCCTTGCGAGCCGGCAAGCTCGCGCGACTCGGCGAGGGCAAGCGGCAGACGCACGCCACGGCCGCGGCCGATCACGCGCATGCGGTCCGTGTCGAACTCCTGCGCGCCCACCGTCTCGCCCGTCGCCACCGCGAGATGGGCCGCCCAGACCTGGCTGTCGGTCGGCGCCCGCCGACGACGCGTCGCGAGAATCGCACCGGACACCGGCACGTACTCGGTCTCGACGAACAGCTTCGAGAACGCCGGATGCGCCTGATCGGCGGCGGCGGGCGCGAGCACCACTTCCGCATACGACGTGAATTCGATCACGCGGGCACGCGCACCGTGGTTGACGACCGACACGCGGCGCACCTCCGCGTCGTCCTCGGCGGATACCAGCACCTCGACCGTGGTGGTCAGCGTGCCGTCGCGGCGCACATATTCCGCCCGGTCCTCGGTGAAGGTGGCCTCGTACGTGTCCGGCGCCACACCGCTCGGCTGCCAGGTGGCCGACCACACCGCGCCGCTGTCGGCGTCGCGCAGATACAGGTAGCTGCCCCAGTGATCGCGTGTCGCATCCTCGTGCCAGCGCGTGACGGCCAGATCGTCGCGGCGGCTGTAGCCGGACCCGGCGGCCGTCAGCATCACCGTATAGCGGCCGTTGGACAGCAGATGGGTCACGGGCGACGGTTCCTCCACCAGCACCCCGCGCCGCGCAAACGACGATTCGCTGCCGCGCATTTTGCCGGCCGGGGCGGTGTCGATCCGCGGCCGTGCCGCCGCGACCCGGCTCGGCACCCGTTCCTGCAGCAGCAGCTCGGTCGCGCGGACCGCCGGCTCCATGTGAAAGAACGCGCGAATCCGGCCGCCGAGCAGCGCATTGGCGATCGCGACGATCGACATGCCCTGGTGGTGCGCCATGAACGCACGCACCAGCGCCACCGGCATGCCTTCCGGCACCCGCGCCGGCGTGTAGTCGAGCGCCTCGTAGAAGCCGAAGCGCCCGCCCGCGCCGGCCGCGCGCAGCCGCTCGAAATTGCGCGCGGCGGCGGCCGGCGCGATCATCGCGCCGAGCGCGGTCGCATACGGCGCGATCACGCGGTGCTGATCGAGATCGCGCTTCAGGCCGAGCGCCGGCACGCCGAAACTCGAATACTGGTAGGTCAGCTCGATATCGCGCGCGTTGTAGGCCGATTCGGACATCCCCCACGGCAGCCCGAGTTCCACGCCGTAGCGGATCTGGCGCCCCACCACGCGCTGGTTGGTGCGCGCGAGCAGGCTGTCGGCCGGCGCGCGCATCACCAGCGACGGCATCAGGTATTCGAACATCGAGCCGGACCACGACACCAAGGCCGCGCCCTGGCCGATCGGCGTCGCGAGCCGGCCGAGCCGGAACCAGTGCGCGAGCGGCAGATCGCCCTTCGCGATGGCCACGAAGCTCGACAGCCGCGCCTCGGAGGCGAGCAGATCGTAGTTGCCCGGATCGACGCGGCCGTCGGCCACCGCATAGCCGATCGACAGCAGATTGCGCACCGGGTCGAGGAGAAAGCCGAACGCCATCGCGTTGGCGGTGGCGAGCGCCGTGTCGGCCAGCCCATGCAGGCGCGCGTTCAGCGCGACGGCGGCCTGCGTCGTGATGCGCAGGTCGTCGAGCTGGGCTTGCGCGACACGCTCCAGCGCGCCGGCCCAGAACCGTACGTCCGCGCCGTCGCGGCCGCCCACCCGCACCACGTCGTCCACCAGCGCGCGGGCTAGATCGGCCAACGTCGCGGCCAGCGTCGCGGCGAGCGCCGGCCACGCGTCGGCGGCGAGCGCCGGGTCCGACGCGGTGGGAGCGAGCTCGGCGAGATCGTCAACATCCTCGCCCTGCGCCTCGTCGAGCACGGCGGCCAACCGGATCGCGGCGCGCTCGAATTCGTCGTGCAGGGGCGTGCGGTCGCCGCCGTCGATCCGCACCGCATCGCGCAGCAGCGCGAGCGTGTCGCCGATACCGCGGGCCGCCGCCGCCCGGCCCACCCCACCCGGCCGGGCGGCCCACGCGCGGCAGGCATTGCCGAGCGCGATCAGGTGGCCGGCCAGGTTGCCGCTGTCGACCGTCGACACGTATTTCGGCTCGAGCGGCGCCAGGCTGCGCGTGTCGTACCAGTTGTAGAAATGGCCGCGATGGCGCGCGAGCCGCGCCATCGACGCGAACGTCGCCTCCAGCCGCGCCACCGCGTCGAACGTGCCCAGCCAGCCGAACTCGCGCGCGCTCGCGATCGACAACAAATACAGGCCGAGATTGGTGGGCGAGGTGCGATGCGCGACGACCGGCTTCGGATCTTCCTGGAAATTGTCCGGCGGCAACATCTGGTCGTCGGCGGTCACGAACGTCTCGAAATAGCGCCAGGTACGGCGTGCGGCGTGCCGCAACGCACGCGCATCGGCCGGCGCGACCGCGAGGTCGGCGGCCGCGCGCGGCGCGCGACTGAGCCAATACGTGATCGCCGGCGCGGCAAGCCACACCAGCACCAGCGGTACCGCCGCCCAGGCCGTCCGGGCATCGGCGCGCGGGGCCTGGGCGGCGGCGGCCGCACCGAGCAGCGTGAGCGCAAGCCCGCCGCGCATCCGCGCGAAGGTGCCGGCGAGCGTGTGCCGGCCATGCGCGCCGGACGCGGCGGCGGTGGTCCATTCCAGCAGATGCAGCCGGCTGAACCCGAGCCGGAACAGGGTCCGCCCGATCGCGTCGCCCATCGACCACACCTGCTCCGGCAACAGCGCGACCGTCAGGCCGAAGCGGACCAGCGCGAAGCGCAGTTCGACGGCCCATGCGTGCAGGACGCTGCGCGTGGTCAGCTTCATGTGCGTGCGGCGCCAGCGCGGCACGAGGCTGCTCAGTACCGGCAGCAGCAACGGCAGCGCGATCGTCGCGAGGATGAAGGCGCTCCAGGCGAGCGCGACCGGCAGCGGCGCCGTCCACCCGACCAGCAGCGCGACGAACACGGCCGGCGCGCTCAGCGTGCGGCGCAGGTTGTCGAGCATCTTCCAGCGGCCGATCGCGGGCAGCGGCCCGCGGCCGAACGCGAGCCACGGCAGCAGTTGCCAGTCGCCGCGCGCCCAGCGGTGCTGGCGCGCGGCCGCGACGTCGTAGCGTGACGGCGACGCCTCCACCACCTCGATATCCGACGCCAGCCCGGCCCGCGCGAACACGCCTTCGAACAGATCGTGGCTCAACATCGTGTTGTCGGGCACGCGCTCGCCGAGCACCGCCTCGAACGCATCGATGTCGTAGATGCCCTTGCCCGCGTACGAGCCTTCGTCGAACAGGTCCTGGTAGACATCCGACACCGCCGACACGTAGGGATCGATGCCATGCGCGCTCGACGAGATGCGCTGGAACAGCGACCCCTCGTCGCCGCTCGCGAGCGAGGCGCTCACGCGGGGTTGCAGAATGCCGTGGCCTTCCACGATGCGCCGGCTCGCCGGGTCGAATACCGGCCGGTTCAGCGGATGCGCCATCTTGCCGATCAGGCGGCGCACGGTATCGCGCAGCAGGCGCGTGTCGGCGTCCAGCGTGATGACGTAGCGCACCTGGGCGGGCACCGGGGGCGGCGTGCCGGTGTCGACACTCGCCCCCATCTCGGCGGACGATGCGTGCGAGCCACCGGCCGGCAGGCCGACAAACGAGGTATCCGTCGCGCCGCGCAGCAGCCGGTTCAGCTCGTGCAGCTTGCCGCGCTTGCGCTCCCAGCCCATCCAGCACCGCTCGCCGTCGCTCCACACGCGCCGCCGATGCAGCAGCAGGAACCGCGCGCAATCGCCCGATGCCGCCGGGTAGCGCAGGTTCAGCCGCTCGATGCCGGCGCGCGCGCTCGCGAGCAGCGCGTCGTCCGCTGCCACGCGCGCCGTCGGCGCGTCGGTCCAGTCGGACAGCAGCGCGAAATGCAGCGCCCCGCCCGGGCTGGCGAGATGGTGGATCTCCAGTTGTTCGATCTGCTCGATCAGCGCGGCCTCGGTCGTCAGCAGCACCGGCACCGCGACGACCGTGCGCAGATCGGCCGGAATCCCGTCCGCCAGCGCCAGACCCGGCAAGATGCTCGCGCCGATGTCGCGCATCACGCCGCGATTGACCAGCGCCACCGCAACATCGAGCACCGGCAGCAAGCCGGCCGCGGCCAGCACGATCAGGCTGTCCGCCCGCAACGCAAAGCGGGTAAGCCATGCCAGCATCACGCCGAGCAGCAGCGCGGCGAACCCCGCGATGCGGGCCAGGTAGCCGCCGAGGCCGGCCCGCCGGATCGTGCGCCGCAACCACAACGCCACGGGCGGCCGGTAGCCGATCGCCGCTTCGAGCCCGCTGCGCCCGCCCGCCAGCAGGAAGTACCCCGGGTCGGTATCGCGCCGCAGCGCGGTCGGCATCACCGCCGCGGGGTCGGCGTCCGGCGCCGCGTCGGCGGCCACGCGCCGGGCAATCTCGATCTCGCTGACGGGGGCGCCGCGCGCGAGCGCCTCGATCGCATCGCGATACCGGTTGCGGGTCGCGAAATCCATCTGCACGAAGCCGGGATACCGCCCGAGCACCTGATCGACCAGACTGACGCGCTCGAACAGATCCGCCCAGTCCACCTCCGAGATCAGCCGCATGCTGGTGATCACGTTGCGCACGGTCAGGCTCGCGGCGCCCTGCTGCTGGTTGACGGAGGCGACGATCTGATCCGGTGTGGTGCCACGCTCGGCCAGATGCTGGTAGAGCCAGGCTTGCACCGGCGCGGCGCCGGGGTCGGGATCGTGGAGCCGCTGGATCAGTTGGACCGCGAAGGCGTCATGCAGCGGCGCGCGCCCGTAGCGGGCAATCAACAGCGCCGGCGCCGTGCGCGGCGCGCCGCCCTCGCCGAGCAGCCGATCGGCGAACGCATCGGCATCCCTGCGGGCGCGCCGGTCGTCGATGATCTGATCGGCGAGGCGCCGCAGGTTTTCGATCAGCACGATCCGCAACGTGATCGCGACGGCCCACAGCTCCCCGATCGTCAGCGGCGCGACCGCCTGATAGGCGTTCAGGAAACGGCAGAGATTGTCGACATCGAAGCGGCTGTCGGTGTGCGCGACGAACGCCCAGCCGATCCCGAATACGCGCGGATAGCCGGCGAACGGGCCGCCGCTCAATTTGGGCAACTGCCGGTAATAGCGAGGGGAAAGATCGTCGCGGACCTGCCGGACCTGC
The DNA here is from genome assembly GCF_054589155.1 of Burkholderia sp. 3C. Lineage (NCBI taxonomy): Bacteria > Pseudomonadati > Pseudomonadota > Betaproteobacteria > Burkholderiales > Burkholderiaceae > Burkholderia > Burkholderia sp. 3C. The sequence continues at coordinate 107,778 of NZ_BAAILN010000091.1, forward strand.
TCCGCCACCAGGTAGTAGTTGTCGAGCAGCCACTCCGCGGCGGGCGTGAGCGCCTCGTCGCGCGTGTCGGCGGCCATCGTGTTGCGGTAGGCGTCGAGAAGATGCGCCGCGTTGTCCTTGAGCCGCCGCCCGAGCGAGGGGCCGGACTGCGGGCCGGGCAGCACGTGTTGCTCGCTCGCGAGCCTGGCCGCATGGTGCGCCAGCCGCTCCTCGCCGAAAAATTCCTCCCGCACCGGGCGGGTATGACGCCATGGCGGCGCGCGATGCGACGCGACGAATCGTGCCGGCCACGCCAAATAGTCTTTCACCCTGCGGTCTCCCGGAACTTCGCGACCGATGGCGCAACCGCGGCATCGCCCCGTGGTTCGCCGCGCGTCGGAAAGCGGCCGGGAAAGGAAATCTGCGCTCGGGCGCACGCCCGAGACTACTGCGTCATCGATTCGGCGCCGTCGGGCACGACCAGACGCACGGATTGGGTGGTCACATGCAGGCACGCCGACGCCACGATCTCGTCGCGGCTCACATGCAGGGCACGGGCGGCGCGATCGATATCCTGCACGACGCGCTCGGGCAGACACACGCCGATATGCACGGAACTCGACAGAATGCGCCCGGGCTCGATCTCGACGAAACGCCAGATGCCGTCGCCGGTATCGAGCGACGACGCCTGGAGGACGGCCATGTCGGTGGTCGGCGGGGGAACGAGGCGCGGCCCCCGGTGATACAGGGCGATCGCGCGCAGCACGACCTGATCCGGCAATGCAGCGTAGGCGTCGCCCTCCGCAACCGCCTCGGGGAAATCCGCCAACGTGCCGCGATAACGAAACGGGCCACGCCGCGTGATGTAGATCGGATAGTCCATGTCACCGCTCCTCGCCTCGCGAACCTGCGTGGCACGTGTCATGGTGCCGCATCGGGCGCACGCAATCGGTACGCTGCATGACGCTTTCGATGCGAACCCGCGTCGGCGGCGGCGTTCGCCACGCTTGCCGCCCTGCCTGGCAGCGCAGCCAACACCGTCTCGTGGCGAACCGACACGCTCCGCGTTCAGAGGCAGAATAATCAGACCACACGGGCAATCCGCGCTTCGATGCGCGCGATTCGGGCAGTGGCCATGTCTTTATCACCAAAGAGGTAGCAAGATGACAACGGCAATGTGGGGCATCGTGGTCGGAATGGCGTTGATGTTCGGATTTTCGTTACGCATCGTTCGATTCAATGCTCAGGAACGTGCAACCGCGAACGGGCCGGTCAAGGCGCCGCCGCGCCGATAAAAATCAAAAGCCGGCGCTTCGCCGGCTTCGACATCCGCCTTGCTGGGGCGGCTCCGCGCGCTGTTTGAGCGCGAAGAGGTTGGACAGTGGCGCGAACGGTACGCGGTATCGCGTGGGCAACCCAGGCCGCACCTGGATATCGGTTCATCATCGTCATGCCTTCGCGAGCCCGCGTCGGCGATATGTCAGGTTGCGCGGGCGCGTGCCGAAAGTCGGTACGATATCCGACGGTAACGATGCAGTCATGGGATGTATCCCGTCGTTTTCTTCGATGCCTTGCGGGTCGAGATCCGAGGAAACGCCGCCGTGAAAAGCCGTTGATCTGGCGCCGGGCACCCATGCCCACGGTCAACGGTTCGATGCACCAACTTCACCCGCCGCACCAGGATTCATCGTGCGACGAGCCAAATTCGTGCACGGCGCAACCACGCCATGCCGCCCTTGCGGCTCCAACGCCCGATGCAGCCGTGCTTTCCTCGAGCACGCCCCGATCTGGCACGACTCTCGCTTCTCTCCCTCCAAACTTGTACACAAGAGGGAATACGAGATGATCGGCTGGACGATTGCGGACTGGATTGCCGACTATCAGGCAGGCGCCACCCCGGAGCAGCGCATCGGCGAACTGCTTGCCTCGCTCGATACGCACGACAGTGCCTGGATCTCGGTCGCAACGGCCGAGGCGCTGCGCGCGCGCTTCGCGGCACTGGCGGCGCGGCTGGCCGACGCCGACGGCGACATCGCCGCGTTCCCGCTGTACGGCGTGCCGTTCGCGGCCAAGGACAATATCGACGTCGCAGGCTTCGACACCACCGCCGGCTGCCCGCCCTTCGCCTACCGCCCCGGCGAAGACGCCTCGCTGATCGCACGCCTGGTGGCGGCCGGCGCCATCCCGATCGGCAAGACCAATCTCGATCAATTCGCCACCGGCCTGGTGGGCGTGCGCACGCCGTACGGCATCCCGGCCAATGCCTTCGATCCCGAGTACATCTCCGGCGGCTCCAGCTCGGGATCGGCCCGCGTCGTGGCACGCGGCATCGTGCCGTTCTCGCTCGGCACCGATACGGCCGGCTCGGGCCGCATCCCGGCCGGATTGAACAATATCGTCGGGCTGAAGCCGACACGAGGCGCATTCAGCAACACCGGCGTGGTGCCGGCGTGCCGAACGCTCGACTGCGTATCCGTGTTCGCCACGACCACCGAAGACGCAACCCGGGTGTACGACGTCGCCGCCGCACTCGACGCGAAGGACGGCCTGTCGCGCGCCCAACCCGCCGGTTCGGCTGCATGGCGCGTGGCCGACGCACCGCGTTTCGGCATCCCCGCGGCGCCCGAGTTCTTTGGCGACGTATTGTCCGAGCGTGCGTTCCACGCGGCCGTCGCTCACCTGGAGGCGCGCGGTGCGACCTGCGTGCCCGTGGATTTCTCGGTATTCGACCGCGTGACGGCGCTGCTGTATCACGGCCCCTGGGTCGCCGAGCGCTATGCCGCGATCCGCGAATTCGCCTCGACGCACGAGACGGACATCCATCCCGTGGTGCGCGACGTGATCTTCAAGGCGCGTGAATTTTCGGCGGCCGACACGTTCGACGGCATTTACCGCCTGGCCGACCTCAAGCGCGAGGCCGATGCACTGCTTGCCCGGTTCGACGCACTGATCGTGCCGACGGCTCCCACCCACTACCGGATCGTCGAACTGCTGGCCGACCCGATCCGCCTGAACAGCAATCTCGGCAAGTACACGAACTTCGTGAACCTGCTCGATTGGAGCGCAGTGGCGGTGCCCGCCAACTTGCGCGAGGACGGCCTGCCGTTCGGCATCACCCTGATCGGCGACGCATGGCGCGAACGCGCGCTGGCCGAATTCGCGGGCGACTGGCATCGCGCCACCGGCCTCACACGCGGCGCCACCGGAGCGCCGCTGTCGAGCGGCAGGCCCGCCGCCGCCAGCGTGGCGCCGGCAGCCGGCATGATCCGCGTGGCCGTGGTCGGCGCGCACCTGCGCGGCATGCCGCTGAATCACGAACTGAGCTCGCGGCACGCGCGTTTCGTGGAAGCCACCACCACCGCCTCCCACTATCGCCTGTACGCGCTGGCCAACACCACGCCGCCGAAGCCCGGCCTCGCGCGTTCGGCCACCGGCGCGCCGATCAAGGTGGAGCTGTGGGACATCGCGGCCACCGAGTTCGGCTCGTTCGTGGCGGGGATTCCCTCGCCGCTCGGCATCGGCACGCTGACGCTCGCCGACGGCCGGCAGGTCAAGGGCTTCATCTGCGAGCCCTATGCGCTGCCCGACGCGCTCGACATCACCGAATTCGGCGGCTGGGCCAGCTATCTCGCGAGCCGCCAGGCCGCGGCCGTGGCGACCCGCGCCTGAGAGGCCGCCATGTTCGATACCGTCCTGATCGCCAATCGCGGTGAAATCGCTTGCCGCATCGCCCGCACGCTCAAGCGCATGGGTATCCGTTCCGTGGCCGTCTACTCCGATGCCGATCGCAACAGCCTGCACGTGAGCGCAGCCGACGAAGCGATTGCGCTCGGCGGCCATAGCGCCGCCGAGAGCTATCTGCGCACCGACCTGATCATCGAGGCAGCCAAGCGTACCGGTGCGCAGGCCATCATTCCCGGCTACGGTTTCCTGTCCGAGAATTCGGCGTTCGCGGCACGCTGCGAAGCCGAGGGCATCGCCTTCGTCGGGCCGACGCCGCACCAAATGGAGCAGTTCGGTCTCAAGCACGCCGCGCGCGCGCTCGCCGAACAGGCCGGCGTGCCGCTCACGCCCGGCTCCGGCCTGCTGGCCGATGTGCGGGCCGCCCGCGAGGCCGCCGCCGCGATCGGCTATCCGGTGATGCTGAAGAGCACCGCCGGCGGCGGCGGCATCGGCCTCACACGCTGCAACGACGAAGCCGAACTCGTGACCGCCTTCGAATCCGTGCAGCGGCTCGGGCAATCGTTCTTCGCCAACGGCGGCGTGTTCGTCGAACGCTTCGTCGACCGCGCGCGTCATGTGGAAGTGCAAATTTTCGGCGACGGCCTGGGCAACGTGCTCGCCCTCGGCGAGCGCGACTGTTCGCTGCAGCGCCGCAACCAGAAGGTGGTCGAGGAAACGCCCGCGCCGAACCTGCCCGAGCGCGTGCGCCGCGACCTGCTGGCCTCGGCGGCCAGCCTCGCGCGCTCGGTGGCATATCGCTCGGCCGGCACGGTCGAATTCATCTACGACGCCGCACAGGAATCGTTCTATTTTCTGGAGGTCAACACGCGCCTTCAGGTCGAGCATGCGATCACCGAGCGCGTGACCGGCATCGACCTGGTGGAGTGGATGATCGCGACCGCCGCCGGCGAGCCGCCCGCGCTCGATCGCGAGATCGTGCCGCGCGGCGCATCGATCGAGGTGCGCATCTATGCCGAGAACCCGTTGCGCAACTTCGCGCCGAGCCCGGGCACGCTGACCGAAGTCGCGTTCCCGGCCGACGTGCGGGTCGACGGCTGGGTCGAAACGGGCACCGAGGTGTCCGCGCATTACGACCCGATGATCGCCAAGCTGATCGTGCACGGCGAGGACCGCCCGGCCGCCATTGCCGCGATGCGTCGGGCGCTCGATGCGACGCGACTGTCCGGCATCACCACCAATCTCGACTATCTGCGCAAGGTGGTGGCGAGCGACGGCTTCGGCAGCGGCCGCGTATCGACGCGCTATCTGGACGGCTTCGCGTACCGCCCCGCCGTGGTCGAGGTGATCGAGGCCGGCACCTACACCACCGTGCAGGACTATCCCGGCCGTGTCGGGTATTGGGACATCGGCGTGCCGCCCTCCGGCCCGATGGACGACTGGGCGTTTCGCATCGCCAACCGCATCGTCGGCAACGTCGAGGCAGCGGCCGGCATCGAAACCACGGTGCTCGGGCCCACCCTTCGCTTCCACGCGGATACGCTCATCGCGCTGACCGGCGCCCCGACCGATGCAACACTCGACGCCGAGCCGGTTCCGTTCTGGGCACCCGTCGAGGTGTCGGCCGGCCAGACCCTGCGGATCGGCAAGGCGCAAAGCGGCTGCCGCACCTATCTGGCCGTGCGCAACGGCCTGGATATGCCGCGCTATCTCGGCAGCCGCTCGACCTTCGCGCTCGGCCAGTTCGGCGGTCATGCCGGCCGCACGCTGCGCGCGGCCGACGTGCTGCCGATCGCCGATCCGGCGCTGCCCGCCAGCGCCGCGCTCTCGCCGGCCTTCGCGCCCAAGGCGTTGCCGGCCTCGCTCGTGCCGACCTACGGCAACACCTGGGAAATCGGGGTGCTGTATGGCCCGCACGGCGCCCCGGACTTCTTCAGGCCGGAATCGATCGAGGCGTTCTTTTCGAGCGAGTGGGAAGTGCACTACAACTCGAACCGTCTCGGCATTCGCCTGAACGGCCCGAAGCCCCAATGGGCCCGTTCCGATGGCGGCGAAGCCGGCCTGCACCCGTCCAACATCCACGATTGCGAATATGCGATCGGCAGCATCAACTTCACGGGCGACATGCCCGTGATCCTGACCCGCGATGGCCCGAGCCTCGGCGGCTTCGTGTGCCCGGTCACGATCGCCAAGGCCGAGCTTTGGAAGGTCGGCCAGGTCAAACCGGGCGATCGCATCCGCTTCCGCGAGATGGGCTTCGACGATGCACTGGCGCTAGAGCGCAGGCAGGACGCCACGATGATCGACTTCTGCGCCGGTGTCGCGGGCAATGCGCCCGCGCTCGCGAGCCGCCGCGGTTCGCCGATCCTGTTCGAGGCGGCGGCTGACGGCGATCGTCCGAAGACGGTGTTCCGCCAGGCCGGCGACAAGTACATCCTCGTCGAATACGGCGAAAACGTGCTCGACCTGAACCTGCGCTTTCGCATTCATGCGCTGATGGAAGCACTCGAGCAGGCCGATCATGCCGGCATCCTGGAGCTGTCGCCGGGGGTGCGCTCGCTGCAGGTTCGCTACGACAGCCGCGTGCTGCCGCAACGCTCGCTGGTGCGCGCGCTGGCCGCGGCCGACGACACGCTGGGCAACATCGCCACCATGAAGGTGCCGAGCCGAGTGGTGTATCTGCCGATGGCGTTCGAGGATTCGGCCACGCTCGACGCGGTCGCCCGCTACCGACAATCGGTACGCGACACGGCGCCGTGGCTGCCGAGCAATACGGAATTCATGCGGCGCATCAACGGGCTCGCCTCGGTGGACGCGGTGCGCGACGTCTTGTATCGCGCGCGCTACATGGTTCTGGGCCTGGGCGATGTGTATCTCGGCGCGCCCTGTGCGGTGCCGGTCGATCCGCGCGACCGCCTGTTGACCTCGAAATACAACCCTGCCCGCACCTACACGGCGGAAGGCACGGTGGGCATCGGCGGCGTGTACATGTGCATCTACGGCATGGATTCGCCGGGCGGCTATCAGCTCGTCGGCCGCACCCTGCCGATCTGGAACAAGTTCCTGAAAAACCGCCTGTTCGTGGAGGGCAAGCCGTGGCTGCTGCGCTTCTTCGACCAGGTGTGCTTCTACCCCGTCAGCGAAGCGGAACTCGATGCGCTGCGTGCCGATTTCCGCGAAGGCCGCGAGACGGTGCGCATCGAAGAGGAAGTCTTCGACCTCGGCGCCTACAACGCGTTTCTCGCCGGCATCGAACCCGAACTGCGCGAGTTCAGGCAAACCCAGCGGGCGGCGTTCGATGCCGAAGTCGCACACTGGGCGACGAGCGGCGCATCCGAAGCCGAAGCGCTGCCCAACGAGGAACGCCGATCGGCCGGCGGCGACGCCGAGGTCGACGCGATCCGCGCCGACATCAGCGCCAACGTCTGGAAGCTGACCACCGCGCCCGGCGACACGGTCAGCGCGGGCGACACGCTGATGATCCTGGAGGCCATGAAAATGGAGTTTCCGGTGGTCGCCACACGCAACGGGACGATTAAGGACTTCCATTGTCGAGCAGGTATGATGGTCCAGGCAGGCGATCCGCTGGTTTCCCTCGCATGACGCCCCCGCTTCAGTCAACCGCTTCCGGAATTTCTCATGGTGGATAATCGCGCGCCCGACGGCCTGTCTCGGCAACCCAGCAATCTCGCCGCGCAGATCTACGCGCAGTTGAAGGCCGACATTTTCGACTTTCGGCTGTTGCCCGGCGACAAGTTCAGTGAGGGCGACATCGCCACGCGCATGCAGGTCAGCCGCACCCCGGTGCGGCAGGCGCTGTTCTGGCTGCAGCGCGAAGGCTACGTCGACGTGCACTTCAAGAGCGGCTGGCAGGTACGGGCGTTCGATTTCAAGTATTTCGAGGATCTGTACGAGATCCGCGTGATGATGGAAACCAATGCGATCGCGCGTATCGTCGCCGAAGATCTGCAACCGGCACTCGCGACCCTGCGCGGCATCTGGTGCGTGCCGCCCCGCAAGCGCGAGCAGGATGGCGTCAAAGTGGCCGCGCTGGACGAGGCGTTCCATGCGGGCCTGGTGGCCGCGGTCGGCAATCTGGAAATGGCACGCATGCACGCCGACGTGACCGAGCGCATCCGCATCATCCGCCGCCTCGACTTCACGAAAGCGCCACGCATCACGGCGACCTACCAGGAGCACGCCGCCATTCTCGATGCGATTGCGGCCGGCGACGACGCGCCGGCCCAAACGATGATCCGCGAGCACATCGCGGAAAGCCAGGCCGAGGTGAAACGCATCACGCTGTACATGATGCAAACCGCGCGCGAACGATACAGCAGCCGCGAAGACGCCTGATTCATGCACGCCCGACTGATGCATCGCCCCCCGCGCCGCGCACCAGATTGACGCTGCCGCGCACCGAAATCGGTTCTCGACGGGTCCAAATTGGGCCCGTTTTTTCTTGATCCTTCCTCGCAAACCTTGAATTACCGTGCTGGCACGAAAGCTGCTCTTTTGAATATCGTCTTGTATCCAAGACCAGATACAACATTCAACCACTTGGGACGATCCATGAAAAAGCGCGAGTTCTTGAAGGTCGCATCGGCAGTCGGGGTAGCGGGTCTGGCAGCAAAGGTGCCGTCGGCACTGGCACAAAGCACGGACAAAGGTCCGATCAAGGTCGGCATCCTGCATTCGCTGTCGGGCACGATGGCGATCTCCGAGACCTCGTTGAAGGACACCGCGCTGATGACCATCGCGGAGATCAACAAGTCGGGCGGCGTGATGGGCCGCCAGTTGCAGCCGGTGGTGGTCGATCCGGCCTCGAACTGGCCGCTGTTCGCCGAGAAGGCGCGCGGGCTGATCACGCAGGACAAGGTCGCCGTCACGTTCGGCTGCTGGACCTCGGTGTCGCGCAAATCGGTGCTGCCGGTATTCGAGGAACTGAACGGCCTGCTGTTCTACCCGGTGCAGTACGAAGGCGAGGAAATGTCGCGCAACGTGTTCTACACGGGCGCCGCGCCGAACCAGCAGGCGATCCCCGCCACCGAATACCTGATGAGCGCCGAAGGCGGCGCCGCCAAGCGCTTCTTCCTGCTCGGCACCGACTACGTGTACCCGCGCACGACCAACAAGATCCTGCGCGCGTTCCTGAAATCGAAGGGTGTTCAGGATGCCGATATTCAGGAGGTCTACACGCCGTTCGGTCATAGCGACTACCAGACCATCGTCTCGAACATCCGCACCTTCTCGCAAGGCGGCAAGACCTGCGTGATCTCCACCATCAACGGCGATTCGAACGTGCCGTTCTACAAGGAACTCGGCAACCAGGGCCTCAAGGCCACCGACGTGCCGGTGGTGGCGTTCTCGGTGGGCGAGGAAGAACTGCGCGGCATCGACACCAAGCCGCTGGTCGGCAACCTGGCCGCCTGGAACTACTTCATGTCGCTGCGCAATCCCGAGAACGCGAAGTTCAAGGCGATGTTCGCGGACTGGGTCAAGAAGAACAACCTGCCGGGCGGCGCCAAGCGCGTGACGAACGATCCGATGGAAGCGACCTTCGTCG
>NZ_BAAILN010000092.1:0-12129 GCF_054589155.1 Burkholderia sp. 3C
TGCCTGAACGGCAACGGCCGCGAGCCGTTTCGATCCCGACGGGTCCTGCCAGCGAACGTATGCCGATCCAACCCATTCAGAACCGCCGCCTCTACCAGCAGATCGCCGACCAGCTTCGCGCGATGATCGAATCCGGCAGCTTTCCGCCCGGCAGCTACTTGCCGCCCGAGCGCGAGCTGGCCGCGCAATTCGGCGTGTCGCGCACCTCGGTGCGCGAGGCGCTGATCGCGCTGGAGGTGATCGGGATGGTGTCCGTGCGCGTGGGCGACGGCGTGTCGGTGCGCCAGCGCGAGCAGCCCGCGGGCGACACGCCGCCGGCGCGCGCCGCTGCGCGTTCGAGCGTGCTCGAAGTCGATCCGGAACTCGGCATCGAGTTCGATCTCGACGCCGAGATCCCGCCGTTCTCGCTGTTGCAGGCGCGCAAGCTGATCGAGCCCGAGGCGGCCGAGCTGGCCGCGCTCCAGGCGTCCGACGCGCAGCTTGCGGCGGTTCGCGAGGCGTTCCTGCGCAACCAGCAGGACAATCGCAGCGGCTCGACCACCCACCCCGGCGACCGGCTGTTCCATATCCGCATCGCCGAGGCCAGCGGCAACGAGGCCTACGCGATGATGATCAAGCAGTTGCTCGCGCATCGCTACGACCTGCTGTTCCAGCGCCTGCAAACGCTCTATACGCCGCGCGACATGCCGCATCGCTCCGAGGTCGAGCACCGCGCGATTCTCGACGCGCTGGAGGCGCGCGACGCGAAGGGCGCGCGTCGCGCGATGCTGACCCACCTCAATTCGGTGATCCGGATCTTTTCGCGGCAGTCGGCGTGATCGGTCGGCCTGGGTTCGCTCAGGCCGCTCAGGCCGGTTTTGCCAGCCACACCACCGTCAGCGAGCGCACGCCCTGTGCGCCCTGGATCAGCACGCCCTCGATATCGGCCGTGGCCGACGGCCCGGTGACGAGCGCCGCATAGCGCGCGCCTTGGAAATCGGGCAGGCGATACAGATCCTGCAAGCCGTCGACGAGATCGGCCGGATCGAGCAGCACCACCAGGTGCTGGACCAGATAGCCGAGCGCATTGACGCCGTATTCGGCCTCCGACAACCACACCGAACCGGTTTCCGCCACGCCGTAGCGCGCCCGCACCACGCCCACCTCGACCTCGTGCAGCGAGGCCGGCGCGCGTGCCGGATCGAGCGGCGCGGCGCCCGGCACTTCGGGCGCGGCCGACAGCGGCACATGGCCCGGGAAGCGCTCGGCAAACCAGCCGGGCAGGTCCTGCACCGAATCGAGCGCGACGTGCTTGCCGCCCATGGTCGCGAGGCTCGCGCAGAAGCGTTCGCGGCGGTCGCCGGGCGGCGTGTCGAACACCGGCAGGGTGGGCAACGGATGCGGATCGTCGCCGCTGGCGGCCGCGAACGGCGCGCGTGCCGCGCCACCGTCCTCGCGCACGGCGACGCGCTGTGCCGCCCGCACGCGCAACAGGAATTCCTCGCGGGTGGTGCTCATCGTTGCGTCTCCTTGTCGGCGGCCGGGGCATTCGCGTCGGCCGGCGTGTCTTCGGTGGGGCCGGGAGGGTTCGGCGGCGTCGCGCCCTTGCCGCGATTCGCTTCGTACCAGTCGCGGAACGTCTGGCGCGGCGCGTCGGGCAGCGCGCGGCCCTTGCCCCAGGTGTTCAGCGGGTTGTAGAGCACCAGGTTCGGCAGGCGGTGCAGGGCGGTCTGCATCGAGCGCACCGAGGCGCGATAGAGCGCCGGGTTCGCCAGCAGCTTGCCGGCCACCTTGATCAGCCCGCGCTTGACGCGCGGCAGTTCGCCTTCCTCGGCCACGATCTGCCGCCAGCGGTAAAGCTGTTCGTGGATGTTGATCTTGACCGGGCAGACGTTGGTGCAACTGCCGTTCATGGTGGAGGCGAACGGCAGCGTGCTGAAGCGCTTGAGATCGTAGGCCGGGTTCAGGATCGCGCCGATCGGCCCGGCGTAGGTGCTGCCGTACGACAGGCCGCTGCTGCGCCGGTACACCGGGCAGGTGTTCATGCAGGCGCCGCAGCGGATGCATTTCAGCGAATACCAGAAGTCGTCCATCGCGAGGCGCGCCGAGCGGCCGTTGTCGACGATCACGAAATGCATCTCGGTGCCCGGGCGCGGCTGGCGGAAATGCGAGGTGTACTGCGTGATCGGCGAGCCGAGCGCGCTGCGCGACAGCAGCCGCACGAACACGCCGAGGTCGGCCACGCGCGGGATCAGCTTCTCGATGCCGATCGAGACGATATGCACGGGCGGCACGTTCGCCGACAGGTCGGCATTGCCCTCGTTGGTGCAGACCACCACCGTGCCGGTTTCGGCCACCGCGAAGTTGCAGCCGGTCATGCCCGCGCCCGCTTCGAGGAATGCCGGGCGGGTGGTGACGCGCTGGCTTTCGGCCAGATAGTGGATGTCGTGATTGGTCGGATCGGTGCCGAGCGTGCGGCCGAACAGCTCGGCCACGTCGCCGCGCAGCTTGTGCACGGCCGGCATCACCACATGCGACGGCGGCTCGTTGTCCAACTGCTGGATGCGCTCGCCGAGGTCCGTCTCCATCACGCTCACGCCGCGCGGCGCCAGATATTCGCGCAGCTCGCATTCGTCGGTCAGCATCGATTTGCTTTTGACGAGCGAGGTCACGCCATGCGATTCGAGAATGCGATAGACCGCCTCGTTGTGCGCCTCGGCGTCGAGCGCCCAGTGCACCTTGACGCCGTTCGCCTCGGCGTTGGTGGCGAACTGGTCGAGGTAATCGGCCAGCCGCGACAGCGTGTGCTCCTTGATCTGCGAGGCCAGCGCGCGCAGCGTTTCCCATTCCTCGATCGAGGCGGCCTGCGCGTCGCGCTTCTTGCGGATGTCCCACAGGCGGCGGTCGTGGAACGCCACGTGATCGGTCTTGGCGAGGAACGCCTCGGCGGCCTTCGCGTGATCCACCTTGGGGAGGTTGCGGGTCGGCTTGCTCATGCGTGGGCCTCCTGGCCGGCGGCCGGCGCGAGTTGCGCGGCGTCGATGCCGTTCAGCACCTGGGCGATGTGCAGGAAGCGCATCGGCGTTTTCTCGCGCGCGGCGCAGCCTTGCTGATGCATCAGGCACGACATGTCGGCCGACACGATGAACTGCGCGCCGGCCTGCAGGTGGTCGCGCACCTTGTCCTGGCCCATCCGCACCGACACCGCCGCCTCCGACACCGAGAACGTGCCGCCGAAGCCGCAGCATTCGTCGGGCCGGGCCGGCGCGGCGAAGCGGATGCCGCGCACGCCGTCGAGCAGCGTGCGCGCCTTCGACCACGGCTCGCCCGGGATCTCGCTCATCGAGGCCGCATGCAGATGGCGGATCGCGCTGCAACTGTTGTGCAGGCCCACCGTATGCGGAAACGCGGCCCATGGGAACGCGCGCACCTTCAGCACGTCGTGCAGGAATTCGGTCAACTCGTAGGTGTTGGCGCGCACCGCCGCGATGCGCGGCGATTCACCCGCCGCCGTCAGATGCTGGCGCACGTGGTGGACGCAGCTCGACGACGGCGCGACCACGTAGTCGTAGCCTGCGAAGTTGTCGACGAACAGCGCTTGCGCGCCGGCCGCGTCGGCGTCGCAGCCGTTGTTGGCCATCGGCTGGCCGCAGCAGGTCTGGCGGCGCGGGTAATCGACGTCGAGCCCGAGCTTTTCGAGCAGTTCGAGCGTCGCGATGCCGACCTCGGGGTAGAGCGCATCGATGAAACAAGGCACGAACAGGGCCACCTTCATGGAATTCTCCTGCGGGGGATGCGAGGCGCGCGTCGGGGCGGGCCGTGTTGTTCGGGGAGTCGCGGGCCGGGGCGCGGGGCGGTGATCGCCTGCCGCGTGCGTCGGACTGCACAAGCGCCATGATCGACAGCCGGAGGGCGATCCGGCAAACTGGTACGACCAGTTTACCTACCTCGACCCTTCATGAAGACAGCCACCCGGACCGACCGCATCCAGCGCGAGATCGAAACGCAATTGCTGGAGGGCGTCTGGTCGCCCGGCGAGCGCATTCCGGGCGAGCGCAAGCTGGCGGACGCGATGGGCGTGGCGCGCTCGACGGTGCGCACGGCCTTGCAGCGGCTGGTGGCGCGCGGGCTGCTGACGAGCCGGCCGATGTCGGGTTTCTACGTATCGGAAAGCTTGCAGACGGGGCTGATCTCGCCGTGGCGGCAACTGGTGGGCGACCATCCGGAGTTGCGCCCCGACATGCTCGAATTCCGGCTGATGCTGGAGGGCACCACCGCGTATCTGGCCGCGCTGCGCGCCGGCCCCGACGATCTGCAACGGATTCAGGACGTGCTCGACGGCATGGTGGCCGCGCATCGCGACGGCGACCACGAACGCGAATCGCGGCTCGACGGCGATTTCCACGCGGCGCTGGCCAGCGCCTCGCACAACGCCATGCTGCGGCATCTGCAAGGCAGCCTCGCGAAGATGCTGCATACCCATATCTCGCTGAACAACAGCAACCTGTTCGCCTTGCGCGAGCAGGTGGGCGAGCAGATCCTCGCGCAGCATCTGGCCTTGTGGGAGGCGATCCGCGCGCGCCAGCCCGAGGAGGCGCGGCGGCGGATGGTGGAGCATATCGGCTTCGTCTGGCAGAAGCTCGAACCCGATCTGCCGGTGACGGCGATGTGAGAAGTGCGGTTCAGGCCAGGGGTTCAGGCCAGGGGTTCATACGATCGCCAGCGTGAAGAAGCCGGTGGTGGCGTCCATTTCCGCCGTGACCTGGGCATTCGGATTCGTGGTGGTGACCGTCGCGGTGGTGACGCCTTCGATGACGGCATAGAACGAATACGTGTCGCCGATCGTCAACGTCTGGGTGTCGAACGAACGCTCCACGACCACGCTTTGCAGCAGCGTGTCGTATTGCGATATCGAGAACGTCACCGGGCCGAGCGTGGTTTGATAGAACTGCCACTGATCGGCGACGGTGCTCGCCATGACTGCCATTTCGAATTCGTACGTGCCTTGCTGCGCGTCCTGCTTGATCTGTGCGAGAAAGCTGGCGTTGCCGACGATGGTGGCCGGCGCCGACGTATACGTGTTGCCGTCGATCAGCGTGGAGGCGGCGACTTCGAAACTGTCGTTGGCGGCCATCGTAAAGCGTGCCTGAGGCTCCAGGCCCGGCGGCCGGGCAATGATCTGCTGCCCTTTAGCGACAACGAACTGCGCGATATACGGCGTGGTGTTCAGGAACGTCAGTTGGCTCATGGAGGTCTCCTCGATGCCGTTGCGATTGTGTCGTGGAATCTTGTCGAACGGGCCTTATCGCGCCGCGTCGTGTTCGCCTTCGGCCAGCGCCTTCACGCGCGCCAGCCCCAGCGCATACAAGCCCTCGTAGTGCGCGACCATGCGCGCCGCGCCCTGCGGATCGTTCGGCGTGAAGCGGCTTTGCCAGGTGGCTTTCGCGCTCGCGTCGCCCGTGCGTTCGACCGACAGCGTGGCGATGTAGTCGGTCACCGGGTCCGGGCCTTCGAGGATCGTGTAGCTGTAGCGGCGCTCGGCGTCGCTGTGTTCGAGCAGTTGCTCGACCACCACCAGCCCGCCCCGGATTTCCAGGTGGCGCGTGCGGCCGTCGTCGGACAGGCGCGAGGCCAGCACCGGCGCGAGCCAGGCGGGCAGGGCATTGAAGCCGCCGACGATGGCCCACACGCGTTCGGCGGGCGCGGCGATCTCGACGGATTGGCTGACATTCGGCTGGGTGGGCATGGTGCGCTGTCCTGATGATCGAAAAGGAGCGTCGAGTATGCGGGCGCGGCGCGCGGGCTACCAGCCGCCTGCGATCGAATGTCCGTTGCCCCGCGATCAACAATCGGTGCGGCGGATTCAACCGGCCAGCGCTTCGGTCAATTGATAGATACCGTCGCTGAACGCCTGCAGGTCGGGCTTGCCGCCCTGGCGTTCAAGCTCTCGCTGGGCTTCCTGCCAGTCGGGCAGGCAGGTTTCGTACAGTGCCTCGCCAGTGCGTGTCAGGCACCACAGATGCACGCGGCGGTCCGTTTGATCGGGCTGCGAGCGCACCAGCGCGCGCGTGCGCAGCGTGGCGAGCGTTCGGCTCAGGGTGGTCTGGTCGAGCAGCAGCGCGTCGGACAGCGCGCGCATCGAGGCGGGTTCGGCGCGAAACAGCGCCATCAGGATCGTGAACTGCGTGACCCGCACACCGTGACGCGACAGCCGCGCATCGTAGATCGCCGTGACGGCGCGGGCGGCCTGCCGCAAGGTGGCGCAATGGCAATCGAGTTTCAACGGGCCGTGATTCATGCCGTGCTCACCTTATCCGGATCGAAGACTGCATAGGCTGCATGGGTTGTGTGACAGCGGCGTTCCCCGTTCGGCCAGGCCGCGGCGTACCGAGCGGCATCAAGCCGGCACGGCCGCTTCCTGTTCGAGCGGCGCGCGCGCCGTGCAGATCGCGTTGCGGCCTTGCTGCTTGGCGTCGTACAGCGCACGGTCGGCACGCACATACAGGCGTTCGAGCGTGTCGCCGTCCTCGGCCACCGCCACGCCTCCGCTGATCGTGTAGCGGCACGGACCCGACGGCGTATCGGCCGTGTGCGCCGCCACCGCGATGCGCAGGCGCTCGCCCACCTGCCAGGCCTCACGCTCCGACAGCCCCGGCAGCAGCACGCCGAATTCCTCGCCGCCCACGCGCCCGAACGTTGCATCGGCGCGCAGGTTCTCGAGCGCCAGCACCGCGAAATCGCGCAGCACGGCGTCGCCGCCCGCGTGACCGAACACGTCGTTGATCGCCTTGAAGTAATCGAAATCGATCAACAGCAGCGCGACCTTGCGGCAAGACGTGCGCTTCTTCAACTGGTTGCGTGCGATCAGCTCGAAGCGCTTGCGCGACAGCAGGCCGGTCAGGTAATCGCGGTTCGACGCCTCGCTGGCGTCGGCCAGCAGCTCGTCGTGCACCAGCATCATCGCGGCCATCGACAGCATCGGCAGCACCGCGGAGCCGATGGTCGACAGGATCACGCTGCCCGGCGTGGCGAGCAGCGCCGGTGACGACGCGGCGTGCAGATGCAGGAACCAGAAGCCGCGCACCAGCTCCATGGCGGCGCAGAACGCGGCCAGCGTGGCGATCGCGAGATAGGGATAGCGGCGTCGGCCGGGCTGGCGCGGCCGGGTGATGGCGTAGACGGTAGCGAGGCTGGTGGCGGCGAAATACATGCTGACCGCGAACACGCGCACCTGGATGCTGTCGACCACGAAGCGCCAGTAGCCCAACACGCCGCCGAGCACGATCAGCGCCAGCAGCCACGCGGGCCAGCCGGGCTGGCGGTTCATGAAGCGTGCGCAGCCGGCGAAGAAGCAGGTGGCCGCCACCGCCATCAACAGGTTGGCCGGCACGATCACGAACACGTCGTGCACGTGGCCACGCAGCAGCATCAGGCTCAAGCCGAGCGCCATCACCAGGTTCGAGGCCATCCATTCCCGCACGCCGCGCACGCGCGAGTGCGCCAGCGAGCCGAGCAGCGCCAGCAGGAGCAGGCTCATCATCGCGGACGACACCAGGGCGACGGTTGGATTGGGCATGGCGTGGGCTAGGTCGGCAGATCGTCAAGACGGCGCACCGGCTGTCCGCACAGGGCCGTCGAGCGAAGGCGGCCGACGCGGCGGGGTGCGGCGCTGCCAGCGCGCATCGGCTCACCGGTCGGACGTTCTGCCCCGGACATGCTTGGTCTCGATCCCGCTGATTGAGTGATCCTGTTCGTGCGGTGCCCGGCCCGGCGGCTTCGCCGGATGGCTGCCAGGACACTGCGTCGCGTGATTGTAGGGGGTCAAAACCGGACTTGCCACAGCGCGCGCATGGATTTGTGCAAATTTTGCAAACAATATGCGATTTGAGTGCCTGGCATGCCAAGCATAGGCAGTTATTTTTGCCGATCGTCAGGCGGTGGAAAGCGGACTGTCAATGGCGAACGCGCCGCCGAAGCTCGATGGCCATTCACATGACCGATCTGACAGCCAAGCCAGGCAAGGACTTAGGTAAATCCCTCGATTTATCGAATAATCGATGAGATAAATCATGATAAAAGTAACAATTACCGAATTCGGTCACGAGCGCGAAAAATTTCCTCTTAACAATGAGTGCGATTGATGACTTGATCGCGACAACTGGGAGGCGAAATGGATCGCAAGTTCAACGTGCTGTTCCTGTGCCGGGCAAACGCGGCACGCAGCATCATGGCCGAGGCCTTGCTGCGGCAATTGGCGCCGGGCCGTTTCGAGGCGTTCAGCGCCGGCGTCGAGCCGGAGCAGGACGTGCATCCGCTGGCGATCGCGCAACTGCGCGCGACGATCGGCGATCTGGGCAAGCTGCGGCCCAAGAGCTGGCTGACCTACACGGCCGACGACGCACCGCGCATGGACGTGATCATCTCGATGAGCCCCGAAGTGGCCGAGGAACACGCGCCGGCCTTTCACGGCGCGCCGCTGTTCTGCACCTGGAATTACCCGGACCCGTTGAAGGCCGAAGGCAACGAGGCCGAGCGGCAGCGCGAATTCGAACGCGTGTTCCGGCAGATCCTGCGCCGCATGAGCGTGTTCGTGGCGCTGCCGCTCGCTTCGATGCGCCGCGACGCGCAACGCGATGCGATCGACACCGCCGCGCAGGGCGGCGCGATCGATCAGGCGAATGAACTTCAGCCCGCACCCTGAAGAGTTGCGCGTGTCGTGCCGTAAACCCATGTGCGAGTCGCCGCCGTTTTTGCCCGTTTTTTACCGTTGCGGGCACACGGCGACCCGGGATCGGCCCACAGCGCGTCGACAAAAAAATTCGACGTGCCACGCGCGACAGTCCAATGCGCACGGGCGATTCGAATTCCTCTGACGATAGGAAACGTTTGCGGAAATCCACTTTCCGGGCTTTCGCAAATGCACCCGATGTCGTACGTGTTTTGTCACATTGTGTACACGTAGACTCGTTAGCGTCCGTTGTTTCCTCCTCACCCGCCGCGTTGCCATGCATCCTGCTTTCTCGAGGTTCCGCCGTTCCTCAGCATCCGGAAACCCGCGCACGGCCGGCGATCTCTGCCACGACGTGCCTTGCGTCGATGCCGGGGATCCGAACTCGGTGGTGATGGAGATCTTCTCGTCGCGACGCGACATGGGCAGCCTGGCGGTGATCGAGGCCGATCGCCCGATCGGCCTGATCAACCGCAATATCTTCATGTCGCAGATGAGCAAGCCGTTCCATCGCGAGCTGTACGACAAGAAGAGCTGCATCGCATTCATGGACAAGGAGCCGTTGATCGTCGATGCCGACATCAGCATCGAGGCCTTGGCGTTCCGCACCGTCGAGGCGGGCGAGAAGGCACTGGTCGACGGGTTCGTGGTGACGCGCGAGGGCCGCTTCGTGGGCCTCGGCAGCGGCCTGCAACTGGTCAGCGCGGTGGCCGAGATCCAGGCCGAGAAGAATCGCGAGGTGATGCAGAGCATCGAGTATGCGAGCGTGATCCAGCGCGCGATGCTGAGCGCCTCCAGCGAGACGCTGTCGAAACTGCAGGGCGCGGCGATGGCCTGGCAGCCGCGCGACGTGGTCGGCGGCGATTTCTACCATTTCTCGGCGAACGACAAGGGATGGTTCGGCGCGGTGGCCGATTGCACGGGCCACGGCGTGCCGGGCGCGTTCATGACGATGCTGGCGTCGGCCTCGCTGTCGAAGGAACTGGAGCAGATCGGCCCGCGCGACCCGGCGGCGCTGCTGGCCGCCGTGAACCGCAGCGTGAAGAGCCTGCTCGGGCAGGCCAAGGGTTCGGCCGAGCGCACGGAATCCGACGACGGGCTCGACGCGGCGTTCTTCTGGTTCGATGCCATCGAGAGCGTGCTGCATTTCGCCGGCGCGAAGATCGGCCTGCATATCCTCGCGCCGGGCGCCGAGCAGTTCGACACCGTCGCCGCCGACCGGATGGGCGTGGGCTATGTGGACAGCCGCGCCGATTACGCCTGGAAGCTGCATTCGCTGCCGGTGGCCGCGGGCAGCGTGCTGTTCGTCTGCACCGACGGCCTGACCGACCAGATCGGCGGCCCGCGCAAGATCGCCTTCGGCCGCCGCCGCGCGCTCGACACGATTCGCGCGCATCGCGATGCTGCCCCGGCGGCGATCTGCGAGCGGATCAACGAGGCGCTGGCCGAATGGCAGGGCCGGCAGCCGCGCCGCGACGACGTGACGTTTTTTTGTGCCCGTATCTAGTCAACCGTAACCATGTCTCACATGCTCGAACAAGACAGCGCATTTTTCGACCTGGCGCAGCGCCGCAACGTGCTGTTCTATCACAAGGGTTACTTCTCCCATAACATCGTCGCCGCGATGGGCGAGGTGGTGAAGTTGCAACTGGAAGTGGCCGGCGTGGCCGGCCCGACACGCCGCAAGCTGTTCTCGTCGTTCATCGAACTGTCGCAGAACATCATTCATTACTCGCTCGACGCGCTGCAGCCCGGCGGCGACGGGCAGGGCGCGATCCGGGAAGGCGCGGTGTGCGTCTCGAAAGACGGCGACCGCCATGTGATGTGGTGCGTCAATCCGGTGGCGACCAGCCAGGTCGAACCGCTGCGCAACAAGCTCGAACCGCTGCGCACCATGTCGCTGGAAGAAATTCGGCAGGCATACAAGGTATCATTGCGCGCCGAAACACCCGAGGACAGCAAGGGCGCAGGCCTGGGCTTCCTCACCATGGCGCGCGATGCCAGCGCGCCGCTGGAATTTGCTTTTTATCCGCGTGACGACGATTCCGGGATCACGCTGTTTTGTCTCACGGCCATCATCTGAGTAGGAGGCACTCGATCCATGGATAACCTTTACATTGCCGCCACGACGACGTCGCCTGAGATCGATTTTCGTTTCGATCAACATCAGCTGGCGATCAAGGGCGAGTCTTACCCCGAAAACGCGGCTGCATTCTATGCCCCCATCATCGAGCAACTGGGTCAGTACCTCGACGCCAGCTCCGGGGCCGAAATCACAATCGATGTCGCGCTGACCTATTTCAACAGTTCGAGCACCAAGATGCTGTTCAGCATTTTCGATTCGCTCGATCAGGCCGCCCAGTCGGGCAGCCATGTGGCGTTGAACTGGTATCGCGACGAGGAAGACGAGACGATCGCCGAATTCGGCGAGGAACTGAAGGCGGATTTCGGCGCCATCGAGTTCACCGATCGTCCAGTCGCGCATTAAGGAAGGCAAGGTGAGTTCGACGTCTTCACGAGACACGTCCACGGGCGCCGCGCCCGATCTGTTCCAGAACGAGAGCGCCGCGCTCGAACGCGCGCGCGCCACGCACCTGGCGGGCGACGCCGATGCCGATACCTATCGCCGCTCGCTCGGCGAACTGATCGAGCATTACGAGCGGCTGATGCGCGAGACGCGGCGGCTGATCGGCCGCAGCGATCGCGCCGAGCGCGAGATGCAGGCGCTGGCGCAGCAACTGGCGCACCGCGCCTCGCACGACGCGCTGACCGGCGTGCTGAATCGCAGCGCCGTGATCGAGCTGACCGCCAAGACCTTGCGCACCAGCAACGCCGCGATGGTGGTGCTCGATATCGACGAGTTCAAGCGGGTCAACGACGATTTCGGCCACCCGGTCGGTGACCTGGTGATCCTCGGCGTGGTCGATTGCCTGCGGCGCATCGTGGGCGAGCTCGGTTTCATCGGGCGGGTGGGCGGCGAGGAATTCACCGTGCTGCTGCCGCGCAGCGATTTCGCCCACGCGGCCGACCTGACCGAGCGCATGCGGCAGAGCATCAGCGATTCGCTCTCGGTGCCGCAGGTGCCCCGGCGCATCACGGCCAGCTTCGGCGTCAGCGTCAACGTGGCCGGCACCAGCTTCGATACCGCTTACGGGCTGGCCGACGCGGCGCTGTACCGGGCCAAGCGCGGCGGCCGCAATCGCGTGGAGTTCGCCGAGCAGTAAGGGGCGAGGGCGGCCTTGGGCTGCCTCGTCCGGTTTTTCTTCGGCTTTCCTCGTGGTTTCCCATGGCTGGCTTGTCCGGCTCTTTCTGTCGCGCCGCGGCTTGCGGCGCATCGCATCCCATCTTCCTCCGTGCCGATTTCCCTGGCCGACTTGCCGTGCGGCTCGACCGCGCGCGGTCATGCCGCGCCGAGCTCGAAA
>NZ_BAAILN010000092.1:12201-21359 GCF_054589155.1 Burkholderia sp. 3C
CCAGGCCGGGGTGGGGCGCGTGAAAACGAAGAGGGAATCGACAGTACGAAGGACGGAAAAAGTGGCGGACCGCGTTGCACGGCCGCAGGTTCGGCGTGGGTGCCGGCGTTTTGCGACGCCCGCACCCGCGCCCCGTGAACGCCTTATGCGTGCGCCGCCGCCGCGCGCCGCGTGGCGAGCCGATCCCACAGCAGGCTCGCGCGGTTGCCGCTGCGGCAGTACGCGAACACCGGCTTCGGCAGCGTGTCGACCAGCGCGGCGAACGCATCGAGTTCCGGCTCGCCGATGCCGCTGGCCGACGCGATCGGCAGATAGCGTGCCTCGAGGCCGAGCGCGCGGGCGCTGGCGGCGATCGTCTCGAAGGCCGGCTGATCGGCGCTTTCGCCATCGGGCCGGTTGCACAGGATCGAGCGGAAGCCCGCGTCGCGGATCGCCTTCAGGTCGGCCGGCGCGATCTGGCGCGACGCCGTGAAGCCGCTGGCCTCGGCGGCGCGGCATTGCTCGATCGCCTGCCGGAAGCAGGCGACGGCGAAATCGATATCCTGTTCGGTCGTGAAGCGCCCGAGGCTCAGGCGCACCGTGCGGCCCGCCGCGCCGGCATCGAGGCCGATCGCGCTCAACACGTGCGACGGCGTGCCGGCCGCCGAATTGCAGGCCGAGGTGGACGACACCGCGAGCGACTCGCCGAGCATGAACGGCAGGAAGCCCGGCACGTCGACGCGCAGGCTCAAGGTGTGCGGAATGCGCGCGGCCGCTTCGGCGTTCTGCACCACGTTGCCGAGTGCCCGCATGGCCGTGCTCAGGCGCGCGTTGAGCGCCGCGATACGGGCGATTTCGGCTTGCAGCTCGCTGGCCGCCAGCTCGCAGGCCACGCCCATGCCGACGATCTGATGGGTGGCCAGCGTGCCCGAGCGCAGGCCCTGCTCGTGGCCGCCGCCGTGCATCTGCGGCGCGATACGGGCCGCGATCTCGTGGCGCACGTACAGCGCGCCGATGCCCTTCGGGCCATATACCTTGTGCGCCGACATCGACAGCAGGTCGATGCCGAGCGCCCGCACGTCGATCGGCGTCTTGCCGAGCGCCTGCGCGGCGTCGACATGCAGCAGCGCGCCGGCCGCGTGCACCACGCGCGCGATCGCGCCGATGTCGGTCAGCGTGCCGATCTCGTTGTTGACCAGCATCAGCGACACCAGGCCGGTGTCGGGACCGATGGCGGCCGCCACGGCATCGGCCGTGATCGCGCCGGTGGCGTCGGGCGCCACGTGGCTCACCGCCAGGCCCTGCCTGGCCAGATGCGCCATCGTATCGAGCACGGCCTTGTGTTCGAGGCGGCTCGTGACGAGGTGGCGCCGGTCGGTCGCCCGTTCGGCATAGCCCTTCAGCGCGAGATTGTTCGATTCGGTCGCGCCCGAGGTCCAGACGATCTCGTCGGGCTGTGCGCCGATCAGCGCGGCCACTTGCCGGCGGGCCTGTTCGACGCGCACACGCGCCGCGCTGCCGGCCGCATGCGAGCTGGACGCCGGGTTGCCGAACACGCCGTCGAGGCCGAGGCAATCGGCCATCGCGGCGATCACGCGAGGGTCGGCCGGCGTGGTGGCGGCGTAGTCGAGGTAATGCAAGGTGTTCATGTCTGGCCTTCTGCCCCTTTCTGAGTGGAAGAAATGATACGTGGGGCAGCCCGGAAAAAATCTCCAAACTTTGTTCTGAAATCACCGATCCGGGGAATAAATTTCTCCGCCGTGGCGGCGCGCGGCATTGGTGGCGGCGGCGGCAGCGGAGGCGCGACGGCGGGAGCTGGCCGCCGTTGCGCGGTGACGGGGGCGCGCCGTCACTCCGTCACTCCGTCGTGCCGTCAGGCGGTCGCGCCCATGTCCGCGCCACGCATCGACTGCTCGATGCGTGGTGTACGGCACTTCAGTGCGCGGCGCTCGCCGTGGCGACCCACTGCTCGAACTGCGCCTTGTTGCCGTCGAGCCAATCGGTCGCGAGCTTGCGGATCAGCGTTTGCGAACCGCCGTTGCGGCTGATCGCGTATTCCCAGCCGGACCACGTCGACGACGGGAACTTGATCTGCTCGATCAGCACGCGCACCGCCGGGTTCGCGGCGATGAACGCGCGGTTCGCCACCGAGGTCCAGTTCCACGAGGCCATCGCCATCCGGCACGGGTCGGCGTTGCCGGCGCAGCCCTGCACGCCGTTGACGAGCGGCGAGCCGGTGTTGCTCACGTTCGGCGGCAGCGCGGCCTCGGGCGTCGGCAGCCACACCACGTCCTTGCCCGGCACCAGCGCGTTGACCGTCCACGACGGGCTCCAGGCGTAGAAGAACGCCGGCTTGCCCTGGCGCACGCGCGCCACGGTATCCACCATCAGCGCCTCGTACTTGCCGCGCACGGCCCGCACGGTGTTCTGCAGCCCGAAACGATTCAACTGGTAATCGACCACGTCGCCGCAGCTCCAGCCCGGGTCGCAACTGATCAACTGCGCGCGGCCGTCGTTGCCGAACAGGGCGGCCAGCTTCGGGTCCTTCAACTGCGCGAGGTTGGTGATCTTGTAGGCGTCGGCCGTCTTCTTGTCGATCAGATAGCCGTTGATGCCGCCGCCGATGATCATGCCGGTGCCCACCACCTGCGCGTCCTTCTCGACCGAGCGGAACGCCAGCTCGCGCTGCGGGAAGTTCACGTCGGTCGCCAGATCCTCGTCACCCTGCGCCGCCGCCTGGAAGAACAGCGTCGTGTTCATGGTGGTCAGCTTCACGTCGTAGCCGAGCTGTTTGATGCCCTGCATGACGATCTGGGTGGCGACGTAGTTGCCGCCGAAACTGTCGCCCTGCGCGTAATGCACGGTCTTGCCCTTGCCGGGCAAGGTTTGCGCCCCGGCGGGCAGGCCCGCCATCATCATCACCGCGAGCGCTGCCGCGCCGCATGCTGCCGCCAACGTCTTCATCAAGCCACTCCTGCATGGGTAGGATCGTCGTCCGGCGTTGCCGCCGGATGGCCCGGGCACGGGGTGCCGGGCCGGTTGGTTTTACTTCGAAACGTCGCAATGCCACGGCGTGCGGCGCGGCGCGCTTACAGCGCCTGCCGGCTGTCGCTGTCCTGCGGCAGCGGGTGGCCCGGATGGGAAGGCGGGGAGGCCGGGGCCGTGCCGCCGGCGCCGCTTCGGGCGGCGCGCTCGCCGCGCACGAAGCGGCCCAGCACGGTGCGCCAGCCGCTGCCGCCCGAGGGGCGGGCGCGCGCCAGCTTCTGCGTGATGCGGTCGAGCATCATCGCGAGCAGCACGATGGCGATGCCGCCGATCGCGGCCTGCCCGACGTCGAGCCGGCCGAGCCCTTGCAGCACCACCAGCCCGAGCCCTTCCGCGCCGATCATCGAGATCACCACCGACATCACCATCGCGGTCAGCACCGTCTGGTTCAGGCCGCCGAGGATGGTCGGCACCGCGAGCGGCAACTGCACCTCCCACAGCAGTTGCCGGCGGTCCGCGCCGAACGCGAGGCCGGCTTCCACCAGTTCGTGATCGACCATCCGGATGCCCAGATGCGTGAAGCGGATCAGCGGCGGCATCGCGGCCACCACCACGGCCACCTCGCCCGGCACGGTGCCGACGCCGAACAGCATCACCACCGGCACCAGATAGACGAAGGTGGGCGTGGTCTGCATCACGTCGAGCAGCGGCTGCACGATGCGCCAGACGCGCTCGCTGCGGGCGCAGGCGATGCCGACCGGAATCCCGATCGCGGCGCAGAACACGATCGCCGTGACGATCAGCGCCAGCGTGGTCATCGCGTCGGCCCACACGCCGAGCGCGGCGATCGCCACCAGCCCGGCCAGCGTGAATACGCCGATCGCCTTGCCGGCCGCGCGCCACGCCACCAGCGCGGCGAGCACGACGAACACCGGGAACGGCAGCGCGTGCAGCGCATCGACGTTCGCCTCCAGCAGCTTCTGGATCGGCCACTTGATCACGGAAAACAGCGGGCGCAGATGCAACGCGACCCATTGCACGAAGGTCTGGATCCAGTCCGCGACGGGGAACACCGCCAGGTCGTCGGCTTTAAGCATGATGGACTCCGTTGGCGCTTTGCGCGCCGATGCGGGCGAGCACGCGGGCCGCCTCCAGTTGGCCGACCAGGCGGCCGGCTTCGTCGGTCACGCCGATCGTGCCGTGGTTGCCGAAATGCGGCGCGGCGTCGATCAGGCGCGCCGAGGCGGGTACGCAGGCGATGCCGCGTTCGAGCGGCGGCAGTGCGCCGCCGTCGCGCAGCGCGGCCAGTTGCGCGGCGTCGCGGCGGGCCAGCGTGCCGAGCAGGCGCGTGTCGGCGTCCACCACGAACGCCGGGCCGGCCGCGCCGTCGCCGAGCACGCGCCAGCCGTCGCGTTGCACCAGCGTGTCGAGCGCGGTCATCGACGCCTCCGCGCAGAACAACCTGGCGCGATCCACCTCGCGCGTGAAGCCGGCCACGTAATCGCTGCCCGGCTCCGTCACGATCGATTGCGGCGTGCCTTCGCGCACCAGCCGCCCCTCCGACATGATGGCGATGCGCGTGCCGAGCTTCAGCGCTTCCTGGAAGTCGTGCGTGATGAACAGGATGGTCTTGTTCAGCGTGCGTTGCAGGCGCAGCAATTCGTCCTGCATCTCGGCGCGGATCAGCGGATCGAGCGCGCTGAACGCCTCGTCCATGATCAGCACGTCGGCGTCGGTGGCGAGCGCGCGGGCCAGGCCGACGCGCTGGCGCATGCCGCCGCTCAGTTCGTGCGGCATCTTCTCGGCCCAGCGCCCGAGGCCCACCACCTCCAGCACCTGCGAGGCGCGCTTGCGGCGCGCCTCGGCCGACATGCCGCGCAGCTTCAGGCCGAACTCGACGTTTTCGATCACGCGGCGGTTCGGCAGCAGCGCGAAATGCTGGAACACCATCGAGATGCGCTTGCGGCGCACCTCGCGCAGCGCGCGCTCGTCGAGCGTGCACAGATCCTCGCCGTCGAGCAGGATGCGCCCGGCGCTCGGCTCGTTGAGGCGGTTTACGCAGCGCGCCAGCGTGGATTTGCCGGAGCCGGACAGGCCCATGATCATGTACATCGCGCCGGCGGGCACGCTCAGCGACACGTCGTCGAGGCCGACGGCCTGGCCGGTGTCGCGCAGCACGTCGGCCTTGGTCGCGCCCTGGCGCAGCATGCCGAGCGCGCGCTCGGGGCGGTCGGTGAACACCTTGTACAGGTTTTCGATTGTCAGGCGTGGGGTCATGCTCGGAACTCCTTCGACGGTTCGCCGGCGCCGGGCAGCGCGCGCAGCGGCGAGAATGCGGTCGGCACCAGGATGCGGTTTTCCGCGTGTTCGATCCACTCCGACAGGCGCGGCACGAACGCCTGCCAGCGCGCGTCGTCGGCGAGGCGCTGGCGGCGCGCGCGGCGATCCTCCAGATCGGCGTAGCCCCACCAGTGCACCACCTGGCTCAGTACGCCGATCTCTGTGGTGAAATAGCCGAGCAGGTTGCCGAGCACCGGCTGTTGCAGCGGCAAGGCCTCGTCGCGCACCAGCGCCAGGAAGCGCGCCATGCCGCCGTTGCGGATCTTGTAGATGCGTTCCTCGACGATCATCGTTCGTCCTCCTGCACATCCGTCGAAACATCCGACGAAACATCGAGCGTGGCGTCGAGCAGGAAGCGGCGCATCAGCGCGGCCACTGCATCGGGCGCTTCGTTGAGGATCGAATGGCGCAGGCCGGGCAGGATCGCCAGTTGCGAACGGGCGATCCGCTCGTGCATGTAGCGCGCCATGCGCGGGTTCGAGCCGAGGTCGTCCTCGCCGGTGGCGATCAGCGTGGGCACCGCGATCTGGTCGATCAGGCCGCCGAAATCGGTCTGCGCGAGCAGCCGGTAGGCGGCCGCGTAGCAGGCCGGATCGTTCTCGGCGTTGCGTCGGCGCAGCTCCGCCACCAACTGCGGGTGCGCGGCCTGGAACGGTTCGGTCAGCCAGCGCGACAGCGACGCGTCGTAGTGCGCGCCGCGCTCGCCGGCCTGCAGCGCGGCCAGCCGCGCCAGCACGCGGGTGCGTTCGTCATCGGTGCGGCCGGCCACGGTGGACAGCAGCACGAGCCGGTTCAGGCGCGCCGGCTCGGTCAGCGCAAGACGCTGCGCGACCAGCCCGCCGAGCGAGAAGCCCGCCAGGTCGAAGCGCGCGAAGCCGGCATGATCGGCCAGCGCGATCACGTCGCCGACGAACTCGTCGATCTCGTAGCGGCCCGGCACGCGCGTCGAGCCGCCGTGGCCGCGCAGGTCGAAACTCAGCACGCGAAAGCCGCTGCCGAGCGCGTCGATGGTGGCCTGCCACGCGTCGAGATACGAACCGACGCCGTGCACGCAGATCAGCGCGCGCGGGCCGTCGCCTTGCAGCCGGTAGTGGAGCGCCACGTCGCCGCGCACGAAGTGCGCGTCGATGGCCGAGGGCGGGGCGGCGGGAAGGGCGTCACGCATCGCTCAGGCCCCCGCCGCGGTGGTGCTCAGGGCCGCGCCGGCGGCCGGCTCGCGCGCCGTGAAATGCGGCATCACCTCGTCGATGAACAGGCGCAGCGTTTTCATCTGGAGTGCGAACGGCAGGTTGAACGACAGGCCCAGGCAGAATTGATCGACGCCTTCATCTTCGTAGATCTTCAGCTTGCGGATCACTTCGTCGGGCGTGCCGAACATCAGGTTGTCGCGCACCGCCTGCGGATCGTAGTTGGCGCGGTTCGACACGGTTTCGTACGGCACCGCTTCCGGAAAGCCGTTGCGCACCGTGCCGATATTCTGCATCAGGTTCTCGAAGTAGCGGCCGTAGTCCACGCTGTGGCGCACCGCCGTTTCCCAATCTTCCTGGCGGTCGTACACGCAGGTGCGGCGCTGCATCATGAAGCGCGGGCGCGGATGCTCGGGATGGTCGGCCACCGCCTTGCGGAATTTCTCGCCGAGCACCGACACCTCCGAGGCCGGCGCGGACAGCGGCGTCGACAGGATGTTCGCGCCGATCCCCACCGCCCAGTCGAAGCTCGCCGGATCGCGCGTGGCGACCCAGATCGGCGGATGCGGCTGTTGCAGCGGCTTCGGCACCGAGGTGGCGAGCGGGAATTTCCAGTAATGGCCGTCGTGCTCGTAATCGCCTTGCCACAAGCTGCGCACGGCCGGCACCAGTTCCTTCATGTAGGCCACGCCTTCCTGCTGCGGCATGCCGCCGGCCATCCGGTCGAACTCGTACTGGTACGCGCCGCGCGCGATGCCGAATTCGAGCCGGCCGTTGGTCAGGTGGTCGCACATGGCGGCTTCGCCGGCCAGCCGGATCGGCGACCAGTACGGCGCGACCAGGGTCGCGGTGCCGAGCCGGATCCGTTCGGTGTGCTGCGCAAGCCAGGTCAGGATCGTGAACGGGTTCGGCGAGATCGTGCACTCGATGGTGTGATGCTCGGCGGTCCACAGCGTTTCGAAGCCGCCGGCGTCGGCCACGCGCGCCAGCGCGAGCAGTTGCGCGCGGGCGTCGGACATCGAATCGTCGGGAGAAAAGCGCTCCATGCTGAGCGATACGGCGAATTTCATGCTTGCCTCAAATCGGAAGAAGGTTGCGCGTTCAACGCAGACGAATCACGAACGGGTCGTGCATCGCGCCGGAGTAATCGAGAACCACGTTCTTCACGCGCGAGAACTCGCGCATCACCTCGAAGCCGCCGCGCCGGCCGTAGCCGCTGTGCTTGAGGCCGCCGTTCGACGACATGTAGGCCGCCGAGCGATAGGTGTTGATCCACACCGTGCCGGCGTCGATGTCGCGCGCGAAGCGCATCGCGCGATCGATGTCGCGGGTCCAGATGCCGGAGGCGAGGCCGTAGTCGGAGTCGTTGGCCAGCCCGATCAGTTCTTCCTCGGTCGAGAACGGCACCACGCCCACCACCGGCCCGAAGATTTCCTCGCGCATGAAGCGCATCTGGTTGGTGGCGTTCGTGAGCACGGTCGGCTCGAAATACCAGCCGTCGGCCAGTTCGGCGGCGGCCGGCGTGCGCCCGCCTGCCGCCACCTTCGCGCCTTCCTCGATGCCGGAGGCCACGTAGCGCTGCACCTTGTCGAGTTGCGAGGCCAGCGCGAGCGGGCCGATATCGGTGTCGTCGTGCATCGGGTGGCCGACCCGCACGCGGCGGGTGCGCTCGACCAGCGCCTCCACGAACTGGTCGTGGATCGACGCCTCGACGAAGCAGCGCGAGCCGGCCACGCAGGTCTGGCCCGCCGCCGCGAAGATGCCCGACACCACGCCGTTGACGGCGCGCTCGATATCCACATCGCCGAACACCACGTGCGGCGATTTCCCGCCCAGTTCCATCTGGCACGGCACCAGGTTCTGCGCGGCGTTGCCTGCGATCTTGCGGCCGGTGACGGTGCTGCCGGTGAACACGTACTTGGCGATGCCGGGGTGGCGCGTCAGCGCATCGCCCGTGCGCACGCCGTCGCCCGTCACCACGTTGAACACGCCCGGCGGAATGCCGGCCTCGATCGCCAGTTCGGCCAGCGCCAGCGTGGAGGCGGTGGCGTGCTCGGACGGCTTGGCGACGATCGTGTTGCCGATCGCGAGACACGGCGCGAGCGTGCCGGTCAGCATCATCAGCGGCGAATTCCACGGGATGATCATGCCGACCACGCCGATCGGCTCGCGCAGGTTGAAGTTCAGCGTGTCGAGCTTGTTGACCGGAATCGTGTCGCCCTGCAGCTTGTCGGCCATGCCGGCGAAATACAGGTAGGAATCCGGAATGGCGCGCATCTGCACGCGCATTTCCTTGAGCAGCTTGCCGTTGTCGCGGCACTCGATCATCGCCAGTTCGTCGGCGTGCTCGAGCACCAGCTCGCCGAGCCGGCGCACCAGCTTGCCGCGCTCGGTCTGGGTCATGCGGCGCCAGCTCGGGTGCTTCAGCGCGGCCCGCGACGAGCGCACCGCGGCGTCCACGTCGGCTTCGTTCGATTGGGCGAACTCGTACCACGGGCGGGCCGTGGTCGGATCGAAGCTCGGGGCGTATTCACCGCTGGCCGGCTCGACGAAGCGTCCGTCGATGAAGTTGCCGATGCGCCGGCCTTGCAGGGTGTCGATGGTGGTATTCATGAAGTGTTCCGGAGTCCTGTCGGTTCGTCACTGCGGCGCGCGCGCCGCCCACGG
>NZ_BAAILN010000092.1:21517-23308 GCF_054589155.1 Burkholderia sp. 3C
CGAGCACGAAGCGGCGCAGCATGGCGCGCATCTCGACCGATTCGATTTCGTCGTACGGAAGGCTCGCCATCGGAAACAGGCGGAAGCCGGGCGGCAGCGCCAGCGCGCCGCGCGGCTCGGCCAGGCGCGCCCGGTAGATCAGGTAGCCGGAATCGTGGCCGTCCACGTCGTACACGGAATAGAGGAAGGTGTCGTCGGCCACCAGCGCCAGCTCGCCGCCGCCGGCCAGCGGCAGCCGGCCGTTGGCGCGCCGGCGCGGCGCGGTGGGCAGCACCCAGCCGCCCTTGCCGTCGGACACCAGCAGCAGGTCGCCCTGCGCCTCGATCAGATAGCCGACGATCATGTCGTTCGACGACAGCCAGCCGGCCGGCAGCGGGTCCTTGACCTGCGCGTAGCGGCCCCGGCAGAAGCCGAGCGGCGCGGCCGGGCTGGTGCCGAACGCCTGCACGCGGCCGATCAGGATCACGTGATCGCCGGCATCCACGCGGTCGTGCATGGTGCAGTCGAACCACGTCATGCAGTCGGTCAGCACCGGCGCGCCGGTGTGCACCACGTCATGATTGACCGAAGCGAACTTGTCGGCCGCCTTCGAGGCGAACAGGTTCGATACATCGGTTTGCGCGTCGCCGAGCAGGTTGACCGCGAAGCGCTCGGCCGCCGCGAATGCGGGGTAGCTCGACGCGCCCTTGCCGACGCACACCAGCAGCAGCGGCGGATCGAGCGAGACCGAGGCGAACGAGTTGGCCGTCATGCCGCGCGGGCGGCCTTCGGCATCGATCGTGGTGAGCACCGTGATGCCGGTGACGAAGGTCCCGAACGCGCGGCGCAGCGCGATCGGGTCGAGGGTGTTGCGGATATCGGATACTGCCGCTTGCATGGCCATTCACCTCGAACAGTGTTGCGTTGAGATGAATGTATGTGGCGGAAATTGGGATGGCTTCCTGCGGAACGAAGGAGAAGGCGCGCCGATTCCCCTTCGGTCTGTCGGACGTCGCCGCGCTAATGGGCCTCGTGAGCCGCGTGGGTGGCCAGGCGGGCGGGGTGGCCGCCTTCGAGCAACTGATGCAGTTGCAGCGCGAGTTCGATCGAGAAGCGCCGTTCGGGCGTTTCGACGTCGATGCCGAACAGCTCGCCGATGCGCGAGAGCCTGTAGCGCAGCGTGGTGACGTGCAGGCCCATCACATCGGCGCAGGCCTGGCTGCGGCAGCCGTGGCGGATGTAGGTCGCGAGGGTATCGATATAGGAGGCGCGATGCTGCTCGTCGTAGGCCACCACCGGGCCGATCGTGCCGGCGATGAACGCGCGCACGTCCGACGAATCGGCCGCGCCGATCAGCATCGGCAGCGGGCCGAGATCGGGCACGCTGAGCACGCCGGTCTTGCCGAACGCGCGCGCCACGCGAATCATCCGCCAGCAGCGGTCCCATTCGTTGGCCAGCGCGTCGAGCCCGGCCACCAAATCGCCCGCCACCAGCGTCGGCTCGCGGCCGAGCAGCGGCACCAGCGCCGCGCACAACTGGCGCGAGAACGCCGCCACCGCCGCCGGGCTGCGCGCCGCCGCCTCGGGCAGCAGGCACACCAGGCCGCTGCCCACCGTGACCGGATGGATCGTCAGTTTCTGTTGCGCGGCCAGCAGCGTGGCGATCCGGTGGCACTCGTGCGAGCGGTCGAGCGCCGCGCCGTCGCGCGCCGGATAGTCGATCACCAGCAGCCGGCTTGGCGCCGCCAGCGCCACGCCCAGGCGGCTCGCGCGCGCGAGCAGGTCCTGCTCGTCGCGCCAGCGGCGCTCGAC
>NZ_BAAILN010000092.1:23406-34898 GCF_054589155.1 Burkholderia sp. 3C
GAACAGTTCGGTCAGCGTACGGTTTTCGGAACGGAAGCGGATCACGCCGCGCATCAACTGCACGCTCATCGCGAACTTGGCGTTTTCGATCGCCACGGCCCGCAGTTCGCCAAGCTCGCCCGGCTCGCGATCGCCGAAGCCGAAACCGAGCAGCGCGCCCACCGTTTCGCCATCCACCTGCAGCGGCTCGATGTCGGCATGCAGCGCCGCGCCCGACGGCAGGTCGAAGCGCACGCGCCGCAGCGCGCGCCGCTCGATCGCCTGCTGCACGTCGGCGCGGATCTGCAGGCCGGTGTCGCCGTCGAGCAGCGTGCGCCAGCCGGCTTCGTCGAGCGCGGCGTCGGGCGAATGCGAGGCCATCATCTCGCCGCCGTAGAAATCGATCACCAGCAGCGGCGCTTCCAGCAAGTCGGCCAGCATGCGCGTGAGCGTGGCCATCGAGCCGCCGGCCAGCACCTCCTGGAGCATCGCGCCCTGCACGGCGGCGATCCGCTGCATGCGCTCGGCGGCCGCGCGCTGGGCACGCTGCTGGTGGGCGCGCTCGATCGCGATGGCGCCCAGGTGCACGATGAATTCCATGAACGCGAGCAGCTCGGGCGGCAGGTCCACCACCTGCCGCGACGACACCGACAGCACCATCGGCCGGCCCTCGATGTCGCGGCTCGCCATCGGCAGCACCAGCACGGTGCGGTAGCCGCGCTCGGGCGCCTCGCGCCGGTAGCCGAGGAATTCGGTGGTTTCGAGCGCATCGCGGATATACACCGCCTCGTTGCGTTGCAGCGCCACCAGCGCCGGGCTGGTGGCCAGCTCCCAGCGGTCGGCCAGCGGCTTCTTGAGCAGGGTGGGATCGCGCCGCGCGATCACGTGCGCGTAACCGTGCGCGCTGTCGACGCTCATGATCGCGCCGATGTCCCAGCCGCCGTGGCGGCATGCCAGCTCGATCACGCTGTTGAGCAGCGCATCCGCTTCGGCATCCGTACTGATTCGGCTCGCAATGTCGCGCAGCGACGACATCAGCGCCAGCGTGTCAGGCATCGAGACCTCCCTTGGGTTGTGACGGACTATACGACTTATCGCAGTGTCAAAAAAGTCGGGCTTCCGCTGAATCGGAGGAAGACGCTCGATTTCACGCTACATAGGATTCGCTCCATCGTCACTCACCCGATGGAGAACGCAGATGAATACCGAAGTTCGCAAGATCGCCACGTTTGTCGAAACCCTGATGATCGAAGGCGGCAAGCCCGCCGAGCAGCCCATCACCACGGTGGTGGTGGCCGCCGTGCTGCGCAACCCGTGGGCCGGCAAGGGCTTCTGCGAGGATCTGCGCCCCGAGATCCTGCGGCTCGCGCCCGCGCTCGGCAAGGAACTGACCAGCCGCCTGGTGGCGCTGATGCCGGCCGAACGCGTGCAGGCCTACGGCAAGGCCGCGGTGGTGGGCGTAAACGGCGAGATCGAGCATGCCTCGGCGCTGATCCACACGCTGCGCTTCGGCAACATGTTCCGCGAGGCGGTGAACGGCACCACGTTCCTGAGCTTCACGAACACGCGCGTCGGCCCCGGCGCGATGCTGTCGATGCCGATGATCCACAAATCGGCCACCGGCCAGCGCTCGCACTTCCTGACGGCAACGTTTCAGATTGCCGACGCGCCCGCGCCCGACGAAATCCTGATCGCGATCGGCGCGGCCGACGGCGGCCGCGCGCACCCGCGCATCGGCGACCGCTTCACGGACATGGCCGAAATGGACGAAGAGAAAGCGCAGGCCTGAGCATGCTCCGCGCCCGGGGCCGCGCCATCGGATGACGCGGCCCCGGGCGGTTTCCTCCTACTTTGCGGTTCCGATGCCATGTCCGACGTCATCACGCTGATCACCCGCCTGCCGGCTGATCAGGAATCCGAATATCTTGCCGCGCTGGCGGCGGCCATGCCGGACGAAACCGTCGTGCCGTTCCGGCAGGCCGACGCGGCGCAGCGCGCGCGCAGCACGATTGCCGTGGTCGCGCGCCCCGATCCGGCCGAGCTGGCCGCGCTGCCGAAGCTCGCCTGGATCCAGAGCCTGTGGGCCGGCGTCGAACAGCTGGTGGCCAGCCTGCCGCCCGGCGCGCCGCCGGTGGTGCGGCTGGTCGATCCGGAGATGTCGCGCACCATGGCCGAGGCCGTGCTGGCGTGGACCTATTACCTGCAACGCGACATGCCGGCCTACCGCGCGCAGCAGCAGGCGCGCGACTGGCTGCAGCG
The DNA here is from genome assembly GCF_054589155.1 of Burkholderia sp. 3C. Taxonomy (NCBI): domain Bacteria; kingdom Pseudomonadati; phylum Pseudomonadota; class Betaproteobacteria; order Burkholderiales; family Burkholderiaceae; genus Burkholderia; species Burkholderia sp. 3C. Next base: position 25,645 of record NZ_BAAILN010000092.1, read on the forward strand.
CCCGTACCGCAAGCCGGCCGATACGCGGGTGGGCATCGTCGGGCTCGGCACGCTCGGCGCGTGCGCGGCGGCACGGCTGATCGAGGCGGGCTTTCGCGTGGCCGGCTGGAGCCGCACGCCGAAGCAGGTCGAGGGCGTGCAGGCCTGCCACGGCCCCGACGGGCTGATGCGGATGCTGGCCGACAGCGACATCGTCGTGTGCCTCGTGCCGCTGACCGACGCCACGCGCGGCCTGCTCGATCGCGAGCGGCTCGGCGCGATGAAGCGCGGCGCGGCGCTGATCAATTTTTCCCGGGGGCCGGTGGTGGCGACGCGCGACCTGCTCGCCGCGCTCGACACGGGCCACCTGTCGCATGCCGTGCTCGACGTGTTCGACGTCGAACCGCTGCCGGCCGCCTCGCCGCTCTGGGCGCATCCGGCGCTGACGGTGCTGCCGCATGTGTCCGCGCCCACCGACGTGGCCACTTCGGCCGCCGTGGTCGCGGCGAACGTGGCCGCCTATCGCGCCACCGGGCGAATGCCCGACGCGGTCGATCGATCGCGCGGCTACTAGGCCGGCAGCAAGACCCGCAGTCAGACCCACAGTCAGACCCGCCTCACCGGCAGTTCCCGCACGAAGCTTCCGCGCCGTCACGTCGAGCGCGCGGATTCGTGCTGCCGAATGTTTTCAATCGCTTTCGATGGCTTTCGATTCGTTTCATGTCACACCACACCACCCAGGGGAAATCATGAGATTTGTAGCACGATGGACGGCGGCAGCCGTGTTGTTCGGCGGCACGGCCGCGGTGGCGCACGCGCAAAGCAGCGTGACGCTGTACGGCATCATCGACGAAGGCCTGAACTTCACGAGCAACGCGCGCGGCAAGGGCACGTTCCAGATGAAGAGCGGCGACACGTTCGGCAGCCGGTGGGGCCTGAAAGGCGTCGAGGATCTCGGCGGCGGCTACCGCGCCGTGTTCCAGCTCGAGAACGGCTTCGACGTGAACAGCGGGGCGCTGAAGCAGGGCGGGCGCGAGTTCGGGCGGCAGGCGTGGGTTGGATTGCAGTCCGAACGATTGGGCACGGTGAGCTTCGGGCGCCAGTACGACCCGACGATCGACCTGTGGAGCGGCTACACCGGCGCGGGCGGCGTGAGCGGCGACGTGGCCTCGCATCCGTTCGACAACGACAACGCCGATTTCGATTTCCGCGTGAACAACTCGGTCAAGTATGTGTCGCCCACGTTCGGCGGCCTGAAGGCCGAGGCGATGTACGGCTTCAGCAACGATCCGGGCTTTGCGAACAACCGGCTCTACAGCGCGGCCGTGCAGTATCGCGTGGGCGGCCTGAGCGCGGCGCTCGGCTACCTGCGCACCGACGCGGCCGGTTCCGCCGGCTCGGCCAACGGCGCGGTGGGCAGCGACGCCGCGTTCAGCGGCTCGTCGGAGCAGAACATCGTGGCGGGCCTCAGCTATACGTTCGCCACCGCGAAGATCGGCGTGTCGTATTCGCATGTGGACGTGTACGACCCGACCGCCAGCGCCTATATCGCCGCGGCTGCCACGCAGCCGGTAGGCGGGCGCTGGCAATCGTGGAAGTTCGACAACTATGAAGTCAACGGCAAGTACTGGATCACGCCGGCCCTGTGGCTGTTCGGCGCGTACACGTTCACCGACGCGCGCCTGAGCGCCAACATCGGCACGTACCAGCCGAAGTGGCATCAGTTCTCGCTGATGGTGAACTACGACCTCAGCAAGCGTACGGCGTTGTACGTGCAGGGCATGTATCAGCACGTGGTCAGCGCGCACACCGGCACGGCATTCGACTTCGCGACCACGCCGGCCTCGGCCGGCGCGTCGTCGGGCGAGAACCAGACGCTGGTGCGGCTCGGCATGATTCACCGCTTCTGAGCGCGGGGCGGCCTGAGCCGGCTCAGTTTCGACTCAGGCACGCGGCGATCGCGATCCACAGCGCCGCGCTGGCCAGCAGTGCCCATCTCGCCTCGGCGGCCGAGCCGTCGGGGCGAGGCGAGCGCAACAGCAGCGCCAGCGAAACGAGCCCGCCGTGCAGGCTGATCACGGCCGTCAGCAGCACACCGAAATAAAGGACCAGGCCGCCCTCGCTGAACGCGGCGTGTTGCGCCGCGCGGGTATCGACCACACCATAGGCGATCAACCAGCCTGTCTGCGCCAGCAGGCCGAGCGCCTGCGCGATGCGGTGATAGCGTTTCACCGCGATGCGCTCCCGTCGGTGCCCGCCGCCTCGGCGAGATCGCGCACCGAGCCGCGCTCGACCAGCGGCCCGTCCAGCTTGACCGCATGCCGCCGCACCGGCACGCCGGCCGCACGGTTCTGCTCCTCCTGCATCAGCATGTCCACGGCCCAGCGGCCCAGCTCGTAGTTCGGCAGCACGATGGTCGAGAGCGGCGGATGCGTGTGGCGCGCGATTTCCTGGTCGTCGTAGCCGATCACCGACACGTCGCCCGGCACGCGCAGCCCCCGATGCTTGACGGCCTCGATCGCGCCGAGCGCCATCAGGTCGTTCGCGCAGAAGATCGCCGTGGGCGGCTGCGGCTCGCGCAGCAGCGACAGCGTCTGCTCGAAACCCGCGCCGGAACTCCAGTCGCCTTCGCGCACCAGTTCCGGCGCGTACGGAAGGTCGGCCGTGGCCAGTGCCGTGCGATAGCCCTTCAGGCGATCGCGCGCCGCGTCCTGCCACGGTTCGCCGTTGATATAGCCGATCCGTCGATGGCCCGCGCGCAACAGATGATCGGTGGCCAGTTGGCCGCCCGCCACTTCCGACGGCACCACCGACGACAGCGCGCCATCGGCGCTCGTGCAATTGAGCAGCACGGCCGGCACGTTCAGCAGCGCGGGCGGCAGCGTGACCCGGCGCGTGTAGACGGTGGCGTAGATCACGCCGAGCAGGTTCGGCAACGCCAGCACCGCATCGAGCACCTGGCGTTCGATGTCGGCATTGCCATGCGTCGAGTACACGGCAAGCATCTTGCCTTCGACATACGCGCCGTCGCGTGCGCCATCGATGCTGACCACCGGGTGCGGGCTGGTGGAAATCTCGTCGGCCAGATAGACGATCAGGTCGCGCTCGCCGCCGTGCGTCATGGCCGGCACGCGCGTTGCGAAGCGATAGCCGAGCGCGGCGGCCACTTTCAACACCTTGTCGCGCGTGGCGTCCGAGAACTTGGTACCGGCCGCGTTGTTGAGCACCAGCGAGACGGTGGATTGCGACACGCCGGCCTGCTTGGCGATGTCGGTCATGGTGGGGCGGCGTTGCGTGGCGCGCTTCATGAGAACCGGTGCGGCATGAACGAACGCGGCCAGCCGGACGGCTGCCGCTGCATCGATACGATCATCGATGAACCCCGTAACGAATTAATATTATTAGTCATAGATGCGCTCCAGCATCGAACCCGGCGCGAGCCGTGTCCGACGCGTTCATCACGGTAACGCAGCCGCACCAGCCATGGTCGCCGCCGCCGCTCGGCGTGGCGTCGAAACGACGAATCCGCCGCCGTGCCATGCTCGGTCGTCGATTTCAACGCGGCTGCCGGCGATAGTCGTGCCAGGTGCGACTACGGGATTATCCCGACTCGTAAAGTCGGCACATCAGGAAATATTATTACCAACAAATATCGCTAGAACATATCGCCTACTACGTTGATCCGCGGCACCGCCCGGACATGGAGACAAGGATGACAAGCCGTGGCAAGCGGCACGCTGCCGTCACGCCGCCGCAAGGCGGGGCGGCAGCACACACCGAACACAGCGCGCGGCGGCCGGAGAGGGGGCTTGACGGCCAGGCGCGCAGCAAGGGAACGCCGCCGGCGTTCCTGCCTTCCCGCATCCGTTTCATCGACTGACCCGATTCGATCGCCGCCGTGCATCGCGCCGCTCGCCCTGGTGTTCGCACCGGGCGGCGTGCCGCCTCGCGCCGGTCGTCCGCCTGAAGGAAATTCATCAGTAGTGCTTGCAAGTGTGTGAAGTGGCATCGCGTATCGAATATTTCGGAAAACTTATCAATACACAACGTTTGATCGGACGGAGGGTAGGGTTATGTTGAAGCGAAGCGAATTGGGCCTGGCGGTGGCGGCGGTCATGACGCTGGCGTTGGCCGCCTGTAACGGCGATTCGGACGGCGGCGTGTCGCAGTCCCTCAAGCAGAACCCGCCGAGCGACAGCTCGGCCAGCGGCGCGGCCACGTCCGGCAACGCGGCCGCCGCCGCGGCCTTGCCTTGCGACGCGCTGGCCTCGGCCGGCACGGCCTGTTCGGCCGCGCACAGCGTCACGCGGCTGCTGACCAAGAGCTATGCCGGCCCGCTGTTCCGCGTGCTGAACCTCACCAGCAATGCGCAAACCAACATCTTCCCGTACGCGGCCAATTCGGGCGTGGCGGCGAACCTGGTCGGCACGACCAACCTCGACACGCTCAAGCGGGCCTGCGGCAGCGACGCGAGCGGCTGCGTGGTGGACCTGATCTACGACCAGATCGACCTGGTCGCGCCGCTCCAGTCGTCCGGCAAGTACGGCAACGTGCCGGCCACGCTGAACGTGCTCAACAATCAGGCGCAAACCTTGACGATCAACGCCACCGGCCAGAGCGTGCCGGTCACCGCCGGCTTCGCGCAACTGCCGCTGCCCAACGGCACCAAGCTGACGGTGCAGGTGCATCGCCCGTCGGTCAATTTCCCGAGCCTGCTGAACAACCCGACGCCGACCAATCAGGCGATCACGGTGGGCAACGACCTGCCGTTCGCGGGCGACAAATCGCCGTCGACCATCCGGCTCGTGTCGCTGCCGGGCGGCCGGACCACGGTGGCGCTCGACATCCAGGCGCGGCAGTCGTATCGCAACCGGATCGGCACGGTCAACCAGTCGATCGGCGACACGGAAATCGCCGAATACATGGTCAACGGCGCGACGCTGCCGTTCGGCTCGACCTCGGCCTGCTGCGGCACCTACGGCAACATGGAAGACAACTCGAGCGGCCAGTTCCAGGGCAGCGGCACGGTGGCGCCGTCGGGCGGCACGATCCCGGGCGATTCGGTGCTGGTGGATGCGAACGGCAGCAAGGGGCAAATCGAGGGCATGATGTTCGGGCTGTCGTATTCGAGCGGCAATGCGGCCGTGTTCGGCTACGGCCCCGGCTACAAGAACGGCGGGCCGACCTATTCGGCGAACAACACCGGCGTGAACTGGCCGGGCGTGGATGCCGAGGCGGGCGTCTATCTGTATGGGCCGAAGCAGCCGCTGACGGCCGACTTCGTCACGGTGCTGGCGAAATACTCGCCGCAGGGCCAGGCCAACCGCTTCTCGGTGAAGGGCGGCGACGCGGCGGCCAGCGCGCTGACCTCGGTGTACGACGGCGTGCCGCCCGAAGCGGTGGATTTCTTCAACGACACCGGCCACCACCTGATCGGCCGTTGGGAAGGCGGGCTGTCGCTGGGCGAGGGCGGCGACGCCTCCGATGCGCCGATCACGTTCTATGAAGGCGCGATCGTCACGAAGATGAGTTCGGACAAGGCGGACGACGCGGTGCAGACCAGCATCCAGGGCTTCTACGGCCCGTCGGTCGACACCACGGCCGCCGCCTGCCAGACCAACAACCTCGTCACGCAACCGTTGTCGCTGGCCAGCACCTCGGCGTGGTTCACCGGCAGCGGCGGTTCGGTGATCGGGCTGACCACCGATATTTCCGGCAGCACCAATCACGCGGCGGTGATCGGCAACGCGAGCGGCAGCCCGTTCGCGCAGATCAACCAGTGGGTCAAGGTGCAGGGCGGCCAGCGCTACACGTTCAGCGACTACCTGCCGGCCACCTCGGGCGAGACGATCTTCCCGGCGTTCTCGGTGCAGACCGACGACAGCAGCGGCACGGAGTTCGCCACCGTCGTGAACACCAATAACGGCACCGTGGTGCCCGGCTCGTGGGGCTCGCCGAACACCCTGCTGGCGGCCACCAAGGTCGGCAACTGGTGGAAGGTCAGCATGACGTTCACCGCGCCGGCCGGCTCGTCGAACGCGCATCTGTTCCTCGATCCGCGCACGTCCAACGCATCGGGCGCACGCGGCAACCAGAACGTCAACGACGATCTGTCGGCCACGCACTACTGCCCGAGCCTGTCGATCGCGAGCAACTGATCGCGCGGCGTACCGCTCAGGCAACTGATCGGGCAGCCGCTCAGGCAGCCGATCGGGCCGCCACCGTCGAAGGTGGCGGCCCCATCGTTTCGGGGTCCGTATTGCGTGCGCTCGGGCGTGCGCTCAGGCGTGCGCCAGCGCCTGATCGAGATCGGCGAGCAGGTCGTCGATATGCTCGATGCCGATCGACAGGCGCACGGTTTCCTCGCTGACCCCGGCCTTGCGCAGTTCATCGGGCGAGAGCTGGCGGTGGGTGGTGGAGGCGGGGTGGGTGGCGAGCGATTTGGCGTCGCCGATATTGACGAGCCGCGTGAACAGTTGCAACGCATCCTGGAACGCCGCGCCGGCCGCGCGGCCGCCCTTGACGCCGAACGTCAGGATGCCCGGCCCGCGCCCGCCCAGGTAGCGCTGCGCCAGCGCGTGATCGGGATGCTCGGGCAGCCCCGCGTAGTTGACCCACTCGACGCGCGCGTGCTGCTTCAGGAAGTGTGCAACCCGCAGCGCGTTGTCGGTGATCCGTTCGAGGCGCAACGCCAGCGTCTCGATGCCTTGCAGGATCAGGAACGCGTTGAACGGCGAGATTGCCGCGCCGGTGTTGCGCAGCGGCACCACGCGCGCGCGGCCGATATAGGCGGCCGGCCCGAACGCCTCGGTATAGACCACGCCGTGATAGCTGACGTCCGGCTCGTTCAGGCGCGGGTAGCGCGCCTTGTGCTCGGCCCACGGAAAGCGGCCCGAATCGACGATCGCGCCGCCGATGCTGGTGCCGTGGCCGCCCAGGTATTTCGTCAGCGAATGCACGACGATGTCGGCGCCGTGCTCGATCGGCCGCAGCAGGAACGGCGAGGGCACGGTGTTGTCGACGATCAGCGGAAGGCCGTGGCGGTGCGCGATATCGGCCAGCTTGGCGATATCGACGAGGTTGCCGAGCGGGTTGCCCACCGATTCGACGAAGATCGCCTTGGTGCGCGCATCGATCAGCGGTGCGAACGATTCGGGCTCGCGCGGATCGGCGAAGCGGGTCTGGATGCCCGACAGCGGCAGCGTGTGGGCGAACAGGTTGTAGGTGCCGCCGTACAGCGTGCTGGCCGACACGATGTTGTCGCCGGCCTCGGCGATGGTTTGAATCGAATAGGTGACGGCCGCCTGCCCCGAGGCCAGCGCCAGCGCCGCGATGCCGCCTTCGAGCGCGGCCACGCGCTGCTCCAGCACGTCCTGGGTCGGATTCATGATGCGCGTGTAGATATTGCCGGGCACCTTGAGGTCGAACAGGTCCGCGCCGTGCTGCGTGTCGTCGAACGCGTAGGCCACCGTCTGGTAGATCGGCACCGCGACGGCGCGCGTCGTCGGGTCCGGCCGGTAGCCGCCATGCACGGCCAGCGTTTCGAGACGCCAGGCCGGTTGTTTCGGTTCAGTCATGTCGCCACTCCGCATCGTCGGCATCGGACCCGTAGCGGTCCGGGATCGGCTCGATTCTAGGATGCAACGGCGGCGGCCTTTAGCGGCATTTCATCTTTGCTTAGTCGAGCCAAACACAAGCCAGACGCAAGCAAAACGCGAGCGCGGCGGTCGTTTCCAACCCGGCCGCCGCGCTTCGGCGAATGCAGCGGATACCGCGTTACACGCGGTGCGCCGGATCTTCGTGCAGCTCCTCGACGCTGGCGTGGGAGGCCGTGTCCGAGCCGGCCGGCTCCTTCGTGTTGCCCATCTGCGCGAACGGCGCATAGAGCAGCAGGCCGAGCATCAGGCCCACGGCCAGGTTGTTGACGTTGGTCTGCGTGGTGGGCGAGCTGCCCGTCATGTGATCGGCGACGATCTGCGACAGCAGCGTGCTGGCCGTAAACAGCGTCGCGCGCGCCGGGAACGCGCCGGTGGCCGTGTCGGCCAGATCGGAGAGGCTCGGGATCTTCCCCGACAGCGTCAGTTGCGGCATGCCGCGTGCCGTAATCGCGTTCGACACCATGTCGTCCATTACCTCGCCGCCCAGGTTGTAGCCGGCGCGCTCGCTGCCGTGGCCGGTTTGCAGCGGTTCGCCCGCGGCGCCCGCGCCCGACGGCGTGGCCGTGTAGGACATGCCGCTGCCGGCCGCCATCTGATCGACGGCGTACGCGCCGCCCGATGCCATCGATTCGCCGAGCGACGGTTGCTTGGCCTCCTTCGGGGCGAGCTTGACGAACGACTGCACGCTGTCGCGCATCGCGCAGTACAGCACGAAGGCGCCGAGGCTGGCCGCCGCGCCGGCCATCGCGCCGGTGCCGAGGCCCGCGATCATCATGGTGCTGCCGACCGCGGCCAGCGCGTAGCGGGAAATCTTGCTGGTGTCGGTGGCACGGCCTTTCTGCGCGTCGCGCACCGCACCGGCCAACAGCAATGCGATCGGCACGAACGTGAGCGCGCTGCCGAGCGCGCTGCGCGCGCCGGTCGACCATTGCTGATGCTCCATGCCTTCGGCGAAGCGCTGGCCGGCCAACTGGCGGCCGAACGTCGGCACGTACACGGACGCGGTGCGCGCGACGATCGAGTTGGCCAGCGACACCAGCCCCTTTGCGTAGGTGTTGTCGAAGTTGTTGTTGGCGATATCGGACAGGCTGACGCCGCCGACCTGCGAATGCGTGACCGCGTGAATCACGTCGTTCAGCAGTTGCGTGACGGCCGCCAGCATCTGGCGCTGTTGCGGATCGTGCACGTCGGCGGCCGGCATCTGCTCGACCAGCGATTGGACGGCGGCCAGCTCGGCCTCGCTCGGCGCGGGCACGTTCAGTTGCGCGACCTGCCGATGCACCTCCTCGATCTGCTCGTCCTGCTCGGCGATCGGCGGCAGGCGCAGCGGCACGCCGGTGAACGCGGCGCTCGCGATGTCGTCGTGCGACGCCAGCGGGCGCGGCGGTGCGGCCGAGGTGCTGGCCTCGGAAGCGGTCATCGCCAGTTGCAGCGGATGCGGCTGGAACGGCAGCGCGGAATCCGTGTCGGCGTCGTGGCTGGCGGATGTCGAGGCGGTCGAGCCGTGATGCAGCGGCGTCGAACCCTGGTGCTGCGGGCGCGCCGGATTGCGGCGCGGCCGCGCCGGCGGGGGCGGCGTCGGCCGGCTGATCGGGATATGCGCGGGCGGCGGGCGCA
>NZ_BAAILN010000092.1:34988-85316 GCF_054589155.1 Burkholderia sp. 3C
TCGAACTGCTGCGGGGCGGAGGCGGCGGTTCGTGCGACGTCGATGCAGTGGAGGAGGTCGACGTGCTCGCCTCGCTGGACACCGTGCCCGGCGGTTTCGGCCGATTGGCCGAGCGCGGCGGAATCGGCGGCGGCGTGCCCGGCGTCTGGCCCGCGTTGCGCAGCGGCGAGCGCGGCGGTGGCGTCAACGGCGCACCGGTCGAGGTCGATGTCGAGGCGGACGTCGAGGCGGTGCCTGGCAATTCGGGGGCCGACGAGCGCGCCGTGATGCGCGGCGAACCATCGCCGCGCGGGGCTTCGGTCGAGGGCGTCAGGTCCGATAACGCATGATTCGATGCGGAACGGCGCGCCGCGCCGGAATCGGTCGCCGGGGTGGAATGCTCGGTGTGTGTGCTGGAATCGGCGCCGGGTTGCGGGCCGATCCGGTTCCCCGAATTGACGTTATTGAGCATGACGAAGTCCTTTGAGTGCGCGGCGTGGTCGAACGCTGGGCCTTTTGTCATGAAAATTTAATCTTCCGATCAAACGGAAAATAATTCCATGCGAACAGGCGTCGCGTGATGCGAAGCACTCAGGGTTTCGGCTTGCTCCGTTCAGGCCACCACGGTTGCGGTGTCTCGCGAATCCGGTAGTCGTCGAGGTTCTTGCCGACGATCCATTGCGGGCGCTGGCCGCGCCCGGACCAGGTCTGCCCGGTTTCCGGGTTGTAGAACTTCGCCTGCACCGGCGTGCGCTTGGGCTTGATGAAGCCCGCCGCGCGCAGCAACTCCAGTTCGGAGATGTCGTACTCCTGGACATCCTTGGCGAGCTGTTCGAGCTTGGCCAGCTTTTCCCGTTGACGGGTTTCCTCCAGCAACTGGTTCAGTTGCCCGAGCCGTCGTTGCAACTGGCGGATGGTGGGATTGGTCATCGTGCAATGTCATGAGCAGATCATGGCGTGGCAGGCCGACCTCGCCCCACCATCGTTCGTCAGTCGCGCCGGGCCGCGGCCGGCGAGTCAGGTCATCGTGAACTCCGCCTGGGTGCCTGCCGCGACCGGGCGGACGTGTTCCCGGCGCACGGCGAGAAAAATTTCCTGAAGCAGTGCGAAGCATTCGGTGGTCACGTCCTCGCGGGCACGCCGGTTCAGCACTTCGTGATCGACGTTGTCCAGCACCAGCGCGTTGAGCCGCGGCAGGCTGCCGAGCTTGCGGCGGCTCGCGCCGAAGTGCAGGTAGAACTCGTCGAGCGCGTGATCCTTCGGGCTGAACAGCAGCCGCACGCGCACGCCCGCCGCATCGAGCCGGCGGAAGTGGCGATGCACCTGATGGCTGGAGGTGGTGGCGAACAGCCGGTCGTTCGACAGCGTCGCCAGATGGTGCTGCGCGCGCGTCATGGCGTGACGCCATAGCGTGCGGGCCGCCGGACGCAGGCTGACCTCGCCGCGCAGCACCTTGGTCCATTTGTCGGCGCGCGTCATCGAGCGCAGGTTGGCGCGCGCCGAGCCGCGCGGGTTCTGCGCCGCCTGCAGGATGGTGCAGTTCTCCGGCAGCAGGAAGCTGGCCGGATTCACGAGGATCAGCCCACGGATGCCCAGGTTCTTGCGCGCCGCGACCAGCGCCGTGTACGCCCCGGCGCAGATGCCGAAGATCACGATCTGCCGGTAGCCCTGTTCGGCCAGCCAGTCCACCCAGGCCGACAGGTCCGCCGCCATCGATTCGTACGGAATCTGGCCGGGGCCGCGTGCCTGCGCCGCGCCCGCGCTGTCGCCGATGCCGTCCGCATCGACGCGCAGCGACGCGTAGCCATGAAACACCATCTCGCGCGCCAGTTCCACGCCGAAGCGGCCGTCGCCGACATGATGGGTGGCCCCGGTGTTGGCAATCAGCAGCGCGGGCGCGGCCATGTCGCCGTGTTGCATCGGCTCGCACAGGATGCCGGCGAGCCGGCCATCGCCGGTGCGCACCGGGCGTTCGACGCCGCCCGGCACCGGCATGCCTGGGTGCAGGCGCTCGACGGTGCGGCACGACGCGACGGTGGCGGTGCCGTCGTGCCGCGACAGCCAGTCCGCCGCCGCGTTGAGCATGACCACTGGCGATTCGGTCATCCAGGGCGGGCAGAGCGTTTGTGCGTAATGGGTGAACTCGATCGATTCGACCGGCACGCCTTGCGCGCCGAGCCGTGCGGCGAGCTTGTCGCTGCCGTCGTTCTGCCCGCTGTGCGCGATCAGCACGCGGCCGGCCGACGGTCGCGGCCCGCTGGCGAGATCGTATTCGGCGATCGCGTCCAGCCCACCGGCGCAGAACAGGTGGCCGAAGATTTCGCGCGTGCCGTCCGGGGGCGGTGCTTCGTCGTCGGCGAGGCCGGCCTTGCGGCGCCAGGTTTGATGGAGGAAATTCATTTCACGCAGGAACAGCCGGGCCGACACCACGGGCGCGAACAGCGCGAGCGAATCGACCTCGACCTGCCGCGCCGCCAGCGCAGCGATCATCGCCCCGAAGCGGAACCCCGCCAGCGAAACGTGCTTGACCGCCGTGGTGTCCTTCAGCCAGTTGACGGCGTCCACCACCTCGGCCACCCAGTCGGCCGGCCGGACCCAGGCGCCGTTGTCGGTCGAGTCGCCCGTGCCCAGATAGTCGAAGCGCAACACCGTGACCCCTCTCAAGGCCAGATAGTCGGCCAACTGACGCATGGCCTGATGCAACCACATCGCTTCGTGCCCCAACGGATTGCAAAGCACGACCCCGCAGTCGCCATCGGCTTCATGCAGCCATCCGGCGTGCCCACTGAAAATGATCGGTTCCATATACTCATCGCGGTCTAATATTGGTCAAATTGGCGAAAGTCTCTCGTCATTCGAGGATCCCTCATGGTGAGCCTGGCGGAGCCCCCTTCCGCTGTCGAATGCGTCTCCCCCGTCCCGACGATATCGTCGTGCGTTCGGCATTCCTGATCGCCTTACCCTTCACGTCATTCCTCGTGCAGCCAGCATGCAATGCCGGTGCCCGGGCGTTCGGTGCGCTGGCGCACTTTGATGGGGCAGGCAGACATGCGAGCCGTCAGGAGCACGAAATATCGGGGCGGCGGCGCCTGTGTTCGCGACCGAACGGTGTGCAGTGCAGCAAGCTTTTACGTTGGCATGTACCGCGCGCCCGCCCGTTCCGGCGCACTTGCAGCGGACCGGCGCCGCGCGATTGCGCGAATCCCTCGTGAAACTGGAGCCCATCGATGAGCACACCCCTCGCATTCCAAGCTGCGCAACCTGTCCATGCGGCGGCCGCCAGCCTGCCGATCCAGCACGTGATCCTGGCGGGTGGCGCCGGCACGCGGCTGTGGCCGCTGTCGCGCGAGCAGTATCCGAAGCAGTTGCTGAAGCTGCTTGGCGAGGACTCCTTGCTGATGGCCACCGCGCGCCGCCTCGACGGCCTGCAGGCAAGCTGGCCGACCGCCGGCGAACTGTTTCTGGTGTGCGGCGAACCCCATCGCTATATCAGTGCCGAGCAATTGCGCTCGTGCAGCAAGCCGGCGCGCATCGTGCTGGAGCCGTGCGCGCGCAACACCGCGCCGGCGCTGACCGCCGCCGCGCTGGTCAGCGTGGCCAATGGCAACGACGCGATCCTGGTGGTGACGCCGGCCGACCATGCGGTGCCGGACGCCGCCGCGTTCCAGGCCGCCGTGTTGCGTGCCGCGCATTACGCGGCGAATGGTGCGATCGCAACCATCGGCGTGGTGCCGCGCCGCGTGGAGACGGGCTACGGCTATATTCGTACGGGCGTGCCGATCGGGCAGGACGGCGGCTTCGTGATCGACCGTTTCGTCGAGAAGCCGCGCCGCGAGCTGGCCGAGCAATACGTGCATTCCGGCGAATATCTGTGGAATGCCGGCGTGTTCGTGCTGCGGGCTTCGGTGTGGCTCGATGCGATCGGCATGGTGCGCCCCGATATTCTCGCGGCCTGCCGCGAGGCGCATCGCGGCAGCACGTCCGACGACGTGTTCGTGCGCCTGAACAAACAGGCATTCGATGCTTGTCCTGACGATTCGATCGACTACGCCGTGATGGAGCGGTTGGCCGAATGCGGCAACATCGCCGGCGTGGTGGTGCCGATGGATGCGCCGTGGTCCGACGTCGGATCGTGGGATGCGATCTGGGAGATCCTGCCGCGCGATGCGTCCGGCAATGTCGGGCAGGGGCGCGTGATGTTCGAGGACACCGAGAACACCTTCGCGCATTCGCAGGGCCGGCTGATCGCCTGCGTCGGGCTGCGCGACGTGGTGGTGGTCGAAACCGCCGACGCGATCCTGGTGGCCGACCGGCAGAACGCCCAGCAGATCAAGGCCGTGGTGTCGCGAATCCGCGCCGAGCGCGGCCCCGAGGCCGACAACCACCGCAAGGTGCATCGCCCGTGGGGCTATTACGATTCGATCGATTCGGGCGAGCGCTTCCAGGTCAAGCGCATCGTCGTGACGCCGGGCGAGAAGCTGTCGCTGCAAATGCATCATCATCGCGCCGAGCACTGGATCGTCGTGCGCGGCACGGCCGAGGTGACGCGCGGCGAGGACACCTTCCTGATTTCGGAGAACGAATCGACCTATATCCCGCTCGGCACCGTGCATCGCCTGGCGAACCCCGGCAAGACGCCGCTCGAAATCATCGAGGTGCAGTCGGGCACCTATCTCGGCGAGGACGACATCGTCCGCTTCGAGGACAACTACGGCCGGCTGGTCTGATTCGCCAGACGAAGCCTTCCGGCGCGGGGCGGGGCGTCCCGTCTTGCGCGGACCGGCTTGCCTCGCCTACAGGCCGTAGGTATTCAGCAGACGGTACAGCGTGGCGCGCGACACGCCCAGCTCGGCCGCCACCTCGAAATGGCGGCGGCGGTGCTTCAGCAGCGCGGCTTCGATGGTGAACTTCTCGGCGCGTTCGCGGGCTTCGGCGAGCGTCGTCGGGGCTTGCGCCGTGAACTGATCGAGGCCGAGATCGGCCGCCGAAATCAAGCGCCCGTCGGCCATCACGATCGCGCGGCGAATCCGGTTGATCAGCTCGCGCACGTTGCCCGGCCAGCCATAGCTGTACATCGCTGCGATCGCACAGGCCGTGAACCCGCGAATCTTGCGTGCACCGTCGCTGGCGAACTTCTGCAGCATGTACTGCGCGAGCAGTTCGATATCCTTGCCGCGCGCGCGCAGCGGCGGCTCGTCGATGCGCAGCACGCACAGGCGATGGAACAGGTCCTCGCGGAACTGGCCGGCGCGAATCGCCGCTTCGAGATCGACGTGGGTGGCCGAGATGATTCGCACGTCGATCGGAATCGATTCGTGCCCGCCGAGCCGCTCGATCCGGCCTTCCTGCAGGAAGCGCAGCAGGCTGGCCTGGCTTTCGAGCGGCATGTCGCCGATTTCGTCGAGAAACAGCGTGCCGCCGTGCGCCGCCTCGACGCGCCCGATCTTCTGCTTGTTCGCGCCGGTGAAGGCGCCGCGTTCATAGCCGAACAGTTCGGACTGCAGCAGATGGTGCGGAATCGCGCCGCAATTGATCGCGACGAACGGCGCCTTGCGTCGTGAGGATTGCTTGTGGATGGCGATCGCCGTCAGTTCCTTGCCGGTGCCCGATTCGCCGGAAACGAACACGGTCGCATCGGTGTTCGCAACCTTGCGAACGGTGCGGAACAGGCGCTGCATCGCCTCGCAAGTGCCGACCATCGCGCCGCCGCCGGTCTCCACTTCGACCGCCGGCTCGCTGTCGCACAGCGTCATCATGCCGTAGGCATGCGTCACCAGGTAATCGACCATGGTGCGCGTCAGCGGGCGCTTCACATAGTCGAAGCAGTACTGATGAATCAGCTTGCGAATCTCGGGATCGGCCAGCCGGGCCGAGTCCACCAGCGCGATCCAGCCGGTCTGCTTCTGGCGCAGGATCGGCTCCAGCGCGGCCAGTTCACGCGCCTTGAAGCTGTCGAGATCGACGATGCCGGCCTGCGCGACGCCCGGGTTCTCCAGGCGCTTCGCATCGGCCGAGGTGCTCGCGCAACGCACCTCCCAGTGCTGTTCCTTGAGGTAGGCCACCAGCGTGGGGTCGGGATGACGCGACAGGTACAGGCACGGGCGGGCCGAAGGCGCAGGGGCCGGTTCGTGCACTTGCGTGCCGCTCGGCAAGGATGTCGCAGTACGAAAGATCGGGGAAATCACATGATGAAATTCGTGCATGTTGTCCTCGTAAAGTAACCGCGCCCCGGTTCACGGAAGGAAGCGCTGGCAGATGCTGTCGTGCTTCGCGGCGGGTAGGCTCCCGGCGCGGCCGACGCATCCGGCGTCGGATGCTGGCGAGCGGCCGTGAAGGCCGCCTCCGGCCCCGGCTGCCGGTTGTTACGCGGGTTCGTGGCGAGGCACGTTGCCGATTCCGCCTCGGTCAGTCGGGCTGCCCCGCATCCGCCCTGGCTGAGTCGTCGATCCTCGAGGCCGACGAGAGCTGCTCCCGGAACTGCTTTCGCCAATGCGAAAGCTGACTGGGATTGATGTTGTGCCGCGCTGCCACCGTCTGCAGCGACGTGCCGGGGTCGAAGCTCTCGGCCACGATTTCCCGTTTTCGTTGTTTCGTCCAACGTCTGCGCCGCTTCGCGAGCTGATCCATTTTTCGGTCGAATATCAAGTTCAAGGGCACGGTCACAATGATTCCCAAAATTGATCGCTTCTGTTCGGTATCGCGCGCGGCAATTGAACGCGACATCGACCACGCAACACGGGCCGACGCGCGCGCAATACCTGGCAATCGGCCAGGTATTGCGCCCGTCGGACCCCTCACGATTATTTTTCGGACAAATCAGATGCCATCGAACAAAACCGCTTCATTCGGACCTCATGAAACGGTGCGCGTGATGGTAGCCCTGTCAGACGCTGGCCTGGATCTATGCGACTGGCATCGCGGTGCTGCGTCGATTGATGTGATTTAAGATAAGTCAGAAAACTGGCTTATCCATCAAGTGAAGCTGTCGACGCTATTGTTCACTAAATTCGCACGCAGCAGGGAGGACTGTAAGACTATTTAGCAGTTGCACCAAGCGGGAATATCCCGATTTTCATTTCAAGAAAACCAACATATAATGTTGCGCCTCGTTTTCGTGTAACGATTTCTTGCTGTTTGTCTCGAAACATTTCCTCGGCTTCCTGTTTGATTCCGTCTGATTGTTGATTTTTGATCGGCAATTCAATTCCAGGATGCAGGATTGTGCCGGAATGTGGCGTGAATTGGTGCAAGTCTCCGGCCATGCGTTGGTTTTCTTCAACAGGGTCGATTCACGGCGCTGCCTCCGTTCGATTTTTCGACGAATCCCGATACCGGTAGTTTTCGAAGCAGCGCGTCGCCAATCTCATGAAATACAAATCTAACGCACCTATGATTCCGTTTTTTGGCGTTTTCGATTCGAGACGATGAACCCGGGATTAATCAATTCAATGTAAAACGTTTGCGCGGTCATTTCAGGTAAAAACATCCGATTATTACTTCTTCTCGGGAACGAGATAAATTCGAGGCGAGATGGAGGGGCGGTAATTTTTATAAAGCAATTTGTTGTGCAGGCGGTACGCTTCTCGTGATTCGGTAATTCATGCCAATATTGTTTTTGGCGGCAAGCGCGTCGGTTTCGATACGGCAGGCCGTCCTTATTGCCGAATTCTTTCAGCCTGCGCCTTGCTCCACTGCGAAAGCCCGACCGCATCGCGATCGATTCGAGCCGATACCGGCGCGACCTTGCCGTGATACATCACGACGGCCGCGAGCGCGGCGGCGGCAAACAAGGTGGGATCGTGCAGCGTGAAGCCGCCGGGCTTGCCGAACAGGGTGTGGGCGAACGTGAACTGGAAGCAGGTCAGGGTGGCGACCAGCATGCCCGCCACCAGGCCGCACACCACTTCGGCGGTCGAGTGATAGCCGAGCAAGATGCGCGACGCGCCGATCGCCGTGGCCAGCAGCAGGCCGCCGGCATACGGGCCGACCACGGCGCCGCGGCGCGTGCGGTTGTCGCACAACGAGAACAC
Source organism: Burkholderia sp. 3C (assembly GCF_054589155.1). Lineage (NCBI taxonomy): Bacteria > Pseudomonadati > Pseudomonadota > Betaproteobacteria > Burkholderiales > Burkholderiaceae > Burkholderia > Burkholderia sp. 3C. Next base: position 42,998 of record NZ_BAAILN010000092.1, read on the forward strand.
GGTCGGATACACCGCACCGGCAAGCATCGCGTGGCCGCTCACCACCGTGAAATTCAGCGCCGGCACCTCGATGCCCCAGATCACATGCACCACCCGGCTGGCCGCCACCACCGACGCGCCGAGCGTCATGCCGCCGGCCCAGAACAGCGCGGCTCGCCAGGAGCGCATCATCGCCAGCCACAGCAGGATCAGCGCGGCCAGCGGAATCGTCAGATAAGGGTCGCCGAAATTCGTCACGTAACTGAGCAGGGGCATGGGGCAGATCCATTCGGGGTACGAACTGGCTTGAACAGGCAAGGGGAGTGTCGCGTCGATCTGACAGCGGCAGGAGACGAGGTCGAAGCGTGGCGCGGCGATCGCGGCAGGGCCCGCCGGCTGTGGCAAACTTGCGGCGCGGGCGAGCGTTGTCCCGCGTTCCCGGCCTTCTCCAGCCCTCGACCGCCATGCACCTCTTGATCGTCATCGTCATTACCGTTCTGGAAGTCGGCGCGATCCTCTTCGTCGTGGCGCTGTGCGTGGCGGCACGCCGCGCGGACGCGCGTACCGAGCGGATGCTGACGCGCGACGAAGTCGAGGCGCGCCAGCGCGTGGCGGAGGAGCCGCGGCGCCGGCCCTTGACCGTGACCGCCGGGCGTTGGCTGCGCCGGCTGTTCGGCGCCAGCCGGGGCTAGGCACCGGTGGGGCGGCTCGGCACGGCGCGCACCGGCAGCAGATAGCGCGGCAGCGGCCCGAGTTGCCAGAGGAACGGCCGGCTGGTGACCGTCACCGCCGTTTCCACGCCCTGCCAGTCGCGTTCCACATAGCGCCCGGGCGGCAGATCGATCGACGCCGTGCCCGGCGTGGCGCTCACCGTCCAGCCCACCGTCACCGCATCGTCTCCCGTCGCATACCGATAGACCTTCACGTCGCCATCGGCCAGCGCATTGCGCCAGGGCCGGCTGCCGAGCGTCGCCGCCAGCACCGAGGCGGCGACGAACGCGGGCTTCGGCGACATGTCGTGATGCAGCAATCCGAAGTTGTGCTCGATATTGTTCGGATCGGTGCCGTCGTCCATGAAGTCGTACCAGAACAGCACGCGGACCGAATCGGCGCGTCGCGACATCAGATAGCTGCGCACGAGGTTGCCGGCCTGGCTCGCCTCGTCTTGCCCCGGCACCTTCGGATTGACGGGCCAGCCGTATTCGGTGATCCATACCTGCAGCGGCGTGCCGTTCTTTTTCGAATATCGCGTGCCCACGGATTTCAGATAAGGCCAGGTGGTCGGGATGCTGACCGTATCGATCGGGCCACCCTTGGCCGCATAACCGCGCTCGGGCGTGTTCGGCGACATGTAGGGGTGCACGCTGAAGCCGTCCTGATAATCGAGGGCGCCGGCCTTGACCAGCTCGATCGGGCAATCGGCGCCGGGGCCGCCGCCGATGCCGCCGCCGCCGCACGCGATCACCGTCGCGGCCGGGCTCAAGGCCTTGATCGCGGGGTAGACGGCCTTCAGCAGCGCGCCGTAGGTTGCGTAGGAGATCTGATCGAACGACGGCTCGTTCCATAGCTCCCAATGCTTGACCAGGCTGCCGTAGCGCTTGACGACCTGCTCGACGTAGCCGACGAAGCGCTGGCGTGCCTCGGGGGTTTGCGGGAACGACGCCTTGCCGAACAGCGCCGGATAGGCGCGGGGGTTGCCGTAATCGAGCACCACGAGCGGCGCGATGCCCAACTGCGCGGCCTGCTTGAGATAGGCATCGTATGGCGGCGGGAAGCGGAACTGGCCCGGGGTTTTCTCGATCTCCTGCCAATAGAGTTCGTCGCGAATCCACGAAAATCCGGCTCGCTGCACCATCGGCAGCAGCACGGCCGGCGAGCCCTGCAGTTGCGCGAAGTGCGTCACCACGCCGAATCCGGGCAAGCCGGCCACGCGGCGTGTCGGCTGGAGCGTGAACGTGGTGGCCGCGCGGCCGAGCAAGGTGCCGGCGCGCGAATACAGTTCGGCCTGGGCCCGATAGAAGCCGGGCCGGGTCAGCGTGACCGGCACGCTCACCGCCCGGCCTTGCTGGTCGGGGTCGACATCCTGGAAGTAGGTGGCGGCCGGCGACGGATTGAGCCGGCCCGTGGCGTCGTACGAAAACACCAGCACCGTCAGCGTCGCGCCCAGGGCGTCGAGCGAGGCCGGCGTGAACTTCAGCGAAAATCGCTCGCCCGGCACCCCCTGCAAGGCGACCGCATCATTGGCACTGCGAAGCTGTGCCGAGGATTCGGCCGACCATCCGAGCAGCGGCGCGATAAACAGGGTGAAAAGCAGTGCGAGAAGCGGCATCGCACGCCAGGCTGCCCGCGGCGCCGGATGCATGAGCGCGAGCCTCATCGCAGCAAATGACGCGGAGGAACCGCGATCGGCGCCGGGGGTGGCCGCGAGATCAACCGCGAACGGGCCGGCGCGGCGGGGCGTTCGCGTTGCGCGCTCAGATACCGCGCAAAGCTCGGCCAATACGCGATCAAATAGGCAAGCGGCACGAACGAGGTCACGGTGGTCAGGCCGACGGTGGTGGTGATCAGCAGGCAGAGCAGGATCACGAAGCCGTCGCTGGCCGTGAACGCCAGCACGCCGAGCACCACCAGCGCGCCGAGCAGCCCCACATCGGCGAACAGGCCCGGGATTCCCGTGAACGTGACCGAGCTGATGGCGTACAGCTCGCGATTCGAGGCCAGGTAGGGCAGGTAGCCGTATTCGTCGTTGAGCTGTTGCGAGGTGACGCCCCGCACCAGGTCGGCGAAGCTCGCGTCCACCAGGAACGGATAGCCGGCAAACCGGTGCGCGAAGGTTTCCGAGCCGAAGAAGTCGTGGGCGCTCATGTACAGCGCGATCACCATCGTCACGCCGAAGAACGCGGCCAGCGAAAACAACGGCAGCATCGCGCGCAGTTGCCGCCGCATGCCGTACAGCGCGGCGAAGATCAGCAGCACGAACGAGGCCTTGGACAAGCTGATGAACAGGCCGACGCAGTACATCGCGATGATCCAGCGGTTGCGCCGCCCCTGAAACAGGTACAGCACGAACGCGGCCGACAGCAGCGAAGAGAAGAACCCGGCTTCGCGCGAGAAGCCGCTGACGCGCGCGAAATAGAGGATGGCGTAATAGTTGGCGTTGGTCTGGGTGGCCGAGTCGCCCCACAGCATCTTCGACACCTGATCGGGGCCCATCGATACCGACAGCGAATAGTCGGCGTAATACAGCACGAACTGCGCGAGCCCGAACAGGATATTGACCATCATCCACGGGTGCAGATAATCGATCCGCTTCGAAATGGTGTACATCAGGTAGCCGACACTGGCGAAGATCGAGACGATCTTCGCGGCCATCATCGGATTGGTCAGCAGGCACGCGGCCATGGCGATGCCGATCGGGATCAGCCAGCGGCGCGAGGTGGCCAGCAGGAACCGGCTGAAGCCCGGGTCGAGAAACGGCAGGAACGTGTAGAGATAGATCGTGACGCCGGACACCTGCGGATTGAAGATCACGCAGGTGAAGAACAGGTAAAACAGCATCGAAATCGACTTCGCGTACATCGAAACCTCCGGCGGGACGGCTGGACGATCGGCTGACCGAGGTCGCCACCTTAAGTCAGGTTGGGAGGCGGTTCAGTGTGCCAGCGCACTTGGGCCGGGCGGCGGGTGCAAGCTGTCATGCCTCGTCGCGCGCGGCCGACGCCGGGCGGGCGGCATCGAGCGCGGCGCGGCGCGGTGCGGCGCCGGCCGGCGAGCGGCGCGACGGCGTCAGCGCGTAGCCGGCGTCGATGCCGGCCGTCTCGACGAGCCGATAGCTCGCCCAGGCCAGCGCCAGCGCCGGAGGCACGGTCAGCACCATGTACAACCCCAGCGGGCCGCCCGTCAGGCCATTTGCTTTGCAGTACCAATAGATCAGGTAAAGCGGCACACCGTGCAGCAGATACAGCGAATAGCTGATTCGACCGATCCAGGCGAACACGCGCGCCCGGATGCGGATCACGGTGGCGAACAGCAGGAACGCGAGGATTCCGAACAGATAGCCGATCGACGCCGAAACGTGCACGAAATCGCGATGCAGCAGGTCGATGCCGGCCATCAACACGGCAATGCCGACCACGGCGGCCGTCACGGCAACAAACGCCGCGCGATACGACAGCGAAACCCTCCGCCAGAACACGCCGAAGCTCACGGCGGCGCGCGGGGTGTCGTAAGCCTGCCGGAAGCAGGCGCCCCAGAACATGATCGCCAGGTGATACAGCATGCCCTTGTATTGGCCGAGCGCATCGGCGGGAATCAGCTTCAACGCGGAACCGAGCACGAACGCGGCGCACAGGCCGAGGCAGGTCAGGCACAGCGTGCGCATCTGGTGCAGGCCGCCGAGCCAATGCAGCGCCAGGCACAGCGCGTAGAACGCCAGCTCGGTTTCGAGCGTCCAGTAATGCGACATGATGGCGTCCCAACCGAATGCGGTGGGGATCATCGACAGGTTCGCGGCCAGCCCCATCGGCGCCATTCGGTGGCCGAACAGCAGCCAATACACGGCATAGCCGATCGGCAGCGACAGCCAGAACGCCGGATACAGGCGAAACACCCGTCGGATCACGAAACGGCGCGTGCCGTCGGCCACCGAGCCGCGCAGGCTGTTGGGAATCAGCATGCCGCTGATCCCGAAGAAGATCACCACGCCGATCCGGCCGAAATTGATCGACTGCTGCATCGTGTCGAACGCGAATTGCGAGCCGGCGATGGTGCCGTACAGCTCGGCGTAGTGCGTCCACATCACGAGCAGCACGGCGATCGCGCGCATGGCGTCGACATGATCGAGACGGTGCGGGCTGGCGGCGCTGGGCATGAGGGTCGGTAGGAAAACGAAACGATTTGACGGCGCGCGCTGCCCGGCGGGCCGGCGCCGCGATGTTGCCCAAGCATGCTCGGGGCATCGTGGCGATCCATCGGTGCGCCGTCGCACATTGGCGAACGCGGGGCAGTGTGCGAGATCGTACGGTGCGCACCGGGCGCGAATTGCCTAATGCGCAGACCGACGTCAACCCCGGAGAGCCACGCCCGATGAGCCAGACGATCAAGGAGTCGCACACGCGCGCCACGGACCCGGACCTGCCGCGCGGTTCGGTCATGCGCGGCGCGGATCACGAGCTTCGCGACCGGTCGAGCCGATCCGGCCGGGGCGGGCGGTTCGCCATCAACGGCAAGTTCGCCTCGCAGCGCATGACCGGCGTGCAACGGGTGGGCTACGAACTGGCCATGGCGTTCGCGCGCCTGTTTCCGTCAGGCAGGCGCCCGGCCTTGCTGCTGCCCGCGAACGCGCAGGATGGCGTGGTGTTTCCGGCCGAGCAGATTGTGGCGGCACGCCTGAGCGGCTCGCTGTGGGAACAATTCGGACTGCCATGGGCCGTGGGCGGGCGCGTACTGTTGAGCCTGTGCAATATCGGCCCGTTGTTCGCCCGGCGGCAGGTGCTGATGGTGCACGACGTGGCCGTGTACGACCTGCCCGGGAATTACTCCTGGAAATACCGGCTCTGGTATCGCTTCGCCTACGCGATCCTGAAGCGCACCGCCCACCATATCGTGACCGTGTCGGAGTTCTCGAAGCTGCGCATCATGGCCCGGCTGAACATTCCCGCGTCGCGCATTTCGGTGGTCCACAACGGCGTGGATCATTTCGACCGGATCGTGCCCGATGCCGGCATCCTGGCGCGGCTGAACCTGCGCGCCGATCACTACGTGCTGATCGTCGGCAGCCTGTCGGTCGGCAAGAACCTGGCGCGCGTGCTGGCGGCCATCGCGCTGCTCGACGGCGGGCACGACTGGCAGTTCGTGGTGGTGGGCGGGTTCGACCTGCGGGTGTTCAACGCGAAGGAGAAAGCCGATATCTCGCTGTCGAACGACGTGGTGATGGCCGGCTTCGTGTCCGACGGCGAATTGAAGGCGCTGTACGAGCACGCCGGCTGTTTCCTGTTTCCTTCGCTCTACGAAGGTTTCGGCCTGCCGCCGCTGGAGGCCATGTCGTGCGGCTGCCCGGTGATCGCCTCGCGCGAGGCCGCGCTGCCGGAAGTGTGCGGCAACGCCGCGCTGTATTGCGACGCGCGCTCGGTCGAGGACATCGCCGCCAAGGTCGTGCAGATGATGACCGACCCCGACACCCGCGACACCTTGCGCGCACGCGGCCGCGCGCGCGCCGCCGATTTCCGTTGGGACGTGGCCGCGTGCCGGCTGCTCGAGATCGTCGAACGCGAACTGCCGGCGAGGCAGTGAGCGGCTGGCGGCCGGCAGCCGCCGGTCAGGCCGCGTCCGCCTGCTGCAACGTGCCGATCGCGTCGGCCAGCGCGTCGATGCTTTCGAACATCTCGTAGGTCAGCATCGCGTCGGGAACATGAACGTCGAATGCGCGTTCGATTTCCAGAAGCAACTGCACCGACGTCAACGACGTCAGGCCGACCGCGTAAAGGTCGGTGCGGTCGGTCACGGCGTCGACCGGCACGTCGAGGCAGTTCAGGTCGGCGATGATGTTTCGGACTACGTGCTGCGTGTTGTTCATGAAGTCACTCCATGGCGATGCCGGAACGGCAAAACAGCAGAAGGAATACCTCGTCGCGGCGCAGCCCGATCGCTCAACGCCACAGCACCCGGCGCACCGGCTCGGGCCACGCGCCGGGATCGAAGCCGTGGTGCCGGAACAGGCCCAGCGCCAGGCGCTCCAGCCCGAACCCGCAACAGCCGGTGTGGGCCGTGTCGCCGGTGGCCGTCTCGATCTTCCAGAGTTCGCCGAAGCGGTCGAGGTGGTAGTTGAAGCTGCCGCAGGCGGTGGGCTTGTCCGGGTTGATGCCGTCGACGAGCAGTTCGAACTTCAGCGCGCGTTGGCGCTGGCTGTTCGCCATGAACTTGCCGATGCGGCCGAAGAACGGATCGTTGGCCAGCTCGATCGACCAGGGCAGGCCGAGCGAGCCGATCGCCGCCTTCGCGTAGTCGATCAGGTCCTCGCGAAACGCCTGCACCTGTTCGGCGGTGCCCAGGCACACGAATTCGCGCTGCCGGAACATCAGCATCCGTTCCGGCTCGCGAGACGGTTCATGTCGGCAGCAGTACGAAAAGATATCGATCAACCGGCCGCCGGCGGGCAGCGGGCCGCGCGCGGCCATGATCGGGTAGACGGGATAGCAGGCCACCGGCGTGACGGCGAGGCGGGTGGGCTTGACGTCTTCGGTCCAGTCTTCCTGCCGGTCGAGGCAGGCCAGCAGGCGTTGATGGCGAACCTCGTCGCCGCTGAAGCAGAACACGCTGCCGATCTGATCGGGGAAATGCTTGAAATAACCGCTTTCTTCAAGAATCGTGCGGTTCATCGCGGGCGGGAAGCGCAACACTTCCACCGATTTGCCGTCGCCCCAGCGGCCGATCAACGCATTCACGCGCTCGACCACCTCCTCGAATACCGCGCTGCGGCCGTACAGGCCGTCCACGCCGGTGGAAATCAACAGGCCCGCCTCGAGCAGATCGTCGAGATAGGTCGGGGCGTCATGGTGCGGCAGTGCGCTTGCGTGGCCGGAGGAACCGGCCGGGACAGCTGACTGGGACATGGCGGACTCCTATGGAAATCGGGCATAGGTTGGCAGCCGGCGTGGCGACGAGCGTGTCGCCGCGACGCGGGCAGGTAGCGCGTGGTCCTTTTCGGTATGGGTTCGACTATCGGTCAGGCCGCGTGCGCCGTTTGTGCGGCGCCGCACGCAAGGGTTAACGCGACACCGGAATCAATCGATTTTCAGCGCCACGTCCGCCTGCTGCGAACCGGGCGCCTCGGGCGCGCGCAGCGCATCGCGCAACGCCGCGCGGATCTTGCGGGCAGCCGGCAGCGATGGCCGGGATTCGGCCGCCCCCAATACGGCGGTCAGCAGGCCGCGTTGGAATTCGGCCTTCGAAAAGCGCTCGGCATTGAGACGGCAACTCACCGGTGAGAATCGGCCGAGATTCGCCTCGAAGCGGCCGACGGCCGCCTGGATCGATTCCACCGTCTGTGCTTCGAAGAACAGGCCGGTGGGGTGGGGCTGCGTCTCGTCGATGACGGTTTCGCATGCGCCGCCCTTGCCGAACGCGATCACCGGCGTGCCGCACGCCTGCGCCTCGACCACTGAAATGCCGAAATCCTCTTCCGCCGCGAACACGAAGGCGCGCGCGCGTTGCAGGTGGTCCTTCAGGACGGCGAACGGTTGATGGCCGAGGATCGTCACGTTCGGGCCGGCCTTGGCGCGTACCTTGGCCATGTCCGGACCGTCGCCGATCACCACCAGCTGGCGGTCCGGCATCGCGGCGAACGCCTCGACGATCAGGTCCATGCGCTTGTACGGCACCATTCGCGAAACCGTCACGTAGAACGCTTCCTTTCGTGAGCACGGCTCGAACGCCTCGACGTCGACGGGCGGATGCACCACCACCGAATCGCGCCGGTAGGCCCGCTCGACACGCCGCCCGATGAACCGCGAATTGACGATGAACGTGTCGACGCCGTTCGCGGTACGCACATCCCAGATCCGCAGGTAATGCAGCACCGCGCGCGCGAGAAACGCGCGCAGCCCTTTCGTCAGGCCACTTTCGTTCAGGTACTGGTGCTGCAGATCCCACGCGTAGCGGATCGGCGAATGGATGTAGCTCACGTGCAATTGATCGGGGCCGACCAGCACGCCTTTCGCCACCGCATGCGAACTCGAAATGATCAGGTCGTAGCCGGACAGGTCGAACTGCTCGATCGCCAACGGAAACATCGGAAGGTAGCCGCGATAGCGGCGCTTCGCGAACGGCAGCTTCTGGATGAACGAGGTCTTGACCGGCTTGCCCTTCAGCAACGGGTGATCGGGCATGAAGTTGACGAGGCTGAAGAGATCGGCGTCGGGAAAGCATTCGAGAATCTGCTCGAGGACTTTTTCCGAGCCGCCGTACGTGACCAGCCAATCTTGAATCAGTGCGACCTTCATCGCCGTTCCTCCGTGATCGTTCAGTCCGCGCCAGCACGCCAGAGCCGAGTCGCGGGGATGATTCCGCAGACGCGATGCTATCGGGCGCCATGGCGTAATTCGGTACGGCGTCGCACAGAGTTTCGGTACTCGGAAAATCAATGCGCGGACATGAACGTCAGGGGAATGACAGTGCGCGATCGCGCATTTTCAGGCCGCGTATCAAATATGAAGCAGATCGAATCAAATCGCGCTTGCCGAAAATCACCGCCTTGCGGCGATCGCACGAGAGGGCTTATCGCGCCCTGCGCCTTGACAATCTTGCATCCGAGCCGGCTTGAGTGCAGCGCAGCATCTTGTGCAATGCGTCGAGGCTGCGGAGCGAGGCCGGAAAGTAGCTCAGATTCGAGACATTTCCGACATAAAACCCCTCACTGTTTAAAACACATTTTAAAAAAACGTTTATAAACAAAGACTTGATGTTGTTGGCATGGTTATCGCTGTATGAATCTCACCAACGGCAGATGACCGTCGGCAGTTGTCCTGCACCGGAGTAAGGGCTGGTGCGCTGCAAAAAAATGCTTGGCTGTCCTGCTTTCCAGCTTACAGGCCCGAATTACTTCGGTATGTCAAATGACCCAGCGCCAATATTTATGTCCGATGTCATGACCACACAACCTGCAAATCATCTTCTCGCGTCCTTGCCCGCCTCGGATTTCGACGCGCTTGCACCTCATCTTCAACTCGTTCAATTGAAGAGCGGCCAGTTATTGTCCGATGCCGGGGAAACCGTCAAGAAAGTCTATTTCCCCACCAGTGCCATCATTTCCATGATTTTCCTGATGGCGGACGGCGCCACCGCGGAAGTCGCCGCGGTGGGCAATGAAGGCGTGATCGGCGTGCCCGCCCTGACAGGCGGCTTCACGATGCCGACCCGCATCGAAGTGCGTAGCGGCGGTTACGCCTATGCGATGAATGCGCAATTGTTCAAGCGCGAATTCGATCGCCACGGTTTCGTGCATCAGTTGATGCTCTATTACATCCAGGCGCTGCTCACGCAGGTCGCGCAGAACTCGCTGTGCAACCGTCGCCATCACATCGTCAGGCAGGTCAGCAGCTGGCTGCTGCTCACGCAGGATCGTCTCAAGACTGACGAGCTGGCCGTCACCCAGCAATTGATCGCCTCGATGCTCGGCGTGCGTCGCGAAGGCGTGACGGAGGCCACCGGCAAGCTGCAGGACGCCGGCTTGATCGCGCAGCGGCGCGGCAAGATCACCATCCTCGATCGCGCCGGCCTCGAAGCGTCGGCCTGCGAGTGCTACGGAATCATCAAGGGCGAGTTTCAGCGTCTGCTGCACGCCAGCTCCTCGGCCGAAAGCGCCAGCGACGGCAACGTGCGTCGCATGCATGAGATGCCGTCGAAATCGGCAGGCAGCTATCTCGGGCATCAGATCCGCGCGGCGGCCTATTGAACGCGCGCCGCCCGATCGATTCGCACTGCGTATTGAACTGCATATTGAAAACGAACACCGACCTAGATCGATTCGTACCTCGTCACGGGATGACCAACATGAAAAGCATCGGCAGGATATTCGCACTGTTGACGTGCTGGGCGGCAGCCGCTTGCACGTTCGCCCCCGGGCCGTATCTCAATCCGGCTCAAATGCAGGAACCGGCGAAAAGCGATGCACCGCCGCCGGTGTACCCGGTGCAGATGATCGACGCCGGCGTCATTACCGGCCAGGTGCAGGCCATGAAATCCGAGCCGCCGGCGCTGCCGCAGGCGCCGGACGGCCCGCAGATCGACTATCGGGTCGGCCAGGGCGACATTCTCGGCATCACCGTGTGGGGGCACCCGGAACTGACCGTGACCGGTGCGGCCGCCACGCCGCTGCCGCCGCTCGACAACACGGGCGGGGGCGGCGTCGGCGCGCCGGGCGTGCAGATTACGCCGGACGGCGCGCGCGTGGCGGCCGACGGCACGATCTATTTCCCGACCGTGGGCCGTGTCGCGGTGGCCGGCAAGACCACCGCGCAGATCAGCGCGATGCTGGTGTCGCGCCTGGCGGGCTACGCCATCAAGCCGCAGCTCGACGTGCGCGTGATCCAGTACCGCAGCCAGCAGATCCAGCTCGCCGGCGAAGTGAAGAACCCGGGCTCGCTGCCGATTACCGACCTGAAGCTCACGGTGCTCGACGCGATCACGCGCTCCGGCGGTTCGCTGGCCGATGCGGATCTGCAACGCGTGCAGCTCACGCGCGGCGGCAAGACCTACCTGCTCGACGTGCAGCGCACGCTCGATCGCGGCGACATTTCGCAGAACGTGGCGCTGGAAACGGGCGACATCGTCTACGTGCCCGATCACAACGCGAGCCGCGTGTTCATGCTGGGAGAAATCTCGAAGCCGCAAACCCTGTTCATGGACAAGGGCCGCATGACGCTGGCCGATGCGCTCTCCAATGCAAACGGCATCAACCCGCAAAGTGCGCAGCCGCGGCAGATCCTCGTGATCCGACGCACGTTGAGCGACCCGACCAAGCCGAGCATCTACCGGCTCGACATGACCAAGGTCGATTCGATCCTGCTGTCCACCCAGTTCGACCTGAAGCCGCTCGATGTCGTGTACGTGGGCACCGCGCAGATCGCCCAGGTCAATCGCCTGCTGGAGCAACTGCTGCCGACGGTGACGAGCCTGTATCTGTTCTACGCCGCCACCCGCTAATGCCTGGCCCTGCGCCGCATCCATTCTCAACGAGCAAGGTTTAGAGGAACGACCAACGTGAACAGTCCGAATATGAACGCCCGATATTCCGGAGGCATGCCAGACGACGCGCCGGACGCACTGGGCATGATTCGCGTGTTGCGCGACCACCTGTGGACGGTGGCGGCCATCACGGTTGCCGTGGTGGCGCTGGCCGTGGTGTATATCTGGCTGGCCACGCCGATCTATTCGGCGAGCGCGGTGATCAAGGTCGAGGCGCAGGGCCGCAACGCGCTGGGCTTTGCCGCGGACGGCCAGCAGGTGGTGGTCGGGCAGCGGCCGGCGCGCACCGAGGCCGAGATCGGCATGATGCAGAGCCGCTCGGTGCTCGATCCGGTGCTGGCGCAATACGGCTACAACGTGACCGCCGCGCCGCGCGTGCTGCCGTTGCTCGGCATGCTGTCGCACAAGTTCGCGACGCCGGGCGAACTGTCTCATCCGTGGTTCGGTTTGACGTCCTATGCATGGGGCGGCGAGCAGATCGAGGTCGAATCGATGAAGGTGCCGACCCGCTTCGAGAACCGGCGGCTGCGGCTGCGCGCGCTCGAGAACGGCGCCTACGCGCTGCTCGACGGGAACGGCGCGGTGCTGCTGAACGGCAAGGTGGGCGAGCCGGCGCAGGCCGGCGGCGTATCGATCCGGGTCAAGCAGCTCGCGGCGTTGCCGGGCACCGAATTCAACGTCACGGCCTGGAACGGCGTGAATGCGCTGCAACGCTTCGCGCGCAAGCTCAAGATCGTCGAGAAGGGCAGCGATACCGGGCTCGTGCAGATCACCTACGACAGCGACAACCCGGATCTGTCCGCCAACGTCGCCAATTCGATCGCGGCGGGTTATGTCGCGGCGACCATCGCCGCCAGCCGCGCCAACGACAGCCAGACGCTGGATTTCATCAACCGCGAGCTGCCGCGCTTGCGCGACGAACTGCACCAGGCGGAGGCTTCGCTGATGGGCTATCAGGCGTCGGTCGGCTCGCTGCAGCCGACCGCCGAGGCGCAATCGTATCTGCAGGGCGGCATCGATATCGAGCGGCAGATCGCGACGCTGCAACTGCAGCGCACGCAGATGATGCAGAACTTCACGCCCGACAGCCCGCCGATGCAGAACATCAATCAGCAGATCGCGCAGTTGTCGGCGGCCAAGGCGCAGTTCAACGCGCGTTTCGTGCGCATGCCGGCCTCCGAGCGCACCAACGCCGACCTGAGCCGCAATGCCAAGGTGGCCGAATCGATCTATATCGCGATGGTGAACAAGGCCGAGGAACTGACGGTGCGCCGCGCGAGCACCACGGGCGACGTGCATATCGTCGACGATGCGGTGCGGCCGGTCGATCCGGTGTCGCCCAACGGGCCGATCATCCTGCTGGCCAGCCTCGGCCTCGGCCTGATGCTCGGTGTGCTGCTGGTGTTCTTGCGCCACCGCTACCTGACCGGCGTGACCGATACGAAGTTCATCGAGCGCAACCTGCGCATGCCGATGCTGGCCTCGGTGCTCTACAGCGCGCACCAGGCGCGGCTCGATCAGGCGATGCCGAGCAAGCTGGTGTTCGCGCCGCCCAACGCGGCGATCCAGCGCCGCACGCCGCTGCTGTCGTCCAACGTGCGCACCGACGAGCCCGCGCAGCCGGCCGCCTCGCAATACCTGCTGGCACGCAGCTTCCCGCATGATCCCTCGGTCGAGGCGCTGCGCGGCCTGCGCACGGCCCTGCACCTGCATCTGTACGAGACGGACCGGCCCGACGACGGCGTGATCGTGCTGACCGGCCCCACGCCCGAAACCGGCAAGAGCTTCATCGCGGCGAACCTCGCCGTGCTGGAGGCCGAAACCCGCAAGCGAGTGCTGCTGGTGGATGCGGACATGCGCTGCGGCCGGGCGGCGTCGTTCTTCAGCAAGCCGAACGCGGGCGGCCTGGCCGAACTATTGGCAGGACGCCTGAGCATCGATCAGGCGATCCAGCCGTCGGGCGTGCCGGGCCTGTCGCTCGTGTCGTGCGGCAAATACCCGCCGAACCCGTCCGAACTGCTGATGATGCCGGGCTTCAGGTCGCTGCTCGACGAGTTCAAGCGGCGCTTCGACCTGGTGATCATCGACACGCCGCCGCTGCTGGCCGTGAGCGATGCGGCGATCGTCGCGAACAGCGCCGGCAAGACCGTGATGGTGCTGCGCTCGGGCTCGCATACCGAAGCCGAGATCGAGGAAACGCTTACCCAGCTCGACCGTGCCGGCGCCTGGACGGTGGGCGCCATCTTCAACGTGGTGCCGTTGCGGCGCAGCGAGCGGCGCAGCTACGGCTATACCTCCGCGTATCTCGAACACAACCAGATGGCGACGTGATCCGTGCCCGAGAGTGTGGGGCGACGTACTGAATCAATATCGCGATCGAGTGTTCAATAGACCTGAACAATAGAGCCGTGGGCGGCATGTCGGCGATACGGTCGGTCGATATCGGGATCATCAGGAGTGCGTCAATGAAGTGGCAACTGGCGAGTATTCAACAGGGAGGGTGGGCGCGTATGCACAGCGGGCGTGATCGGGCTGTCGGCAAGCATCGGGGCGTGGCCGGTCGCGCGCCGTTTTTATGTCTACCGTGGTTGACCGACGCCTTCACCTGGAGCACGCCGACATGGCAATCCAAGTGACCGCAACGGCCTTGCCCGAAGTCAAGCTGATCGAACCGGCGGTGTTCGGCGACCGGCGCGGCTTCTTCTTCGAAAGCTTCAACGCGCGCGAATTCGAGGAATCCGTGGCCCAGGGCTTCGAATTCGTGCAGGACAATCACTCGCGCTCGTCGCGCGGCGTGCTGCGCGGCCTGCATTATCAGATCGTGCATCCGCAGGGCAAGCTCGTGAGGGTGACCGCGGGCGAAGTGTTCGACGTTGCCGTCGACCTCAGGCTCAGTTCTCCTAACTTTGGCAAATGGGTGGGCGTTCGGCTCAGTGCCCGCAACCATCGGCAGCTCTGGATTCCACCGGGCTTCGCGCATGGCTTCATCGTGCTGTCGGTGGCGGCGGAGTTCGTCTACAAGGTGACCGATTACTGGTTCCCCGAATACGAACGCAGCCTGCTGTGGAGCGACCCGATGATCAATATCGACTGGCCGATCGAATACCCGCCGGTGCTGGCGACCAAGGATGCCGAAGGCAAGCCGCTGTTCGAGGCCGAGTGCTACCCGTGATGCGCCGCACGGCCACGGCACGAACGGCGTGGCCAACGCATCGCAGGGACGATCCAGCGCCCGCCTGTCATTTTGCATTCCGAATCGATTGTCGTACCTGTCTCAATCATGAACCGGGCAGTGTGCGAGCCCGTACATTCCCGCCGGTTGTCCACCACTAAATTGGCTTCGTTGCGTGCAGTGCAGCATGACTTACGGGCAGCGTCCGCTGTCGATGGGCATCGCGGGTTCGTCTGTCGCGATCCGAATCATCCCGTCTCTTATCGCCTACCAAGATGCTCAAACGCAGCCTGATTTCGAACTATGCAGGTCAGATCGTGACGGTCGTGCTCGGCATGGTCATGGTGCCGGTGTATGTGCATCATCTCGGCGTCGAGGCGTATGGCCTGATCGCGTTCAATGCCGTGCTGCTTGCCTGGGTGCAATTGCTGGATCTCGGCCTGTCGCCCACCCTGTGCCGCGAGCTGGCCCGCGCCACCGACGATGGCTCGAAAGCCGAGGTGCGCGTGTTGTTGCAATCGCTCGAGAAATTCGTGGCGGCCATGTGCGCCGTGCTGGTCGTGCTGTCGATCTTCGGCGCGCCGTTCTTCGCCACCGGCTGGCTCAAGGCGAAGACGCTGCCCGCGCACGACATCGCGCTGGCCTTCGTGCTGATGATGCTGACGGTATCGGCGCGCTGGCTGTCGTCGCTGTATCGCGGCGGCATGGTGGGTATCGACCGGCAGGCGACGCTGAACACGGTGATCGTGATCTTCTCGGTGATTCGCGCCGTGCTGGTGGTGCCGCTGATCGCGATCTGGCCGCGCGTGGACGTGTTCTTCCTGTGGCAACTGGCGGCGATCGTCGGCGA
The DNA here is from genome assembly GCF_054589155.1 of Burkholderia sp. 3C. Classification (NCBI taxonomy): domain Bacteria; kingdom Pseudomonadati; phylum Pseudomonadota; class Betaproteobacteria; order Burkholderiales; family Burkholderiaceae; genus Burkholderia; species Burkholderia sp. 3C. The sequence continues at coordinate 58,741 of NZ_BAAILN010000092.1, forward strand.
GGCGCTGACCATGCGCCTGCTGCTCGGCCGCGCGATCGGCGCGCCGGTGCTGTCGCGCACGTTTTCACGGGTGGTGCTGGCGGCCCGCGCCAGGCTCTCGCTGTCGATCGCGTTCTCGGCGCTGATGTGGGCCACCTCCACGCAGGCCGACAAGATCATCCTGTCCAAGGTGTTGCCGCTGTCCGCGTTCGGCGTGTTCAGCATGGCGACGCTGCTGGCCAGCGGCATCCTGCTGCTCGCCAGCCCGATCCAGCAGGCGTTCACGCCGCGCTTCACGGCCGACAGCGCGCGCAACCGCGGCTCGCTCGAATCGAGCTATTTCCTCGCCAGCGAGATCCTGATGATCGCGGTGATTCCGGTCGCGATGCTGTTCGCCAGCGTGCCCGACCTGGTGTTCAAGCTGTGGGCGATGTCGCTGCCGGTGAATCCCGACGCCATGACCGTGCTGCGCTGCTATGCGATCGGCAACGGCTGCTCGGCCATCGCGGGCTTGTCGTTCCTGATCCAGTACGCGGACGGCGACCTCTCGCTGCATATCAAGGGCAACCTCGGCTTCGTCGCGATCCTGGTGCCGGCGGTGCTGATCGGCGCGCTGCATTACGGCGCGGTGGGCGCGGCCTATGCGTGGCTCGCCATCAACCTCGCGCAACTGTTTCTGTGGGTCGCCGTGGTGCACCGCAAGTTCCTGCCCGGCATCAATGCGGCCTGGTATCGCGGCCTGCTGATACGGGTGGTGGCGGCCAGTGCGCTGGGCGTGGCGTTTCATTACACCCAGTTCCCGCCGGTCAACCGCTTCGCGCTGCTGATGATCGTGGCGAGCATGTGGCTGCTGATGGTGGGCGCGACGATTGCCGTCTCGCCGATTTCGCAGCGCAAGGCCCGCGATCTGGCCCGCCGCTTCGCCTTGAATTGAGGAGCAAGACATGGAGATTCAACCCGTGAAGCCGCCGGTCATCTCGGTCGTGGTGCTGTGCTACAACCTCGAACGCTATATCGGCCCGTGCCTCGACAGCATCCTGAGCCAGGAAATCGGCGTGCCGTTCGATATCGTGATCGGCGACGACGGCTCGGTGGACGGCTCGCTCGCCATCATCGAAAGCTTTCGCGCGCGGTATCCCGACATCATCAAGCTGGTTGCGCACGAAACCAATGTCGGCTATTCGCGCAACCTGGCCGATGCGATGGCGCAGGCGAGCGGCGAGTACATCGCCACCGTGGACGGCGACGACATGGTGCTGCCCGGCAAGCTCGCGCATCAATACACCTTCCTCGAAACGCAACGCGAATTCGGCATGGTGGCGCACAAGATGCGCACGGTCGACGCACTGACCGGCGAGCCGGTGGATTTCGCGCTCGCCCGCGACAAGCCTGCCGTGTTCGACGCCGAATACCTGATCGAACACGGTCCGTTCTTCCTGAACAGCTCGGTGATGTTTCGCGGCGCGTTGCGCCGCCGCCATCCGGTCGATCTCGAACTGAAGGTAGTGGCCGACGTGGCGAACCTCGTGCAATGCCTGCACGGCAGCCGGGCCGCGTATCTCGATCAGGAACTGGGCGTGTATCGCGTCAACCCGAAGGGCTTCACCTCGACGGTGATCCTCAACCCGGCGCGCCACGAAACCAATATCCAGGACCTGATGCGCACCTGCAACATGGCCGAGGCGCTCGGCATGAAGCGCGACGTGGTCGATCGCGGCCGGGCAGGCGTGTTGCTGCGCTCGGCGATCCTGTACCTCGAAAGCGGCCTGTACGAGCAGTTCCAGCATTGCATCGGCAGGAGCGCCGAGTTCGCGGATGTCGGCGTCAAGCAGCGCGCACTGCATGCGCTGCGAAGCCGTCCGCGCATGCTGCGCTCGCTGTACGTGTTCGCCAAGCAGATGGCAGGCCGGCCGACGGTGCGCGCATGAGCGTGCTGCCGCGAAGCCTCGCGAGGTTCGGTGAAGCGAACTGGCTCGAACGGATCAACACCGTGAAGCGCGCCTATTTCATGCTCAAGACGCGCCTCTGGTATGCCCATCTGTTCGAGCGGGTGGGCAAGGGCAGCGTGATCTATCAGCCTTATCTGCTCGCGAACGTGCAGCACGCCACGGTGGGCGAACGGGTGCTGATACGCGCCGGCGCGCGCATCGAGCTGGTGGTGGGCGAAACCGGCGTGCCGCCCCGATTGTCGATCGGCAACGACGTGAATATCGAACAGAACGTCCATATCGTGTGCGGGTCCCGCATTGAAATTCAGGATGACGTAACGATTACCGGCGGCTGCGCGATCGTCGACGTCGAGCATCCGTTCGAGGATGTGAACGACCCGGTGCGCATCGGCATGCGGCTGCGCACGCAGGGCAACCGCGTGGTGATCGGCGCGGGCAGCTTTATCGGCTTCAACTCGATGATCTTGCCGAACGTGGTGATTGGACGCAACGCGGTGGTGGGCAGCCACGCCGTCGTGACGCGCGATGTGCCTGACTACTGCGTGGTGGCCGGCAATCCGGCGCGCGTGATCAGGCGATACAACCGGAACACGCAAACCTGGGAGCACTGCAAATCATGAAAGTCCTCATCACCGGCGGCGCCGGCTTCATCGGATCGCACCTCGCCAGACAGCTCGCCAGCCAGAACGCGACCGTCACCGTGCTCGACAACCTCGCGCAACAGATTCACGGCGTGGACCCTTATCAGGAATCGTCGCTGCTGCGCTCGCTCGGCAATTCGGTACGCCTGATCGAAGGCTCGGTATGCGACCGCTCGGTGGTCGAGCGCGCCATGCAGGGCCAGGATGCCGTGGTGCACCTGGCCGCCGAAACCGGCACCGGCCAATCGATGTACGAGGTCGGCCATTACATCGACGTGAACGTGGGCGGCAGCGGCGTGCTGCTCGACGTTCTCGTCAAGAACCGCAGCAACACCGTGCGCAAGTTCGTGGTGGCCTCGTCGCGGGCGATCTACGGCGATGGCAAGTACCGCTCGCCGGCGCTCGGCATCGTGTACCCCGATGCACGCGAGGAGCGCGACCTGCTGGCCGGCCGCTTCGACTACCTGTGCCCGGAATCGGGCGAGCCGCTCGAATGCCTGCCCACCGACGAGGAATCGAAGATCCATCCGTCGTCGGTGTACGGCATCACGAAGTACGACCAGGAACAGATGGTGATGACGGTGTGCCGCTCGATCGGCGTCGGCGCGTCGGCGCTGCGTTATCAGAACGTGTACGGGCCGGGCCAGTCGCTGTCGAATCCGTACACGGGGATTCTGTCGATCTTCTCGACCCGCATCAAGAACGGCAACGAGATCAACGTGTTCGAGGACGGGCAGGAGAGCCGCGATTTCGTGTATGTGGACGACGTGGTGGACGCCACGCAGGCCGCGCTGATGAACCCCGAGGCGGCCGGCCGCGTGTTCGGCATCGGCTCGGGCCGCCGCACCGCCGTGATCGACGTGGCGCGCCGGCTCAACGAACTGTATGGCAGCCAGGTGCCGATCAATGTGACCGGCGCATTCCGCCTGGGCGACATCCGCCACAACTACGCCGACCTCACGCGCGCCCGCGAATTTCTCGGCTTCGAGCCGAAGGTGCACTTCGACGAGGGCATCGCGCGTTTCGCCGCCTGGGTGGAGGGGCAGGAGGTCAAGCAGGACAACTACGAGCAGAGCATCGTCGAGATGCAATCCAAGGGGCTGTACCAGGCCAGTCGGGCCGTGGCGTGAGCGGGGAGGGTGGGGCAATGGGCAATGGACGTGTGAAGCCGCTCGGCAAGCCGGGCGCGAAGCCGATGGTGGGCGTGGTGACGGTGCTGTATCACTCCGACGACGTGCTGCCGGATTTCTTCGACAGCCTCGCGGTGCAGGCCGGCGTGGCGATGAAGCTCTACGTGATCGACAACAGCGCGAGCGACAGCGGCAGCATCCTGTCGCGCGAACTGGCGAGCCGGGCGGGCCTGACCGCGCAGGTGGTGTTCAACGACGCCAACGTGGGCGTGGCGCGCGGCAACAACCAGGGCATCGCGATGGCGCTGGCCGACGGTTGCGACTACGTGCTGCTGGCCAACAACGACGTGGAGTTTCGCCACCCCGATACGGTGGCCAGCCTGATCCGGCCGATCGAGGACGGCCCGGACACGCTCGCGACGTTTCCGAAGATCCTCTATCACGGCACCAACCGGATCTGGTGCGCGGGCGGCACGATCTCGCGCATGAAGGCCACCACCGCGCATATCGGCGATGGCGACGAGGACGTCGGGCAGTTCGATCACCCGGGCGAATCCGAATACGCGCCCACCTGCTTCATGGCGCTGCACAAGAGCGTGTTCGCGCGCGTCGGCATGATGGACGAGAAGTATTTCGTCTATTACGACGACACCGATTTCGTGTGGCGCATGAATCAGGCCGGCATACACCTGTGGTACGTGCCGAGTTCGCTCGTCGCGCACAAGGTCAGCTTCTCGACCGGCGGCGGCGAAAGCCCGTTCAGCCTGTTCTATTGCACGCGCAACCGTTTGTACTTCAGCCGCAAGAACCTGGGCTTTCCGTATTCGCTGCTGGCGCAGACCTATTCGGTCGCGGCCATGCTCGTGAAATGCGCGCGCTTCACCTCCGACGGCCGGCGCAGCGTGTTCCGGGGCATCGCCGAAGGCATGCGGCTGCGCGGCGCGCCGGGGCCGGGCTGAACCACGAATCGAGATCGGGCCAGACGGATGGCCAGCCAATCGATACGGAGTGCGATGCAATGAGGCACGCACGCCAAGCCAACGGGGCGGGAACGAGCGATGCGTAAGGGAATCATTCTGGCGGGCGGATCGGGCACGCGCCTCTATCCGATCACGCATGCGGTATCGAAGCAGCTCTTGCCGGTGTACGACAAGCCGATGATCTATTACCCGCTGTGCACGCTGATGGTGGCCGGCATTCGCGAGGTGCTGGTGATTTCCACGCCGCGCGACCTGCCGTGCTTCATCGCCTTGCTCGGCGACGGCAGCCGTTGGGGCATGCATATCCAGTATGCCGAACAACCGTCGCCCGACGGGCTCGCGCAGGCGTTCGTGATCGGGCGCGCGTTCGTCGATGGCCAGCCGTCGGCGCTGATCCTCGGCGACAACATTTTCTACGGCCACGATCAGGTCGCCCAACTCGAAGCCGCGGACCGGCGCACGCAGGGCGCCACCGTGTTCGCCTATCACGTACGCGACCCCGAGCGCTACGGCGTGGTCGAATTCGACCCGCAGTTCCGCGCCTTGTCGATCGAGGAAAAGCCCGAGGTGCCGCGCTCGAACTACGCCGTCACGGGCCTGTATTTCTACGACAGCGAGGTGTGCGACATCGCCGCCGGGATTCGCCCGTCGGCGCGCGGCGAACTGGAAATCACCGACGTCAATCGGCGCTATCTCGAACGCGAGCGCCTGCAGGTCGAAATCATGGGGCGCGGCTATGCGTGGTTCGACACCGGCACGCACGATTCGCTGACCGAAGCGGCCAACTTCGTTGCCACCTTGCAGAAGCGTCAGGGCCTGATGGTGGCCTGCCCGGAGGAGGTGGCGTACCGCCGCAACTGGATCGATGCCGGCCAGCTCGAACGGCTCGCCACGCCGCTGAAGAAGAACGCCTACGGCAAGTATCTGATCAACCTGATCGAAGACGGCGTCGCATGAGCGATAACCGGCTTCTGTGCGAAGCCGAACCGAGTATCGGGCGGGCCGCACTTAGGATTAACCCGAGCACGGCGCTTGCCGCGACTTCAACGAGTTCGGAATCCGAATGATTGCGGTGGACGTTCATCAGAATCAGCGATGCCAACATCAATACGAGGACAGGTCACGTGAGCTCAATCATCAGTCTCGACAGTCTGTCGGAACGGCACATCGAACTGCGCCCGTTTCCGGCCTTGACGATCAAGGTGGCGCTGGCGGCCACCGATGTGATCGGTTTCGCCGTGGCCCTGCTGATCACCACCAACGTGCTCGGCACGTTCCAGAGCGATCCGCAGATCAGCCTCTGGAAAGCGATCAGCCAGCAGCCGATGGTGGTGTACATGCTGCTGTCGTTCGGCGGCACGCTGTGGTTCTGGCTGCGCGTGCGGCACTACGGGCTGCGCCGGCCGTTCGGGCGCGAGTTGCGCGAGGTGTTCGAGGCGCTGGTGGTGCTCGCGATCCTGCATCTCGCGCTGACCACGCTGACCAAGGGCATGTTCTCGCGCGGCTGGTGGGCGATGACCTGGAGCGGCGCGTTCGTGCTGGTGCCCACGTTCCGGCTGGTGACGAAGAAGGTGCTCGACATGGCGCACCTGTGGAAGCGCCCGACGCTGATCGTCGGCTGCGGCGAGTCGGCGCTCGAAGCGCAGCGCCTGATGTCGGCGCAGTTGTATCTGGGCGCGGACGTGGTGGCCTACGTGGCGCCCGATGGCCGGGCCGACACGGCGTTCGTCGGCGACGTGCCGGTACTGAAGGGCTTGTCCGCCGCCACGCTCAAGGCTTTGCCCGGCGCGCAGGTGGTGATCGCGCTGGAGCCGGAGGACAAGGAGCTGCGCAACGCGTGGATCCGCGACCTGACCGAAAGCGGCATTCGCGACCTGACCGTGATGGCCCCGATGCGCGGCGTGCCGCTCTGCAAGACCGACGTGTCCTACTTCTTCGGCCATGAAGTGATGATGCTGCGCGTGCAGAACAACCTCACGCGGTTCTCGGCCAAGGTGCTCAAGCGGGCGTTCGACGTGACGGCGGGCGGCCTGCTGATGCTGATGTTGCTGCCCATTTTCGCCATCCTGACGATTCTGGTGGCGAAGGATGGCGGCTCGGCGTTCTTCGGCCACACGCGCATCGGCCAGAACGGCAGGAAGTTCAAGTGCTACAAGTTCCGTTCGATGGTGCTCGACGCCGACAAGGTGCTCAAGGAGTTGCTCGCGAACGACCCGGTGGCGCGCGCCGAATGGGACAAGGATTTCAAGCTCAAGCACGACGTGCGCGTCACGCGCATCGGCTCGGTGCTGCGCAAGACCAGCCTCGACGAGTTGCCGCAATTGTGGAACGTGCTGCGCGGCGACATGAGCCTGGTCGGGCCGCGCCCGGTGGTGGAAAAGGAAATCGAGCGCTATGGCGCCGATGCCGCCTACTACCTGCTGGCCAAGCCGGGCATGACGGGCCTCTGGCAGGTCAGTGGCCGCAACGACACCGATTACGCGCGCCGCGTGTTCCTCGACGCCTGGTACGTGCGCAATTGGTCGCTGCGCAGCGATATCGCGATCCTGTTCAAGACGATCGGCGTGGTGCTCCATCGCGACGGCGCGTACTGACCGCCGGCCAGCCGGCTCGGGACCGTCAGCCAGCCGGCCCGGCCGCCGCCGTCTTCTGCAGTCCGGAACATTCAACCGATGTGGGAAACCCCGCCATGCTGAAAGTCACCAAAGCCGTATTCCCGGTCGCTGGCCTCGGGACGCGGTTCCTGCCGGCCACCAAGGCCAGCCCGAAGGAAATGCTGCCGATCGTCGACAAGCCGCTGATTCAATATGCGGTGGAGGAAGCGGTGGCGGCCGGCATCACCGAGCTGATCTTCGTGACGGGCCGCAGCAAGCGCGCGATCGAGGATCACTTCGACAAATCCTACGAGATCGAGGCCGAGCTGGAGGCGCGCAACAAGCACAAGCTGCTCGACATCGTCCGCAACATCAAGCCGGCCAACGTGGATTGCTTCTACGTGCGCCAGGCCACCGCGCTCGGGCTCGGCCATGCCGTGCTGTGCGCCGAGAAGCTGATAGGCGACAGCCCGTTCGTGGTGATCCTGGCCGACGACCTGCTGCACGGCCCGACGCCCGTGGTGAAGCAACTGATCGAGATGTTCGATCACTATCACAGCTCGGTGGTGGGCGTCGAAACCATCGCGCGCGAGGAAAGCGCCTCGTACGGCGTGGTGGACGGCCGCCTGTGGGGCGACAACGTGATCAAGCTGTCCGGCATCGTCGAGAAGCCTGCGCCGGCCGATGCGCCGTCGAATTTCGGCGTGGTGGGCCGCTATGTGCTGATGCCGACGATCTTCCGCCATATCCGCGCGTTGCAGCCCGGCGCCGGCGGCGAACTGCAACTGACCGACGCGCTGCAATCGCTGCTGACCGAGGAGCAGGTGCTGGCCTACCGGTATCACGGCACGCGTTTCGATTGCGGCAGCAAGCTCGGCTATTTGAAGGCAACGGTCGAATTTGCGCTGCGTCACCCCGAGGTCAAGGCGGAATTCGAGGCCTACCTGCAGCAATTCCTGCAAGCCCAACCGGCCGTGGCCCTGTCCTGACGGCCGTTGCATCATATTCGTCGGAAGATTTCCACTCCCGCACCGGGCGGCCCGCGCCGGCCGGTGCGCGTCCCTGTTTGATCTCGCGCTTATCGGCGCGGCCCACGCGTGCGCTACACTCCCTGCCTTGAAAACTGAATCGCTAGAGAAACTGAATGAGACGGATCGGCGTGTATGTCGACGCAAGCAATATCGGGATGAACGGCGGCCACGGCATGCGCTATGAAGCGCTGCGCGAGCTGGCGTGCCGCGCGGAAGGCTTCGCGCAACGTCTGAACGTGTATATCGCCTACGACCTGCAGCGTGCCGAGCAGTCGCCGGAATACAGCGCGAAGGCGCTCGGTTATCAGTCGGCGCTGCGCGACCAGGGCTTCCGTGTCACGGTCAAGCACGTCAAGCATTTCACCGACGACGAAGGCAACGAGGTGTCGAAGTCGAACGCCGATCTCGACATGGCCGTCGACGTGCTGATGGAATCCGAACGGCTCGACACCGTGATGCTGGTCACCGGCGACGGCGATTTCGTTCAGGTGGTGCGCGCGTTGCAGAGCAAGGGCTGCCGCGTGGAGATTCTCGGCTTCGGCAATGTGTCGCGCGAGCTGCGTGATGCGGCCGATCAATACATCAACGGCTATCTGGTGCCGGGGCTGTTGTCGACCGACAGCTCGCCCGATCCGCGTGCGCGCTGGGGCAGCATCGGCAGCCGCGTGCGCGGCGCGTGCAACCGCTTCGATCATCAGGAAGGGCGCGGCTTCCTCAATTTCTGGCCCGAGATGCCGCGTGCGTCGATCGTGACGGCCAGCGAAACCAAGGGCGCGTATTTCCGCACGGCGTCGCTGGTGGACCCGCAGATCATCTCGAAGCTGCCGTCGCGCCAGTATGTGTTCGAGTTCGACCTGGTCGAGCCGGCCAAGCCGGATGGCTTGCCGGAGGCCAAGCGGATCGTGCTGGTGAATTGAGCGGCGGGCTCAGGCTCGCCGCCTGCCGTCCGTCACTCCGCCTCCCGCAATCTTCGCATCACGCAATCTTCGCCACTCGCGCGCCGCCTTCGCTCGCCATCGCTTCGCGCACACAGGCCGCGAACGCCAGCGCCGCCGGCTGCGCCTCGGCCGGCGGCGCGGGTGTTCGCAGGCAAATCGCGAACGGCGGCAACACCGGCAAGCCGGCCGCATGCGGCGCGAGCGTTTCGAGATCGGCCGGCACCGTCGACACGAGCCACGCCGTCACGGCCAGCCCCGCGCGAACCGTGGCGGCGGTGGCCTCGATGCTGCCGCTCTCGAACACCGTGCGCCAGGCGATCGCCCGCTCGGCCAGCGCGCCGAGCACCCAGGGGCGGAACGCGCAGCGCTCGTCCACCATCGACAGCGGCAACGGCCGCTTCTGCCATGCGTCGCTGCCGCGGCCCGTCACCCACACCAATGGTTCGATGCGGATCACTTCGCCGGCAGCCTCGCTCGCGACCGATTCGACCAGCGCCACGTCCACCCGGCCGGCATCCAGCGCGTCGCCCAGCTCGGCCGACGCCGCGCACACCAGCGACAATTCCACCTGCGGATGCGCTTCGGCGAACGCCTTCATGGCCGGCGCGAGCGGCGTGACGAGATCGAACGGCACGCCCACTCGAAGGCTGCCGCGCAACGCATCGGCCTGCATGTCGGCCCAGATTTCGTCGTTGAGATGCAGCAATTGGCGCGCCTTGACCAGAAACGTCTCGCCCTGACGCGACAGCGCGAGCTTGCGCGTCTGGCGCACGAACAGCAGGCAGCCGAGCCCGTCCTCCAGGCGCTTGACCTGCTGGCTCACGGCGCCTTGCGTCATGTGCAGCCGGTTCGCGGCGACGGTCATGCCGCCGCTGTCGGCAACGGCCACAAAGGTGCGGATCAGATCGAGATCGAGGTTTCGCGTCATCGACGCATTATGCAGCGTAATGCATCGCATCAAAATTATTGGTTTTCCTGATGGATGGCGGCTCGGTACAGTCATCGCTTTCGATCGACGGGATTCGTACCGATGGCTGCCTCTTACGCTCCGCTGTTTCTGTTCGTCGTGGTGGCGACCGTCACGCCCGGCGGCGCCACCACCCTGGCCACGGCGTCCGGCGCGCGCTTCGGCTTCCTGCGCTCGATTCCGCTGATGCTGGGGATCGCGCTGGGGCTGGCGTCGCTGGCGGCGTTTGCCGCGCTCGGGCTGGCCAGCGTGCTGCTGGCGATGCCGGCGCTGCAAACGGCGGTCAAGGCGATCGGTTCGGCCTATCTGCTGTGGCTCGCCTGGCGCATCGCGCGCAGCGGCCCGATGAACGCGGGCGAGGGGCCGGCGCAGCCGATCACGCTCGTCAATGGCGCGCTGCTGCTGTGGCTCAATCCGAAAAGCTGGGCGATGACGGTGGGCGCGGCGGCATCGTTCGCACTGCTGGCGAACACCCCCGGCGGGCTCGCGCTGCTGCTGGCGGTGTCGTTCGCCGTGGCGGCGAGCGCATCGCTGGCGCTGTGGTGCTCGCTCGGGGCGCTGCTGGCGCGCGTGTTCCGCACGCCGCGTCAGTGGCGTGCGCTCAATCTGGTGCTGGGGGCACTGCTGGCGGGGTCGGTGGTGCTGACCTGGCGATGAGGATGCCGAACCGTTTCGCTCCGTTTCCCGTGAAAGTCCGTCAATCCTCGTGGGTGCTGCCTGCGAGCAGCAGGTCGATATAGTCGTTCGCCACCCGCAACGCCGATTTCGTGTCGAACGGCTGGCCGGCCGTCGCGCCGCGCAACCACAGGCCGTCGATGATCGCGGCGAGGCCGGTGGCTGCGCGCCGGGCGGCCGCCACCGGCAGCGCGTGCTTGAACTCGGCGCACAGGTTCGAATAAAGCCGCCGCGTATTCAATCGCTGCAACCGGCCCAGCGTGGGCTGGTGCATGCTCTCCGCCCAGAACGCGAGCCATGTCTTCATGACGGGCGAGCTGACCTGCGACACATCGAAATTCGCCGCGACGATGGCGCGCAACCGTGCGCGCGGCTCGGCGCGCGCCGCGAGGCGGCGGCGCTGCGTGGCCGTCCACAGGTCATGCAGGATGTGGCGCATGGTGGCTTCCAGCAGGCCGTCCTTGCCGCCGAAATAATGGCTGACGATCCCGGTCGAGATATTGGCGCGCTGCGCGACCAGCGCGAGCGTGGTGCCGGACAAACCTTCGTGCTCGATGGTCTGCAAGGTCGCATCGATCAATTGCGCGCGCCGCACTTCGCGGATTCCGATTTTTGGCATGGCGATCCGCCTGGGTTCTCGAACAGGCGCCAATCTTATGCGGACATTGAATCCCGAACAATGGGCAATGCCGATGCGACGGCGCGGCAAGCGGCGCATGCCACGGCGGCGGGTTCGACGCGGGCCGATCCGGCGCTTGCCTCGCGCCAACGCAAACCGGGTGTCGATCGGGCGCCATCGCGCTACGATTCCGATGCCGCGCCTGGCGGGGCGCACCGCCCGGGCCAAGGCGCGGGCCGTGCGCCATGCCGGTTCGATTTCCGAAAGTTGAAGACACGTTCAATAAAAGACCTTATTGCACAAGGCTTTCATAAAAACAGTGAAGTCGCATTTGGAAAAGCTTTTGTCGCAAAACCTCCGCTGCGCCGAATTGATTCCACGAATGATTCGATACATGGGATTTGCACCGCGCAGGCCGCCACGGGCTCGGCGCGAGCCAACCCGCGGCAGGTTGCCGGGAAGCCGGCTCCCTCATGCCGATAACCTCCAATACGTACGGGAGTCCTTCATGTTGATGCGATTCAAGCAATTCAAGGCAGCCGGCGCCGTTCAGGCGTTGAGCGCGGTGTCGTTGATGGGCGCGCTGGCCGCGCCGGCCCAGGCGGCCGACCCGGCGGCGTGCTCCGCCGTGCGCTTCGCCGATGTCGGCTGGACCGACATCGCCGCCACCACCGGCCTCGCATCGAGCGTGCTGGCCGGCCTCGGCTACAAGCCGACCAAGACGATCGCCTCGGTGCCGATCACGTTCGCCGGCGTCAAGAGCGGGCAGATCGACGTGTTCCTCGGCTACTGGTCGCCCACCATGGACCCGATCGTCGCGCCGTTCGTGCAGGCGCATTCGTTCACGGTGCTGCCCACGCCGAACCTGACCGGGGCGAAATACACGCTGGCCGTGCCCGATTACGAATATGCGGCGGGGCTGCGCTCGTTCGCCGACATCGCCAAGTTCGCGGACAAGCTCCAGGGCCATATCTACGGCATCGAGCCGGGCAACGACGGCAACCGCCTGATCGAGAAGATGATCGGCAGCAACCAGTTCGGCCTGGGCAAGTTCAAGCTGGTGGAATCGAGCGAGGCCGGCATGCTGGTGCAGGTCAATCGCGCGGTGCGCGAGAAGCAGTGGGTGGTGTTCCTCGGTTGGGAACCGCATCCGATGAACGTGCAGATGAAGATCAACTATCTGAGCGGCGGCGACGACGTGTTCGGCCCGAACTTCGGCGAGGCGAAGGTGATGACGGTCGAGCCGACCAATTACGCCGCGCGCTGCCCGAACGTGGCGAAGTTCGTGTCGAACCTGCAATTCACGACCGACATCGAGAACCACGTGATGCTGCCGATCACCAACAAGGTTTCGCCCGACAAGGCCGCCACCGATTGGCTCAAGGCCAACCCCGGCGTGCTCGACAAATGGCTGGCCGGCGTGACCACGCTGGACGGCAAGCCGGGCCTGCCGGCCGTCAAGGCCTACCTCGCGGCGCACTGAACGCCACCGCGCAGTGGGCGGGGCCGCTACGCCGCGCAGGCGGGCGGCGCACGGCGCCCATTGCATCGACCTGACGCCGCCGTCGCGCGGCGCCTGAAAAACCGGCTGCCTCGGCGCGCAGCCATACCTCGCTTCACCCATCTTCAGCAAGCCGCGCCACGCCGCGCCACGCGGTGCGACGCATCAATCAGTTCGCAATACGAATCAATTCATAAAACCTACTCGACAGGGGTCCGTCATGAAACGATTGGCATGGGGTGTCACGTTCGGCATGTTGGCCGCGGCAAGCGGCAGCGCGTATGCACAAAGCAGCGTCACGCTGTTCGGCGTGCTCGACGAGGGCATCAACCTGACCAGCAACGCCAACGGCAGCAAGGCCTGGCAGACGTCCAGCGTGGATCTGGTGACGAGCCGCTGGGGTTTGAAGGGCTCGGAGGATCTCGGCGGCGGCGTGCACGCGATCTTCGATCTCGAGAGCGGCGTGATGCTCGACAACGGAAAGGCCTATTACGGCGGCCGCGAATTCGGCTATCAATCGTACGTGGGGCTGGAATCGGCCACGCTCGGCACCGTGACGCTCGGGCGCCAGTTCGACACCGTGACCGACACCATCGGCCTGATGACGGCGAACGGCAACTGGGGCGGCTTCCTGTTCTCGCACCCGGTGGATAACGACAACACCGATGCATCGTTCCATGCCAACAACTCGGTGAAATACCTGTCACCCGAATTCCACGGGCTGTCGGTCACCGGCCTGTACGGCTTCGGCAACCAGCCCGGCTTCGCCGGCAACCGGATCTACGCGGCCGGCATCAAGTATCACTATGCAACGCTGTCGCTGGCCGCGGTGTACGAGGACCTGTCGTCGCCCGGCACCACCGCGGGTGGCGCGATTGCTTCGGATGACTACGGGTTCGTGGCGGCCAACGAGAAGATTTACGGCGTGGCGGGCAGCTACGGCATCGGCCAGGCCGTGATCTCGACCACCTGGACGCACGTTGCGTTGCAACGTCCGACCTCGTCGATCTATGTGGATTCGCTCGGGCCGAACAACGACGGCCTGAACTTCGACAACTTCGAGGCCAACATCAAGTACAACCTCACGCCCGCGCTGTTCGTGGCCGGGATGTATACCTACACGATGGCGCATCTGAGCCAGGGCGGGGCGGCCGCGTCGCTGCACTGGAACCAGCTCGGCGCGATGGCGCAGTATTCGCTGTCGGCGCGCACCGCCTTGTATGCGCAGGCCGTGTATCAGAAGGTGAACGGCGGCCCGGCGGGCTTCGCGCTCGACAACGCCTATATCCCGGGCTCGGCCGGGGTGTCGTCGAACTCGCATCAGATCGTCGCGCGGGTGGGGCTGACGCATTCGTTCTGAGAAAGCGAGGGCGGCGCCCACGGACCCACGCCTCGGCGCCGCCCGCCGCCGATTCGCACCATCATTCGCATCGAGTACACCATTTACCCTCCGCGCCATAGTGGAAATTTCAAACATATTTGCCGATTCTCCGAATATAAAAACAAAAAGAGATTTAATGCATAGGCAGCAGTGAGATTTGAAATTGATATGGATTTACGCGAAATTGGGATCGGATAATCGTTTGCGCGGCGGGGTTGTGATCGAACTGCATCCGCGCAAGACCGAGGCATCGCGACAATTTTCTCGAATCGCCTAAAGTTTTCGCGCGCAGCCCCGTAATCCAAGGGTTCGGCTGCGTCGAGAGAGGCCGGCTGGGGTTCCATTACGCCACATTGCATTCCGATTACAACCGGTTGCGCATGCGCCGGGCCGCTGCAATGCAATACGGATTGCCGTCGATTTTTTTCTGATCGGGCTTCTCACTCCGGTCGAATTTAATTAGCATTGGGGCCGCGCGGGACGCTGAGTGCCGAATAAGTCGGTGCTGTTACGGGGGCGTTCGTTACCGGTGAATTGTGGGTCGTTTTTCACCCGGTTCCGTGGCTGGACTCCACCGCCCGACAATAAACGGATCTGCCGCGACGCCAGTTGCCTGCGCGTCGTCACGGGTCATCGGCACCAGCTTTGGAGTGCGTATGAATCAGTTCACCCGTCTCAACCTGATCGGATCGTCGGAGGCCATGGCGGCGCTGCGGCAGCAGATCGAGAAAATCGCGAGCGTCGACGTGCCGGTCACCGTGCTCGGCGAGACCGGGACGGGCAAGGAACTGGCCGTGCGCGCGATGCATTATCTCGGCGCGCGGCGGCACGGCCCGTTCGTGCCCGTCAATTGCGGGGCGCTGCCCGAGGCGCTGGTGGAGAGCGAACTGTTCGGCCACGAACGCGGTGCGTTCACCGATGCCAAGCTCGTCAGCGACGGCCTGATCGGCGAGGCCGAAGGCGGCACGCTGTTCCTCGACGAGGTGGACGCGCTCGGCCTGAAAGCCCAGGCGGCGCTGCTGCGCTTCCTGCAGGACGGCAGCTACCGCCGCGTCGGCGGCGCGAAAACACGCCAGGCCGACGTTCGCGTGATCGTCGCGACCAACGCCGATTTGCTCGAACGGGTGGACGCGCGCCAGTTCCGGCGCGACCTGCTGTACCGGCTCGACGTGGTCACCCTGCGCATTCCGCCGCTGCGCGAACGCACCGGCGACGCGCTCGAACTGGCCGAGGCGTTCCTGGCGCGGCTGCGCACGCGCTACGCCAAGCCGGCGCTGCATTTCCATCCGCAATCACAGGCCTATCTGCGCGCGCACACCTGGCCCGGCAACGTGCGCGAGCTCGAAAATGCCGTGCACCGCGCCGTGCTGATGAGCGAGGATGCCGGCGTGCGGCTCGGCGCGGCCAGCCAGGCCGGCGCCAGCGCCGATACCCTGGCCGCCGACGGCGATCCGCGCCCGTTTCGCACCGAGCGTGCGGCCGCGATCGCCAGCTTCGAGGTCGATTATCTGCGCCGGCTGCTGGCGCGCGCCAACGGCAATCTCTCGCATGCCGCGCGGTTGGCGGGGGAAGAGCGCAGTGCGTTCGGCAAGCTGGTGCGCAAGCACGGCCTGGAGCGGGAGCGCGCGAATCAGGCGGCCATGGGTGATTGAGGTAAGCTGGCGGCTTGACGATTCGACGGCGAGGTAGGGCGCATGAATGACGAGTTGGTCCGACACGTCGCCGGCCGCATTGCGCGTTATCTCGAGGCCTATCCCGCCGCGGCCGATACGATCGAGGGCGTGCACCGGTTCTGGATCGATGCGCACGACGCGCAGGAGTCGATCGACGTCACGCTCGCGGCGCTCGAATCCTTGCGCGCGCGCGGCGTGGTCGCCCGCGTGGCGATCGGCAACCGCACGCTGTGGCGCGTGCGGCGCGAAGGCGATCACCCGCCGGAAGGCGATGCCGGGCACTGAGCGCGCCCGTCCCCCTTCAACGCAAACGCCCCTTGAAGCGCGATTCCCGCTGCCAGCCCGCTTCACCCTGGCTGTCGACGAAACACGCCTTGATTTCCGCCATGCCGACATTGCAGAAATACACGATGGCGGTGGCATTGTGGCGGTCGCGGGTGATGTACCAGAGCGCATCGCCATGGGCGTAGCCCATGCTGGTTACGCGGTACACCAGCAGGTCGGCTTCGCCGCGCGAGGTGAGGGCGATACGCACGGTCGCTTCGCCCATGCTGGCAGCTTGATAGATTCGAGCCATCGAATCGGTTCCTGAATGTGAAACGGGCGTCAACCGCGCCCGCGTTGTGTGGTGTTGTCGAATCCGGCGCTCGCGTCGGCCCCCGAACCCCGGATCATCGCCTGCGTCATGCCCAAGAACAAGCCGTTTCCGCCGCCCACGCTGCGCTTGCGCGGCGATGCCCATCGCGTCGAGGTGATCGTGCCGAACGGCGCGACGCGCCCCGTGCTCGGCACGCGCGATCCCGGCGACACCGATCGCCGCGCGGCCACCATCGCCGCGGCAGGTGGCGCGGGCCGCTCGCCGCGCCAGGCGCCGCCGGCCTCGATCGAACTCGCGTTGCCGCGTCGCACGCAAACCATCCTGTCGCATCACCTGCCGCGCGCCGTGCAGGATCGTCTCAACGGCGGTGGCGGTGGGGAATCGGCACTGCCTGCCTCCCGCAAGGCCGATCCGGCGGGCACCGGCGCGCATCCGCTCGAGGTGCCGAACCTGTCCGGCGCGCGAGACGACAACACCTGAGCGACACACGAGCGGGGCGGGCAGCGGCTTCAGCCCCGCAACGGTATCGCCGCGTGCACCTCCGAATCGAGATCGTCGAGCAACCTGAGCGACAGCCGAGCCGTCAGGGTGCCGGCTTCAGCCCCGCAACGGTATCGCCGCGCGCACTTCCGAATCGAGATCGTCGAGCAGCGTGTGCAGCTCGTCGGCCACGCGCCCCGCGTCCGCGTGCGGCCCGACCCGGTAAAACCATTGATCGTCGTACGGCGCCGCGCCGCGAATGCCGGTGTCGCCGAACCCCATCCGTTCCAGCGTCCTGCGCGACGGCAGGTTGTACGCATAGACCTTCGCGTAACACACCGCCATGCCGGCATGCCGATGTGCGGCGGCCAGCAACATCGAAGCCGCGTGCGTGCCAAAGCCGTGCCCCTGGAAGTCGCGTCCGATCCAGTAATAGAGGCACCCCACGCCGCGCTGCAGCGACAACCCGACGAAGCCGATCAAGCCCCAATGACGATGCAGCACCGCGCAGGGGTTGTCGCCGAAGCGGTGCAGCCCGTCGAGCCAGTCGTGCCACGCCGCGCGGCTCTCGAAATGCGGCAGGCTGCATAGCTCGGCGATGTCGGGATCGTCGTACTGCCAGCCGAAATCGTCGCGATGATGATGGCCGAGCGGTTCGAGCCGCAGCACGTCGCCTGCGTGCGCGGGTTCGCTGGCCGGCAGCGTGCCGGCACGCCAGTCGCGCCATGCCACCAGCTCGCGGTGGCGGGCCGCATGGGCCAGCTGCGCGGGGCAGGCCAGTTGCAGCGCCACGCTCGCGTCGAACGCGGCGTCGGGTTCGCCCATCTGGTGATAGGCATCGCGGAGCCGGTCGAGCACGGCGGCGTCGTGACGTTGCACGCACAACAAGGCCTGGCCGACCTCGATCGCGAGCGGCCAGCAGCCCCAAGCGGCGGCCAGATCGAGCAGGTCGCGGCGCGCGGCCGGCGGGAACGCCTCGGGAGCACGTTGCCAGGCCTGGCGCAAGCCGATCAGCCAATCCAGCCGGCTCGCCGGGGCCAGCGCGTCGGCGTGATCGAGCACGCCGGGCAGGTGAGCCGCCAGTGCGTCGGCAGGCCAGTCCGCGTGCGTGAGATCGCCGAGCAGGCGCGCGAGCGGCGTGGCGTCGGCCGGCGATGCATCGTTCGCGGGCGACGCGGGCCGGGCGTCGGAGGCGGGGGCAAGTTGCATGGTGGAGGGGCCTTGCGTCCGGTGGCGGCGACGGGATCAGATCGACGTGATCTTGCGCGGCCCCTTCACGCGGAAGATCGGGCGGGCCGTGACCGGCGACGTCGATTGGCCGAACGCCGAAAAGGGCGACGGGGCGAACGTGAAACCACCCGTTTTCATGGTCGGAATGCCGCCCGACGGTGCGCTCGGAGGATTCAGCTTCGGTTTCTTGGTGGTCGGCGGCGCGGACAACTGATAGGTGGCCGGGCGCTTGCCGTTCCGCACCCCCGGGTTCGGCTCCTCCATGCTGCTCGATACGCGCACGTTGTTCTGGTCGATCGTAAACGTGCGATTCGGCGCGTGCAGCCGGGGCGGCGCATAGGTCGCGTGGGCGTTCAGCAGCCGTTGGCCATGCGCCGTCGGCGTCAGGCCGTCGGCCCGCAGCGGGATGTCGATACCGGTACGGGCCAGGTTGTTGCCGTACTCGTCGCCCACCCGCAGGTTGCCGGGGGAGTCGAACGTCATGCGCAGCACGTCGCGATAGGCGCGCACGCGGGCGTTCGGCGTCGCGCCCTGAAACGCCGTGAGCGTGTGCTGCAACGCCATGTCGCGGGTCGGCTGCACCTGCAGCCGCTGGCCGGCTTGCGCGTTGCCGTAGATGCGCCGGTTGGTGGCCGTGTTGTTCAACGGTTCGTTGCCGCGCTCGTTGATGATCGCGCGCGAGTAACCCTGCTGCCGGCCCACCGCCGCGGCCTGCTCGGCGATGCCGTGCATCACGTTCATGCGCGCCTGCAAGCGCCCCGGCGCCATCGGCCCGATGGCGGCATTCCAATGCTGATTCACGCGTGCCTGGCCGGTCTGGAAGGACAGCGTGCCTTCGTTGAGCAGGTTCTGCCCAGTACCCGAGGCGATCACATGGTTGATCGAGGCGTGGGTGGCCTGCCTGCCCGTGACGCGCGCCTGATCCTCCTGGATGGTGAGCGGCCGGTTGCCGGCCTGTGCCGCCGCCACGTAGGTGGCGTGACGCGTGCTGTACTGCGTGACCCGCGCGAGCACCTGCGGCGTGCCGTAATGATTCTGCAAGCGCTGCTGATCCAACGGGGCGATGTCGGCGGTCGGCCCGTAGCTGACCTGCCGATTCACCTGCGTGGGGTTCATCGTGTGGTCGACGTAGCGATAAGGCATGGCTTACCTCCTGGTTTCATGAAGCGGGGTGCGCCCGGCACCGCGCATGTGGGACGTTCATTTGCCGTGGTTGAAGCGCTTTTCCATATGGTGATCGTGCTCGCCCATGCAGATGTCGCAGGAGTTCGCCATGCTGTCGACGCTCTTGCTGCGCGGCCGGCCGCTGATCGCCGGCGACAGCGCGACATCCGGCGCCACGGCGGACCCACGGCGCTTCTGCGCGGCGCTGAAATCGCTCAACAGGTTGCCGCGCCCGCTCGTGGCGGGGCTCATCATTTCGATCAACGAATCGGGCGGCGCAATATCGCGCCGATGCACGGGCTGGATCGGCGACAGGGGCGACCCGTTCGCGGCGTTCGCGACGCTGCTCGCCACATGCGAGGCGCGCTTCGCGGCGCAGATGTTGAGGTCCGATTTGTCCGCGAACACGTCGGAGACGGCAACGCCTTCCAGTCGCCCGCTCCAGTGCGCGGCCAGGCCGTTGTCCCCGTAGTCCTTCTGCAGATCCAGCATGCGCTGCTCGACGGCGCGGGTGTGCGCCATGCCGTCCTGCGTACCTGAAAACCCGACGCCCAGATGGCCGCCGACGTTGGCCACCCCGATCTGCCCCACCTGGCTCATG
The DNA here is from genome assembly GCF_054589155.1 of Burkholderia sp. 3C. Taxonomy (NCBI): domain Bacteria; kingdom Pseudomonadati; phylum Pseudomonadota; class Betaproteobacteria; order Burkholderiales; family Burkholderiaceae; genus Burkholderia; species Burkholderia sp. 3C. Next base: position 78,872 of record NZ_BAAILN010000092.1, read on the forward strand.
TCCCTGGGATTTTTGTACTCGCGATTCACCTCGTCCTGCGCCTCTTCCGCCATGCTCGAGGCGAAGCGCATCGCGGTCACTTCCCGCATGCCGACCGGGCCAAGCGCATTCATTTTCGGCCGGCCCCCTCCGGAAAACTGCGCACTGCTTTCCGCGACGAGGTCGTGGCGCACCCCGATTTCCCGCTCGGCGCCTTGTCTGACGTGGACGCTGTCATGCGTGTGCGCCAGCTCCATCAAATGTTCCGTCGGCAGCCGCCGCAGGCTGTTGGCGCGCTGGCGTCTCTCCACGGGCGCACCGAGCGGATTGTCCCGCTTGGCGGGTTTATCCGGCACCTTCGCATCGAGCTTTCGGCCGCGCGAGGTGTAATCGGGCTTCTTCGGAAACATCGCAATCCTCCGGACATGACATGACGGGACAGGAGCCGGCTGCCTCGCCGGCGTGGTTCGAATCGACGACGCGCGTTACTGCGCCGCGCCCGGGTTCGGGGCCTCGATGCCCAGCATCTCGAAGATGTTCAACTGCCCGCCCAAGCGCAGGAACACCTCGCGATACAGCTCCGGCGTGGAGAGCCGGCCCCATTCGGTGGCCGTGCGCACCAGGTACGGCGCCGGGCTGTGCGGCTCGATGCGCATCAGGAACGCGGCGATCTCGGCCAGACGCGCGTAGGCATCGGCGCGATCGCGCAGCACGTCGGCCGCCAAGCCGGGGGCCGCGGCGAACGCGATGTCCGTGGCCGGCTCCGAGGCCGGATCGGTCGCGGCGTCCGGCTCCCCGCCGGCCTCGGACGCCGCCTGCGCCTGCGCAGCGGGCGCTGCGGTTGCCGGCGCGAAGCCGGGCGGCTCGATGCCGCGCTTGTGCAGCTCGCCGACGAACAACGCCCGCATCTGTTCGAGCAGGTCGGCCAGCTTGCCGAGGCTCGGCGCCTCGGCGCCGAACAGCGGATCGACGCTCGCGCCCAGCGACGCCAGCGCGGCCAGCGCGCGCGCCAGTTCCGCATGCGTGGCGGCCAGCGCGTCGCTCGGCGTATCGGCCAGCGCGGTTTGCAGTTGGTCCAGCGTCGCCCCTTCGGGTGCCGCGTCGAGGCGCCCGCGCGACACGCGCACCTGGGCGTGGTAGCGGGCACGCTCCCAGTCCGCCCAGCCATAGCTGCGCTCGGCGTGCTGGATCAGCGGCGCGAGGCGCAGCACGCCCAGATGCTTGTCGGCGATCGAACGCAGGATGTTGGCGCGATGCTCGTAGTCGCCGCCATGGGGGAACGGGTGGATCGGATCCCAGAAACGCGTGCACATCTCGCGCGTGAGCGTCAGGGCCGGCGCGATGCCGGCGATGCCGTGATGCTTGACCTGCGCCTCGAACAGCCATTGGAGCAGTTGCAGATCCTTGCTCTGGAGCGCCAGCATCTGGACGATCAGATGACTGACCTTGAGCCAGTCGGCGCGCTTCAGGTCGCGCTCCCAGGCGCCCATCGGCAGCGAGGGGTCGTCGTGCCGACGTTCCTGGGCGATCTGGCCGTAGCTGCGCGATTCGCGCGCGGGGCGTCCGCACGGCGCATGGGCGTCGATCGGCGCGAGCAACGCGTCCAGGCCGAGATGCAGGTGTTCCTTGAAATGCGTGTCGGCGGCGAGATAGAGGGCATCGTTCATGAGTCGGTTTCCATTCATTGAGGAGCGGTGGTCGGGAAGGCCGGCGGCAGCTTCAGCAGCGCGCCGGGCTTGGCCGTCGGGCTTGCCGACGAAGCCGAAGCAGGCGCCGAAGCAGGCGCCGCCGCGCCGGCCGCCGGGTTGGACATGCGAATCCCGATGTAGACGTGAGCGGTATCGCTCGCGGGGCTGCCCGGCTTGCTCGCATCGAGCACCGGCACGTCGAATTGCAGCAGCGAGCGAGCCGGGTCGCGCGGGTCGGAAGCCGGGTCGGCCACCGGGCGATGCCGCTCGATCAGGCGCAGCAGCGCCCAGTTGCCGGCCGCCGCGAACGAGGCGGTATTGCCGTCCACCTGAAGATCGGGCGCGCTGACCGCCAGCGACGGCCGCCAGAGCGACAGGCCGGCCCACGACAGGTCGAGCACCAGCGGCTCGCCGAACTGCCAGTCGAGGCTCGCGCCGCCGTTCGGGAACGTGATGCCCTTGGCGCCCGACATCAGGTTCATCTCGCCGATCTGGTTGCTGCCGTTCGCGCCCGCGTGCAGCGCGCGGAAATTGACGTTCAGGCTCAACGATGCCGAACCGTCGCCGGCGGCCACCAGGTTGCCCGCCAGGAAATCGTCCACCTGATCGAGTTGGGCGAGGAACGCGCGCACGTTTTTCCAGTAGGGGTCCTTGAGGCCCGCCACCTGCTTCTGCAGCGCGGCGCGCCGGCCTTCGTAGTCGACCAGGAAACCCTTGACGGCGGCCAAGCTCGCGTCGTCCGCATCGAGCGAGCCGAACGGATAGCGGCCGGCCAGATCGCGAGTGAAGCGGCTCGCCACCGGCAGCCACGCGTTCTGCGCCTGCGCGTAGCGCTCGCCCTTGCAGCGCATCTGCACGCTTTGCATCAACTGGCCGCGATGGCTCGAGAACAGGTCGTTGCCGAGCGTGGGCGCGTCGTAGCCGGCCAGTTGCTCGCCGCAGTTGCCGTTCTGCAGCGACGGCAACAGCTTCATGAACAGCGTGTCGAGCACGGCCGGCTGCGAGTTCGGGTCCTTGCCCTGCGTGTAGCGCGTCAGTTCGTTGGCGGTGTGGGTCCAGTAGGCCGCGTTCGAGGTGTTGGCGCCGGCGTTCGAGGCGCCCGGCTCGGCCTGCGCCAGATAGTTCAGCACCGGCTGCGCATAGCCCACCAGCACCTGCACGCGGCTGACCTGGCGCGACAGCGTGTCGGTGATCACGGCCGTGCTGCCGAGGTCGAAGAAGCTGGCGTCGGGATCGGACGAAGCCGGCTGGAACGCCGGCTGATAAAGCTGGCTCTGGTCGGCCAGTTGCGCGATGCGGCCGAGCTGGCTGTTGGCGAACTGATGCGCGCACTGCGTGATCTGGGTGGCGCTGCCGGCCATGCCGAGCGTGCGGAACTGCTTTTCCACGCCGAGCAGCAGCGGCGAGAGGTTGGCGAAATTGCCGCTGTCGGCGCTTTGCTGCGCGTCGGCCGTGGTGCCGTCGGGGTTGCCCGGCGCGAGGTTGGCGGCGGCCTGGGCCAGTTGCAGGCTGTTGTTCATCGCCAGTTCGAGCTGGTAGCGGGCCAGTTGGCGATACAGCGCATCGGGCTGCGCGCCCTTGAGCATCGGCTGGGCGATGAATGTCTGATAGTCGGCCGGATACTGGTTCGCATCCTTGAGCAGGCCCTGGCTCCAGTTCGCCATGTCGTTGTTGGCGCAGGCGAACGGCGCGACCGGGTCGATCGCCATGTAGCCGAGGCTGCCGAGCGCGTCGAGCCCCGTCAGCTCGTTCTGCATCGCGGGGTTCAGCGCGGCGGCGCCGTTGGTGGTGACGAACAGCGGGCCGTAGCCGGGCAGCGACATCGCGTTCAGCGTCTGCATCGCGAGCGGATACTGGCCGGCGGCATCGAACTGAGCGGTGGCTTGCGCGAGCACGCTGGCCGGGTAGCCGTCGTCGTCGATCAGCGGGCGCAGGCTGGCGGCCAGTTGCGCCTGCGCCGCGAGGATCGGGTTGCGCGTGGCGCTGGAGCCGAGCCAGTCGGTGCGAATCCAGTTCAGCCAGTGCGTGAACTGTTTGACGTGCGCGAGGATCGGCAGCGTGCGCGCCTGCAACTGCCCCAGCAGCGTCACGCCCGATTGCAGTTCGGCCTGGGTCAGGTCGCGCGTCTGCGCGGCCAGCGCGACGATATGGTCGCTGACGTTCTGCTTCAGTTGCGGCGGCGTGCCGTAGCTGCCGGGGAAATCGGCCGCGTTCAGGCTCGCGAGCACGGCCGGCAGCAGGCCGGGCCGGGTGCGCAGATACGGCGAGAGCGGTGCGCCGTAGGCGTACTCCACCAGTTCGAGAAAGCCGGGCAGCGGCGTGCGCTCCTTGGCATACGGCGATTTGCCGAGCAGGCGCTGGAAGCGGCTCGCATTGCGTTCGTAGCGGTCGGCCTGCTGCACGAAGCCGCGCAGTTGCGCGGCGGCTCCGCTGTAGTCGAGCCGCGCGTCGATGCCGCGATTGGCGTCGGCACCGAGCGCGTAGGCCTGCGTCGACATCCGGCACGCCAGGCCGGGCAGGATCACGCTGCGGAACGCGTCGTCGGCCACCCGCCGCGCGCTCTGGCTCGACAGGCGCGAATCGATCAGCGACATCGGCAGCAGCCAGCTATGCGCATCGGCATCGATGCGCGCGACGTCGTCGATCAACTGATAGACGGGCGCCTGCGCCACGCAGCCCGCCGCGGGCGCCGCGGCTTGCAGCGTCTGCAGGCGGCGCAGCGCGTCGGTCACGCGGCCGATCTGGTCGTCGAGCTGCCAGGCGCGCACCACGAACGCCAGCAACAGCAGCGAGAAGCCCGCCACGCAGCCCCATTGCACGCGGCGGATCAACTGGTTGCGCGACCACACGCCGGCCCGGGTGGGCCGCGCCAGATGGCGCTCCGCGAGCGCCTTGTCGAGCAAGGGGCCGTGCACGAACGCCACGTCGCGCCGCGTGTCGTCGAGCGGGGCCACGCGCTCGCCGTCGGCCGCGATCGCGCCGGTGAAATACACGCCGCGCAGGAAGAAGCCGGTCTGCCACGCCGACACCTGGAACACCACCGACAGCCACTGCTGGAACGGCGTGCTCAACTGCGCGAACCGGCTCGGATACAGGAACAGCGCGTCGGCGTCGTGCGCGGCGATTCGCTCGCAGTGCGCGGCGGCCTCCACCTGCAAGGCGCGCAACTGGCTGTCGATCTCGGCGAAGATCGGCTCGGCCCATTGCGTGGGCGGCGTCTCGAAGGCCTGGCTCGGCGCGGACCAGCCCACCATCTCGTCGCGCCGCTGCGGCGTTTGCGAGCGCCAGAACGCGGCGAAGCCGTCGAGCGCATCGCAGGCGGTCACGATCACGTACACCGGCAGCGCGAATTCGAGCCGCTCCTCCAGCGTGCGCAACTGCTGACGCGTGTTCTGCGCCACCGCCAGCGTGCGCGCGGGGCCGCCCCCAAGCAGCGTGGCGGCGGACACGGTCAACACGATGCCGTCGAGCGCGCGCTCGGGGCGCAACGCGTCGAGCTGGTCGAGCGTCTTGCGCCAGCGGCGCGCGGCCGGTTCGTCGGCCGCGTTGCCGTCGAGCGCGGCGCGCGCGGCCGCTTCGGGCAGGCTGCCGTCCGGGTCGAGCACCAGCCCGCGGTCGAGCGAATACCAGGTGGCGCCGTCCACCGCGAGCGTGCGCTGATGCTCGCTGAGCGCTTGCGTGTGCGCCGGGCCGATCGATTCGAGCAGGCTGGTCTTGCCCGCGCCGGCCTGGCCCAGCATCAGCAGCCAGGGCGTGCCGTAGCGCCACTCGCGGCGGGTGTGCAGGTAATCGATGGCGAGCGAGGCGCGCGCGATCCAGCCCGGCTTGCGCGTGGCGGCGGCCGGCTCGCAGCCGCACAGCGCGGGCACGGCCGGCGCCTTCAGCAGCGGCTTGAGCTTGACCCACAGCGTGGCGGCCAGCTTCGCCGCCACGGCGAGCACGGCCAGCGCCGCCGCGCCGGTCAGCACGAGCTGCAGCGCGTGCGGGTCGAGCGTCCAGCCGGTCTGCGCCTTGAGCCAGGCGGTGAGAGGTTGCAATACGTTCACGGAAGCGCTCCGGCCTCGGCCACGCGGGCCATCGGGTGATCAGGAATTCAGGAATCGTTCGAACGGGTGCATCAGCACGAGCCACGTCACCACGCCGAGCACCAGGAAGGCGGCCAGCCCGTACAGCCCGAGGTTGCGCCACGGCGACACCGGCGCGAGCCGTTCGTCGCGGTTGCCGGTGAGCGGGTAGGCATAGGCCTGGGCGAACGCGGGGCCGTCGTCGTCGGGGCTCGCGCCGGCGGCGCTGACCCGCTGGAACAGGCGCTCGCGAATCCGGTCGAGGTGCGGCTGCGCCTGACGCGCGCGGTAGCGGCCGCGAAAGCCGAGTTCCATCGCCAGCAGGAACACCGCCGCCAGATCGACGTGGCGCGGCGTGGGCAGGCTCGCCTCGACCAGCGCCTCGGCCATCGCAAAGAAGCGCGAGCCGGCGTTGCCGGTGCCGAACATCGACTGTTCGAGCAGCACGTCGAGCCAGGCGTCGTGGCCGGCCCAATCGAGTTCGAAGATCAGGATCTCGTCGGCCAGCGCGGTCATCAGATAGAGCGCCTGCTGTTCGAGCCGGCTGTCTTCGGTGCCGGGTGTTTCGGTGCAGCGGCGGGCCTGCTGTTGCAGCAGCGCGCGCAGCCGGGCGGCGGCGCGCGCCGCGAACTCGGCGCCGGTGGTGGGCAGCGCGCCGCCGTCGCCGGCCAGATGGGCGGCCATGCGACCCTCGGCCTGGGCGCGCCTGAGCGC
>NZ_BAAILN010000092.1:85405-150487 GCF_054589155.1 Burkholderia sp. 3C
GTCCTGGTAGAAATCGGCGAAGCGCGCCACCAGCACGTAGCTGCCGGTGCGCGGTTGCGGCCAGGCGGGCGCGTCATGCATGGCGATCTCCTGCGGGAGCGGGCTGGGCCGGCGCGCCGGTGGCGAGCTTGTTGCGATAGAGCACGATCGCGTTGGGCCGCGCATCGTTCTTGCGGCCGACGATCTGCAACAGCGACGCGTCGCCGAACGCGTGCAGCGCACCCTGGTCGTCGAGCGCGAGCGGCTGGTTGCGGATCGCGAACAGCAGCGCATGCGGGCGCAGCTTCTCGCGCTCGATCTCCTGCGCGCTCAACGCGCGCACCAGCGCGCCGGCCACCCGCGCGCGGCGCAGCTTCGGCTGCACGGCGGCGTCGGCGATCAGGGCCTCGTCGAGCCAGCCGAGCAGTTGCGTGGCGGTTTGCCCGTCGCGCGGCTCGAGTTCGACGATCAATTCGTCGCCCATGCCCGGCGGCAGCCGCCGCTCGAAGCACAGGTCGGGCTGGGTCGGCGAATACGATTCGACGCGCTTGAAATCGAGCTGTTCGTAGCGCGTGTCGAGCGTGTCGATGCGCGCCTGCACGAACTCGATCGCCTGCCGGAACTGCGGCGCGCAATCGTCGTGCTGATACGGCTTCATCAGCAGCGGCGTGGGGTCGGCGCCGATCCCGGCCGCCGCGCCCACCAGGTGCGCGAGCGCCTGGTAAAGCTGGCTCGGGTGGGTGCTGGCGGCCAGCAGCGTGGAGAACGGCGGCAGGCACGCGCCGATGCGCCGCGCCGCATCGAGATGCTGGCGCTGCTCCACGCTCAGCGTGTCCTCGCGCGCATCGAGCTTGCCGTGCTCGCCCAACTGCACGACCTTGTCCCACAGTTGATCGTGCAGTTCGTGCAGGCCGCGCCACAGGTTGGTTTCGCCGAGGCTGTCGGCCACCGCGATGTTCAGCATCGGCGGATGGTAGGGCGTGATGCGCAACTGCTGGTTGTCGGCCCGCGAGATTTCGAGCAGCGGCACGGCGGTCTGGGTCGACGGCGAACTGGTGCCCAGGTGCAGATGGAAGCGCACCTGCAGGCGCGGCAGTTGCACGGCCTGCTCGCCGGTGTTTTCGTCGAGGTTCGATTCGTCGAGCACCGAGTTGTAGCGGCGTTCCTGGCTGTCCTGCACGGCCGCGTGCGCGCCGCGCGGGTTCACGCAGCACCACACCTTGACGGGCGGCTCGCCGCTGCGGCACGCCGCGCCCACGTCGATCTCGATGTTGCCGGGCGGCGTGTAGGGCAGCGCGCCGGGAAAGCCCACCAGCAGCCCGTCGGGCAGCAGGCATTCGAGCTCGCTGATGCTGAGGATTTCCTTCACCAGTTCGAAGCGCAGCGTCAGCACGCCCCAGTAGAACGGCGTCACGGTTTGCAGGCGATGGCGCAGATGCGCCTGCCAATAGCGGTCGTTCTGTTGCAGATGCTGCGGCGAAAGCATCATGCCTTCCGACCACTGGACGGCATCGGGGAGCGGGGCGGTGAGTGTCATGGCCTGTTCATTCCGGAAAACGCATCGCGAGCGGGCCTCACTGCGATTGATAGGTGACGGCGGTCGGCGTGAGCCAGATCGTCACGTTCTTGTACGGCGTGATGTTGCCCTTCGGCTGGCCGGCCGCGCTCAGGTAGTTCGCGTAGCTGTAGACGGCGATCGCCTTGCCATGACGCTTCGGCAGGCTGGCGGTGGCCAGCGTGGCGGGCGGCACCTGCAGGCTCACCACGTCGATCGCGGTGGCGAGGCCGGCCAGCAGCGCGTCCTTTTTCTGGAACCAGTCGGGGCCGGTGGCCGGCAGCAGCGCGAGCACGTTGCTGTCGTACACGAACACCACGTCGAGCTGGGTGGCGGCGTTCTGGTTCGCGCTGATCTCGGCCACCACCTTGATCTGCGAGACGGCGGCCGTCTTCGGGCCGAACCAGCTGCAGGCGGCGAGCAGGGCGCACGGCGCGGCGAGCGACAGGCGGCGTAACCACGCCGGCGGGGCGGATGCGGTGCGCATGCTCATCCCAGCAGCAGCACTTTGAACTGCGCCGGCACCAGCGACATGCCCATGGTGTTGAACGGCAGGCCGTTCATGCCGACCAGCGAGGTCATGCGGGTGGCGAACGCGGTGCCGACGATCACCTTCAGGCTGCCCGTCAGGTAGGTGTCCGGCCCCATGAAGATGCCCGAGACCACGCCGCCGAGCACGCCCGGCTCGTCGCCCATGCTGATCGTGCCTTCGGTCATCAGGTTCTCGGCCAGCCCCTCGCCGAACATCACGTTGAACACCGACGGAATATGGCTGGCCGACATCGCCATGTTCGGATACGGCAGCGGAACGGGCACCAGGGCCGGCGTCTTGCAGACGTCGGGCACGGTGAACATCGACATGGCGGCGACGCTGTTGGTGGCGAACATGGCGGGCGGATCTCCGGTTTCGGTGGCGAGCGGTGCGGTAACGAGGCGGTGGCGGGGCAACGGCGAGGCAGCGCGGCGTCAGCCCATGCTGATGCGTTCGCCGTCGACCTTGACGTCCTCGTCGGCCGTGACGACGGCCTGCTGGCCATGCAGGCGCAGCACCCGGCTGACTTCGAGCAGGTAATGGCCGGCGCGACCGACGAACTGCCCGACGCTCTGCACCAGGCTTTCCTGCACGGTGGTGAACAGGTTGCGCGCGTTCAGGCTCAGGGCGCCGGTGGCGGCGCTGATCTCCACGTCGGTCAGCGCCTGCACGGTGATCGCGTCGCTGGCGCCGAGGCTGATGCGCGGCTGCTCGATGCGCAGCTCGCGTGCGCCCGGCACGCTCAATTGCACCAGGTGCGGCTCGCTGCGATGCAGGATGTGCAGCACGTAGCTGGCCGCATTGCGGCAGGTGGCCACCAGCACGTGATCGCCCACCTCGGGCCGGATCAGGCAGCTCAGGGCCTGGTGCGCGGCGCGCCCGTCGTCGAGCAGGAAGGCGTGCTGGTCGAGCGCCACGATGATGCGGGCCTCGACGAGGTGCAGCGGCAGGGGCGGCGGCAGCTTGTTGCCGGTCTTGGCGGTAGCCATCATTCGTTCTCCAGGGCGAGCGTGCGGGCCTCGGCGGCGAGGCGGGCGGGGTCGGTGCGGCCGACGCGGTGCTGGCTGGCGCCGCGAAAGTTCGTCTCGCACAGCGACGCGTTGTGGAATTGGGCGTGGTCGAGCGTGGCGTCGCCGAAATCGACGTGATCGCCCTCCACCTGTTCGAAGCGCGCGTGGCTCAGGTCGGCGCGCCGGAACGACACGTTGTCGTGATGGCTGCGGTTCCAGATGCTGGCGCGCAGCCGCGCGCCGTCGAGCCGGCAGCCGTGCAGGCGCGCTTTCTGGAAGATCGCGCCGTCGAGCTGCGCGTCGGCCAGGCTGGTGTCGGTCAGCACGGCTTCGAGCAGCAGCGCGTGCGGCGCCACCGCATTGCTGAGGTTGGCGTGCGCGAGCCGTGCGCGGTACAGGTTCACGTGGCTCAGGTCGGCGCCGGCCAGGTCGGCATGACCGAGTTCGGCGTCCTGCATCGAGCACCGCGGCAGGCGCAGCCCGCTCATCAGTTGGCCTTCGAAATTCGCGTTCGAGAAGATCGTGCCCTCGGCCTGCAGGCCGGCCAGGTTCACGGTGCGCCAGTCGGCCGGGCTGATCACGCATTGCCGCAGCGTCGCGCCGGCCACGCTGGTGCGATCGAAGCGGCTGTTCAGCAGCGTGCAGCGCGTCAGCGCGCTGCCATCCAGGCGGGCCTGGTCAAGCGTGCCGTTGACGATCGTGCAGGCCTGCACCTGCGCATGCTCCCAATGGCTGGCAGTCAAATTGCAATCGATCCAGCTGACGTGGCGCAGGTTGCGCGCCGCGAGCCGGGCTTGCGACAGGTCGCATTTGACGAAGCTCGCGTGATCGAGATCGGCGTTGCCGAAATCGGCGCCCCGCAAATCGCAATCGATGAAGCGCACGCGCGCCAGGTCGGCCCCGGCGAACGAGGCGCCGGCCAGGTCCGTCTGGTTGAAGATCGCGCCGGCCAGCGCACGGTGGCGCGCGTCGAGACCGCGCAGATCGTGCGCGCGGATCGGCTGGTCGAGCCGGATCGCGAGCGCGATCTCGTCCCACGGCGCGGCGCTCTGCGAGGCGGGCACGGCTTGGTGCAGGGTGCTCATGCCGGGCTCCCGGTGGCGGCGAGCGCGCCTTCGGGCGGAATCGCGCCGCTGCGTTCGCATTGCAGGAAGGCGGTATCCACCAGGCGCGCGCCGGAAAAATCGGTCTTGCGGCACAGGCAGCGATAGAACTCGGCCGCGGCCGCGTCGCTGTCGCGCAGGTCGGTGCGATACAGGCCGCAGCGCGCGAACAGGCCACCGTCGAGCCGCGCCCCGCGCAGGTCGCTGCGGCCGAGATCGCAACGCAGCAGGCGCGCGCCGCTGAGGTCGGCGCGGCCGAAATCCGCGCCGTTGAAGCCGCATTGCCTCGCCGTGACGCCGGCCAGCACCGCGTCGCGCCAGACCGTCGCGCCGCCTGCCTGCACGCCGTCGAGCACGGCCTCGTGCCAGCGGCTCGCCTGCAGGTCCGACATCGTGAACACCGATTTGAGCAGCTTGGCGCCGCCGAAATCGGCGCGCGCGAGCCGGGCGCGCAGGAACACCGTCTTGTCCAGCGTGGCGGCGTGCCAGCGGCTGTCGTCGGCGTCGAGATCGAACAGCGTGGCCTTGCTCGCGTCGGCGCCGTCGAACACCGCGTACGGGCAGGCGAGACGAATCGCGAGCAGGCGGCGCAGGCATGCGCCGCGCAGGCTGGCATGCGGCCATTGCGCGTCGATCGCCTGGGCGCGGGTCAGGTCCGCGCCGTCGAACACCACGTCGTCGCCCCGGCTTTCGCACAGGTTCGCGCCTTGCAGGTTCGCACCACCGAAGTCGGCCCCGTCGAGCCGCGCGCCGAGCAGCACCGCGCCTTGCAGGTTCGCGCCCGCGAAACACGCGCCGCGCAGGTCCGCGCCGTCGAACATCGTCTCGCGCAGGTCCGCGCCCGAGAAATCGGCGCCGCGCAAATCCGCGCCGGCCAGATCGCGCCCGGCCAGCAGCACGCCGGCCGCATGCCATTGACGCACGCGCGCGCCGAGCTGCGCCGCCACCTCGGGCGGATACGGCAGCGCGGCCTGGGCCAGCTTCGGCGCGGCGCGGCGCGACTGGCGCTTCAACGCCGGCAACTTGGCGATGGCCTCGCGCGAGGCCGCATCGCGGCTGCGTTGCTGCTCGCTTGCATCGGCGGGCAGCGGCGGCCATTGCGCGAGCATCGATTCGACCTGCGGATCGCGGCCGGCCACGGCGGGCGGCAGCAGGTCATGGGCCGGCCGGGCCGCGCGCTCGAACGCGGCGTCGAGCAGGGCGGCCGGATCGACCGGCGCCGGCACGGCGGCGGGCACGCTGGCGAGCGCGGCCTTGCCGCGTCGTTCGGCGTCGTCGGCCAATGCCTTGGCCTTGGTGACGATCTCGGACAGATCGAAATCGCCTTCGGCGACTGTTTGCGAGGTCATCAGGCCGAGCGCCGGCAGCGTGGCGCGCGCCGGCACGTGATCGGCCGGCGGCGGCGTGCCGCGCCGCGCCCAATACTGCGCATCGAGCAGGTCGAGCCGCTGCTGGCTGCGCGCGAGCGCCGCCTGTTCCGCCTCGTGCTGCCGCGCGGCGCGGCGCGCCAGCGCCTCGGCCGAGCGCTCGGGCGCGAGCTGGCTGTCGTTGAATACGTGCTGGCGGCCCAGCACCGGATCGAGACGCAGCGCCATCACCGCGTCGTAGTGCGAGCGCGGCTTGGGCTCGCCCGCATGCTCGTAGGCGGCCATCAGCACGGCCACGTCCTGCCCGTCGCTGTCGGCGATCTCGATCGTGCCGTGATGGATCGACACGCCCAGATCGTGATCGGGCACCAGCCACAGCGTGTCGAGCTTCATCGCCACCTCGCGGGCCTGCGCCGGCGCTTCGCCCGCACCGAGCACGAAGGCGCGCGCGGCGAAGGCCGGCACCTCGCCGGTCAGTTCGGCATGGCGCGGATGCAGGTTGCGCAGCGTGTAGCGCTCGCCGCCCGCGAGCGGCGCGTCGAGCCACTGATCGGGCGGCGCCATGTTGAACACGTGCCAATCGAGGTCCGGCGCGAAGCCGGGCTCGGCCGGCGCGCTCCAGCCGCGCCCGTAGCGGCCGAACCGGTCGCGCCGCGCGGCGTTGCCGATCGGAATCGGGCCGAACCCGGCCGGCACGCCGGCGCGCCAGGCGGCGTCCACCTCGCCGGCCGGGTAGGCCACGTTCGGCATCGCGCCGCTGCCGGTGCCGAAGCGCGCCTCGCGGGTGCCGCATCCGGCCGGATTGACCGGATTGCGCGGGCCGCCGAATGCCCGCGCGTACGTCAGCGGCATCGTCAGGAACGGCTTGGCGCGGCCGACCTGGCGCGCCCGCAACGCATCGGCGCGCCATTCGCGCTCGCCGCAGACCGCCAGGCACTTGCTGATCAGCGGCCGGCCGTCGGCGGCATCCAGCCGCAGTTGCACGGTGAGGCTCGCGCACGCCTGCTGGCCGGGCGCATGGGCGGCGCCGAGCAGCAGCACCTCGGCGCCGGGGCGCGGCATCGCCTCGTCGAGCGGCTGGCCGGCCGGCAGGCTCGCGGCCACGTGCGGCCACTGGGTGCTTTCGGCCAAATAGCGCTCGCAGGGCGCGCCGAGCGGAAAGAAGCCGAGCGCGGCCACCGACAGGTAGTGCCGGCCCTCGAACGTGTACGGCTTGAAGAACAGGCCGAGCGACTGGGGTTTGACGATTTTCATCGGGCGGCGCTCACATGAAGATCAGCGTGGCTTCGATCATGTGGATCCGCGTCACGATGTTGTCGACGTGGGGCGTTTCATCGTTGTTCGACACGCGCGCGCCGGGGCCGGCCGTCTCCACCACGGTGATCGCCGCCATCGTGACGATGTTCGAGGTCGCGCCGCTGGTCTCGATGCGGGTGGTGTCGCCGTGGGTGGCGGTGGTGGTGGACGCGCCGCTGGTCTCGCTTTGCTGCACCACGCCGTTGATCTTGGTGACGGTTTCGCCGCAGTTCACGTGATCGACCACGGTGAGGCCGGTGGTCTCGGTGCGCGTGGTGTTGCCGGTGAGCGAGGTTTCGAAGACGTTGCCGGTGGTGGTGTTGCGGGTGACGTTGCCGGTCAGCGACACCTCCATCACGTTGCCCGAGGTGGTGTTGCGCATCACGTTGCCGCTCACGCTGTCCTCGATCAGGTCGCCCGAAACCGTGTTGCGCACCGTGTCGCCCGACAGGCTGGTTTCGAGGGTGTCGCCGCTGATCGTCGTGCGCACCGTGCTGCCCACCATGGTGCTGTCGATCACCGAGCCGGTGATGTTGGTGTTCATGCTGATACCGGTGGTCGAGAGGCTGACCGAGCTGCCGACGATCGATACCGCGCTGCTGTCGCCGACGGCGCGCGTCGATTGCTCGTCGCCGACCGTGCTGTCGCTGATCGAGGTGCCGAACACCGAGTGGCTGTAGCTGCGCGTGCCGCTGGTGCGGCTGTAGGTCGAGCCGATCGCCTCGGTGGCGCTGAGGATGTCGCCCTCGGGCTGCCCGCCGCCATACAGCTCGGCCGGGTTCGAACGCGCGCCGGGCGCCGACGGGTCGGCGCAACTGAAGCTGTAGCCCGCGCCCTGCGAGAAGCTGGCGTTGCCGAAATGGCCGCTCGCATAGGCGCTGGAGACGATCCGCGTGGCCTGGCCCAGGTCCGGCGCGGACAAGCGGCCGTAGTTGATGGTCTGGTTGTCGCCGTAGTTGGTCGAATACTGGCTGCCCACATGGGTGTTCGACAGCCAGCCCGACGGCACTACCAGCGTGCTGCCGTTCGACTGGATCACGTTCTGGATCTCGGGCAGCTCCGATTCGTCCTGCGCGCGCGACACCACCACGATCGCGCCGATGGTGGGCGCGGTCTGCATCGACGCGGACAATTTGATCCACACCGGCGGGTCGTCCTTGGCGGCGGTCGAGAAGCGCACGTGCACGCCGATCTGCGGAAACGAGCCGGGGTTAAGGGTGTCGACGAAGCTGGCCTGCGCGGTGGCGAACGACGACGCCGCGCCGAAATCGATCGGCGGCTGGGCCGGCGCGCTGGTGCCCGACACCACCTCGGCCAGCACCGCGCCCTGCTGGGTGGACTGGATCGAGTAGGGCGTGATCAGGAACGCCGCGTCGCCGGCCTGGAAATGGTTCTGGTAGCCGCCGTCCATGCTGGCCTGATGCGACACCGAGGTCAGCACGAACGCGCCATCGAGGAACGTCGCCTCGGGCGTTTCGCCATCGCCGGCCGCGCGCAGGCGGAAGCGATGGCCCACCCGAAACGCCGAGCAACGGCTCGCGCCGCTCAACTCGCGGCGGCTGCTTTCCAGCGAGCTTTGCGTGCTGCGCGAGAGGATGCGCGCCTCCTCCTTGCCGCCGCCGTACTGATAGCTCTTGTAGAGGTTGAACGGCAGCGGATCGGCATCGTGATGTTCGTCGGCGCTGAACGAATTGAACTGCACCACGCGGTTGGTCAGCCACGCGCCGTCCTGCTGGGTCAGCACGCCATGCACGCCGGTGCTGGCGAGCGTCTGCTTCATGCTGAATTCGGTGACCAGATCGTCCTGCTCCATGCCGAGCGCGCTCGTCTCGGTGTACGTGTAGCGCAGCGGCGGCTGGCCGGGCGCAACCTCCGGGTATTGCGGCAGGTTCGAGAACACCACGCGGTGGCCGGTGGCGCCGTGCACGAAGTAGTAGTGCATCAAGGCCTTGCCCATCAGGCGCTTGAGGAATTCGAGATCGGTCTCGCCGGCCTGCATCCAGTCCTGGCGGCGGATCGTGGCCAGGTTGTCGAGCGTGACCGCGATCGGCGCGTAGGCGATGTGGTGCGCGTCCAGCAGCAGCTCGATCATCTCGCGCACGGTGCGGCGATTGAACACACGGTAGTGGTTGGTCAGGCCGAGCCGGTGCAGCGCCGGCTTCATGCCGATGCTGTAGTTGCCGCGATGGCCGGCCGCGAAGCTCGTCACGATGCCGTTGAACAGCGAAAACTGTTCGGCGGCCACGCTGTCGCCATCGAGCGCGGCCTGAAACGCGCCCTCGCTCGACGCGGCGTCGCCCACCGGCTTGGCGATGCCGACCGTGATCGCGCGGCCCACCAGTTCGTCGAAGCGCAGCCGGCCCGACGCCGCGCCGCTCGAATTGCCGCTCAGTTCGAGCTGGAATTCGAACGGCTCCGACACCTGCTCCTGGCCCTGGAAGCTTTCCAGCCGGAAGGTTTCCGCGCCGAGCACGGTGTTGCGATTGACGAACACGGCGCAGTGCAGGAACACGCGCGGCTCGGGCGCACCGAGCCGCTGCACGGAGAACGCGCGTGTGGCGTCGACGCCAAGAATCTCGTTCATGCGGCCTCCACGGCGTGATTGGTGCGAATCAGAAAGCGCACCGGGCGGCTCGCGTGCGGATGCGCGGGCTTGCCGGCCAGCCAGGCGCTTTGGCCGAGCCGCATCGAGGTGGTGTCGGTGCCGCGCGCCGGTTGCGGCAGCGGCACGCCCGGCACGCTGGCCTCGCGCACGTGCAGCACGATCTCGCAGTCGGCCAGGCGATCCACCAGCAGCTTCACGAGGCCGCACAGCATCGCGTAGTTCGACGAGGCGCCCGCGGGCCGGGCGGTGGCGGCCGACGCCGCCCAGCGGCCAAGGCTGTCGGGCGGATCGGCCGGTTCGGTCGGGTCCGAGCCGTCGGGCGGCGGCAGCAGGCGTTGCAGCGCGTCGTAATCCACCACGCCGATCTCGATGCGCAGCCGCGCCTGCTGGTCCCACACGCGGCGGCCCACCACCAGCGTGCGGCCGAGCTGATGGTTGCGCACGCCGAGCACGCAACGGTCGCGCACGTCGAGTTCGTGCCAGGCGCCGACGTTCTCGGTCACGCTGACCTGCGCGTCGAGCGCCGCGCCCAGCACGTCCACCAGCGTCGAGGCGGGGCGGCGGCGGTTCGCCAGCAGCCCGGCGATGCCGAGCCAGGCGCGCTGCGGCAGCGGCACGCGCGCGGCCAGCCGGGGGTCGGCAAGGCCCGACAGCGCGGCCAGGCAGCCGGCGATCTCGGTTTCGCCGGGCGGACGGTCGTTCAGCCCCGGCGTGAGCGCCTGCTTGACCTGATAGCGCAGCACGTTGGCGCGCTGGTTGAACATGTCGAGGAAGTCCGCCATCGCCGTGGCGCGCTCGGAGGCCAGCTCCCGCACCCATTCGGTGAACGATTCCGGCAGCGGGCCGGTCACGCTGGCGATGCAGAAATTCGCGGTGCGGATGTCGACGCCGCGAATCCGGCGCGCGCGGCGCCCGGCCGGTGCAGCGGCATCGAGCTCGGCATCAAGCTCGGCGTCGTCCGGTTCGCCGGGCAGCAGCGAAATGCGCGTGAACTCGCGCGCCGGGAATGCCGCCGAGAGATCCGCGCGAAAACGCAGCCGCTGCCCGATCGGCAGCGCCGGGTCGGTGTCCGAGAGCAGCAGGCGCATCAACTGGAACACGTCGAAGTCGCCGTACTGCTGGAACAGGTAGTCCCTTACAGTGCGATAGCGGTGCCGGCCGATGGCTGCCATGGCTTGTGGCTCCCCTTGAGATTGCGCGTTTCGAGCGCGACTTCCACCAGATGATTGACGCTGGCATAGCCGCGCAGGAAATGGCGCAGCACCGAACAGAACAGCACCGTGCTGGCCGCGCCGATATCGCTCGGGTCCATCGTCACGGTCAATTCGACGCCGCGCACGAAGCCGCGCCAGCCGTCACGCCCCACATGGCGCATGATGCTGCGGCTGCGCAGCGCCTGGATCGCGTCGATCTGCGCCCAGCCGCTCTCGCGTTGGGTGCCGACGTGCAGGCGCAGGATGTCCTTGAGCGCGGCCAGCGCCACCGGGCCGCCGTCGAGCGACAGGTGGTTCAGCGACAGTTGCGAGATCAGCGACCACGGGCGGTTGCCGATCTGCGGCGGCGTGTGGTGCGGCGTGGGCTTGGTCAGGGCGAGGATGCGGTTGGCCGGCCCCGCGTCTTCCAGATGCAGCGGGCTGCCCGACATCAGCCGCTCCGGCAGCCGGCGGTTGGTGCACAGCGCGCGGCCACCCACCACCTCGTCGGTCAGTTGGCCGAGGTCGAAATGCTCGTCGAGGAACGACACGTACATCTCGCTGCCGGCCACGTATTGCGCGGTGGCGGGCAGCCGGCGCGGCAGGTAGAAATAATCCTGATCCTCCAGCCGCCGGAAATCGTCCATCGCGAAATACGGCGCGATCGAGCGCGGCTTGCCCTCGCTCGAGATCGATTCGAGCATTTCGATCGAATGGATCTCGCAGTAGCGGTGGTTCTTCAGGTCACCGGTGACGTGATATTCGTATTCGGTATGGGTCAGCGCGATCGGCTCGATGCGTTGCGAGAACAGGTTCACCAGCGGCACGCAATTCAGGCGCAGCGACGCCGGGCCGATATTCCAGTCCGGCTGAAACGGCATGTCGAGCACCAGGATCAGGTCGAAGTAATCTTCCACGGCGCTGAAATCGATCTCGTCGAGACGGCCGATTTCGAAGAACAGGAATTTCTCGGGAAACGCGAAATACTCCTGGAGCAGCCGATAACCGGGGTGCGTATGGTGGTTCGCGGTCAGCGCCGCTTCGTCCGGCTCCATGCCGAGCCAGCGCAGGCTGTCGGGCGGCAACTGGCGGGGCCGGGCCGCCATCGACGGCAGCACCGCGACGCCGCTCAAATGCAGCGCGAGGCTTTCATACAGTTCGATCGCGTCGGCCTGGGCGTTGTCGATATAGAAGCGCAGCCGGCGCGGGCCGGCGCCCTTGGTATGCAGCGTGCCCACGCCGTCGGCGCGCAGGCGGATGCGCAGCACCGATTGCGAGGCCGTCACGCCGCCCATCGATTCGTAGCCGTGACCCGATTCGAACGACACCGTGTCGATGCGCAGCGGCAGCAGCGGCGTGTCGTAGCAGGTGCGGAACCGGCACTCGGTGCTTTGCCCGAGATGATTGGTGGGCGAGGCGCTCATCATGCGGCCACGCGGCAGCACCTGTTCGCGCGAGAAATCCGCGCCGTCCGGCTTCGGTTCGATCTGCGCGATCAGCATCGACGGGATCGGCGCCTCCAGGTGCGGATACAGGAACGACAGCAGCGTATCGGGCAGGCGCGCCTTGTCCTGCGCGATCTGGTGGCGCAGCCGCGCCGCGAGAAACGCGAACGATTGCAGCAGCAGTTCCACCTGCGGATCGGTCGCCTCGCGCGCGTTGAGCCCGAGCGTGCGCGCCAGCTCGTGATGCTTCTCGCCGAACAGCACCGATTCGGTACGCAGCGAGGCGAGTTCCTCGCGGAAGCAGTCGGCGAGGTTGGAGGTGGCGGGGCGCATCGTGACCTCGGGGCTCAGTGGGAGGGCAACTCGAAATGGAACACGTCGGTGCCGTTGCCGTCATCGAGCGAACCATAGATCGCGAGCCGGTACGGGCCGAGCGGCTGCCCGACCGACTCGATCTTCACGCGCGGCGCGAGCAGCCGCGGCTCGTGGCGGGCGATCAGCAGCGCCAGCCGCTGCGCATAGCGTTCGAGCTGCGGCTTGCTGTACATCTCCAGCTCGACCGCGCTCGGCATGCCGAAGCCGAGCAGATCCACGCCCGCGCCGGTGCTGCGCGCGCTGACGATGCGCTGGATCTGCGCGGCGACCGCCTCGCGCAAGTCGAACGGCCGGGAGCCGTCGAAGGCGGGCGCTTGCGCGAGGCGTTCGAGCAGGAACGGCATGGCGTGCTCCGGCTGCGGCGGATCAGAGGTTCGACGAGAACTTGCCGGCGATCGGCATGTTCTTCGCGATACTCCAGCCCGCCGTCTTCACGCCCTTGGTGGACATGTCGTTCATCTGCTGCGTGTAGGTCCAGATGACTTCCGTGAAGTTGAGCTTGAACTGCTCGGTCGGCATGTCGTCGGGATGCGTCTGCAGCTGGATCTCGCTGATGATGGCGTCCTTCAGCTCGATCTTCATGATGTTGGTGGTCTTGCCGCCCGATTCGCGCGCGATGTAGATCGTGCTCGGCTTGTCCGCGCCCTTGCCGAGCGTGGTGGCGCCCAGGCAGTACTCGTAGAGCTTGACCGAGGTCTGGTCCACGTACTTCACGAGCGTGAACTCGGTGATGATCGGCCGGCCCGAGGTGCGCGCGTTGTTGCTGACGTCGGTGGTGATCTGCTGCTTCATGCCCTGGTGCAGCGAGACGATTTCGATGCAGAGGCCGGAGGGGCCGTCCGCGGCCCAGGCCGAGTTGTCGACCTGGCTGCCGTCGTCGTTCATGATGCTTTGATCGCCCGGCTGGAAAAGAATCAGATCCATGATGGTTCCTGGAATGGAAGAGGTCGCGTATTACTTCGGCAGGTTGGCCACGAGGCGGATCGAGGTGGTCAGTTCCTCGAGCTGGAAGTGCGGCTTGAGGAACACCGTGGCGCGGTATGCGCCCGGCTCGCCCGGCACTTCGGTCACCACCACGCGGGCTTCGCGCAGCGGATAGCCGGCCTTGGCGTCCTGCGGCGCGTTGTCGTCGAGCAGCACGTAGTTCGAGATCCACGCGTTGAGGAAATCCTCCACGTTGCCGCGCGTCATGAAGCTGCCGATCTTCTCGCGCATGATCACCTTGATGTAATGCGCGAAACGCGAGGCGGCGAGCATGTACGGCAACATCGCCGAGATGCGCGCGTTGGCGTTGGCCGAATCGGAGAAGTACTTCTTCGGCTGATTGGTGGTCTGGCCGCCGAAGAACGCCGCCTTGCCGGTGCCCTTGCAGTGGCAGAGCGAGATGAAGCCGAGGTCGTTCAGTTCCTTCTCGCGACGGTCGGTGATCGAGATTTCGGTGGGGCACAGCAATTCCACGCTGCCGTGCGCCGACGTGTAGGTGTAGCTCGGCAGGTTGTCCACCAGGCCGCCGCCTTCCACGCCGCGAATCGCCGCCGTCCAGCTGTACAGCGAGAACGCGTTGGTGATGCGCTGGGCCAGCAGGTAGGCCGGGTTGCCCCACAGGAAGTGGTCCGGCGCCGGATCGGGGTAGCTCAGGACGTCGCCCGCGTCGGAAATCAAGGCCGTTTCGGTGCCCGAGCCGATGCGCTCGTCGAAATTGATGCCGTCGCACGGCACCGTGTTGCGCTTGTCCGGCGAGCCGTACGGCAGGCGCAGCAGCGCGCGCGGCAGGGCGAGCGTCACGTAGCGCGCGTCTTCCGTTTCGCGGAACGCCTGCCATTGCAGCGAATCCTGGCCTTCGAAGATCTTCGCGAGGTCGCGCGGCTTGTCGAGCTTGTCGAAGCCGTCCAGGCCGAACAGCGCGGGCGAGGCCTGCGCGATGAACGGCGCATGGGCCGCCGCCGCCACTTCCGACATCTTCGAGATGAAATCGATGTCGTTCGAGGTGTGGTCGATCGCGTAGTCGCCCACCAGCAGGCTGTACGGATTGCCGCCGAAGGTGCCGTACTCGGCCTCGTAGATCATCTTGAACAGCGCGCTCTGGTCGAACTCCACCGCCTTCATCATGTCCTGGCGCAGTTCGTCCTTGGTGGCGTTGAACACGCGCAGCTTCAGCATGGTGCTGGTCTCGGTGTTCATGACCAGGTAGTTCAGGCCGCGCCAGGTCGCTTCCATCTTCTTGAAGCTGTCGCTGTGCATGACGCCCGACAGCGCGATGCTCAGTTTCTCGTCGATCAGCGCCACCAGTTCGTCGATCACGGCGATCGCGCCGCGCGCGCTGGCGGTGTTGATGGCTTGCGTGGCGACCTTGTCGGTCGCGACGAAATACAGGTTCAGTTGGTCGGCGAAGGCCTGCACCAGCGGCTTGATCTGATCGACCTGCACGCCGGGCACGGCGGCGATGGTGGCTTGCGCGGCGGCCACATCGCTGGCGGCGAGGGCGGGAGCGGGCGCGGCCGGTTTGGGCGGCACCACGGGCGGGGTCGGCTCGACCGGCGCGGCGGGATTGGCCGGATCGACGGGCGTGGCCGGGTCGACCGCCGGGGCCGGGGCCGGAGCCGGGTCCTTGGCGGGGTCCGCAGCGGGTGCGGGCGTGGTGCCCTGCGACAGCTTGCCGATCAGGGTATCGAGCGCCGCGCCGAGCGCATCGTTGGTTTCCGCGCGGGCCTGCAGATCGCGGATCTGCGTGCGCGAATCGTAGAGCTTGCTCAACGACGGCAGCGCCTTGACGATCGGCATCGGCTCGAACGCGTCGATGGTCTTGAACGTCAGTTCGAAATCGTCGCCGAGCAGCCCCTTCAGTTCGGCGTCCGCGTTCTTCGCCGCCGTCAACGTGACGCGCGGCAGGATCTGCTCCATCACGTTGTTGAAGTTGTCGCGGTCGATCTCGACCATCGAACGCTGCTTGATGGGCGGCGTCGCGTCGTCGGTGGCGCGGTCGCCCTTCAGGTCGGCGAGCACGCCGACGATGAACGGCAGTTCCTTCTTCTCGATCGCGCCGCCCGTTTCCACGTCGTACGTGATTCGGACCCGGGGAGGGCGGACTCGCAACAGCTTTTTCTGAATGCTTTCACTCATGATCTCACCTCGCGTTATTGACTTTGTTGAAGCAGCCGGTTCGTTCGTCGATGAGCAAGCTCGGCGCGCCGACGTTGCCAGCTACGGCAACACGGCCGGGGCCTCGGAATGGCGGACGCTGTACTGCTATCGATAAGGTCTTCACGACGGCGCGGAAAAACCGGCCGAGGGTGAACGCTTCGCGGCAACAATCTTGCAATCGGCGTGCCAGGCTTGCGCGGGGCCGGCAACGCGATGATTTGAAATGGGAAATGACGCCAGGCGTGGATCGGTGTTGGGTGTGTGCGCACCCAGTGCTCGCGGCGCGATTCGGGTTGCGGCCGCGTGCCGCGAGCCGCTCCGCATGGCGTTCCGGCCGGTGGGTGGAACCTCGCCCAGATGGGTGAGCGCGAACCCCGACGAGGCGTATTTCCGCGAGGTGGTGGAGCGCAGCGTGCACGCGGTGGGGGCGCACGGCACGGTGTTTCTCGGCGACATTCGGCACTGCGGCCTGTTGCCGGTGTTTCACGCCTCGCTCGAAAAGTACGGGCAGCGCGGCGATCTGCGCCTGTCGCAACTCGCGCCGCGCGTCGCGCAGCGCGCGGCCAACGAATCCGAACTGACCGTCGACCCGGCGTGGTTCCTCGCCTTGCAACAGCGGTTGCCGACGATCGGCCACATCGACATTCAGTCGAAGGGGCGGCGCGTGCACAACGAGATGACGGACTACCGCTACGACGTGGTGATCCGGGTCGGCCACGCCGCCACCGCGCCGAGCGGCGGCCTGCGCTTCGATGCGTGGGACGGCGCGCCGCTGCCGCTGATCGAGCAACGGCCGAAGGCGCATTTCGACTCGCACGGCGAGCACGGCGATGCGCCGCCGTTCGCGCTGGGCGGCATCGCCGACGCCGCGCTGGCCGCCGATATCGCCGTGCATCGCGCGCTCGGCACGGACCTGACGCTCGACGCGGTGCTCGAAAGCGTCGCGCCGGCCGTCGATCGCCACGCGATGCGCGCGATGTGCGAATCGCTCGGCCTGCACGTCGCCATGGCGCCCGCCAGCGGCGATCGCGGCACGTTCCACGCGGTGGTGTCGCGCGCGCCGGTCGCCGTCGATTGGCGCGCGGCCGAAGGCACGGCTGCGCCGGCGCGGCTCGTCAATCAGCCGGCGCAGTTGAAGGTGGCCGGGCTCGACGTGCTCCAGGTGCAACGCAGCCTGCGCCAGAGCCTGCCCGACTACATGGTGCCGGCGCACCTGTGCGTGCTGGACAAACTGCCGGTCACGCCGAACGGCAAGGTCGATCGCCGCGCGCTGCCGGCCATCGATTTCAGCCGCAACGCCGCGTCGTACACCGCGCCCGGCACGCCGGCCGAAACCTTGCTGTGCGCGCTGTGGGCCGAGGCGCTGAAGATCGATCGGGTGGGGATTCACGACAACTTCTTCACGATGGGCGGCCACTCGCTGCTGGCGATCCAGCTCGTGTCGCGCATCAACCACGCGTTCGGCGTGGAGCTGCCGCTGTCCAACCTGTTCAGCGACCCGACGCCCGCGGAACTCGCGAAGTGGCTCGCGGCGCCGGTGGTCGAGCGCGGCCTGGTGCTGCCGCTGCGGCCCGGCACGGCCGGCGACGGGGAGGGCAGCGAGAAGGGCGACGGCGCGCCCCCGCTGTTCCTGCTGCATCCGGCGAACGGCGAGGTGCTCGTCTATGCCGGGCCAACGCGATGACGGGGCCGCAGCCCGTGTACGGCATCCGCTCGCCGAAGGCGGCCGGCGTCGAGCTGGCCGACCGCGATCTGGCCGGGCTCTGCTCGGCCTACGCGGACGACATCGAGCGGTTCCAGCCCGCGGGCGAGGTGCGCCTGTCCGGCTGGTCGCTGGGCGGCACGCTGGCGTTGAGCGTCGCGGCGGAACTGGAGCGTCGCGGGCGCACGGTGGCGGGCGTGATCCTGCTCGATACCTGGCTCAATGAACGCCACGAACGCAAACCGCAGGCGGAGGCGGAGGCCGCCGAATTCACGTTCGTCGGCTTCGTCGGCTACATCCTGGCATTCTCCGAGGACGATCCGCTGATTCGCGACCAACCCGAGCTGCATGTCTCGCTCGGCAACCTGCGGGCCGCCGTGTCGAAGCTCGGCGCCGACGCCGTGGCCGACGCACTGCAAGGCGACCCGCGCGCCTTCCTCGAATCTCAAGGCATTTCCGACGAGGCTTATCACACCATGACCGGCTATTTCGAAACGGTGCGCGACGCGTACGCGCTCACCGTCAATTTCGTGCCACCCGTGCTCGATGCGCCGATCCACACGCTCTGGGCGGTCGATTCGCTCGCCACCGGCATCGATCCCGATTGCTGGGCGCCGTACACGCGCAATCTGCGGGGCAGCCACAGCCGGCGGCTGCCGGGGCGGCACATCGATTTCGTGATGGGCGAGAATGCCGCGGCGATCGCGGCGGTACTGGACACATGGCTCGACGACACCGGGCCGCATGCGCCGCAGCACAACCGGGGAGAAATGGCATGGTCCTGAGCCGACACGCGTTGCAAGCATCGACCGACATGAGCGAGGCAAGCGGGGCAGGGGCCGGGACGGTGCCATGCTGAAACTCATTGCACGGCTGTATCGCCAATCCTGGCGGCTGCTCACCGTCGTGATCGCCGGCGGCATCGTGAGCGGCCTGAGCAGCGCCGCGCTGGTGGCGATCATCGGGCGGGTGATCGAACAGCACGACGCCACCGGCGCGCTCGCGCTGTCGTTCGCCGGCCTGTGCGTGCTGCAACTGGCGAGCAAGGCCGCCTCGGAGCTGGCGCTGCTGCAGATCTCGCAATCGATGATCTTCAAGCTGCGCATCTCGCTGAGTCGCAAGCTGCTCGCCACGCCGCTGCGCAAGCTGCAATCGATGGGGCCGGCGGCGCTGCTCGCGATCCTGACGGAGGATCTCAGCACGTTCGCCACCTGCTCGCAGTTGCTGCCGATCCTGTTCGGCAACGCCATCGTGCTGCTGGCGTGCCTCGGCTATATCGCGTGGCTGTCGTGGCAGAGCTTCCTGGCGCTGGTGCTGTTCCTGGTGGCGGGCTCGGCGTTCTTCACGTTCGCGCAGCGCGGGCCGGCGCGGCGCTTCGTGGAGGCGCGCGAGCAGACCGACGTGCTGTTCCGCGATTTTCGCAGCCTGGTCGAGGGCGCCAAGGAGCTGCAACTGAATCAGCGGCGCGCCCATCACTTCATCAAGGACGTGCTGGAGCCGGGCGCCGACAAGCTGCGCCGCGCGTTCTTCGCGGGGATGGCCGGCTACACCTGGGTGTCGAACCTCGGCTCGATGCAGTTCTTCATCGCGCTCGGGATTCTCGTGTTCGGCGTGTCGCACTGGTTTCCGCAGAGTTCGCCCACCTTGCCGATGGTGGCGCTGATGCTGCTCTACCTGGTGGAGCCGGTCGGCGCACTGCTGACCGCCATGCCCACGCTGCAACGCGGCGCGGTGGCGCTGAACAAGGCGCAGGCCCTCAGCGATTCGCTCGACGATTCCACGCCCGCGCCCGCGCTGGCGGAGGCCGACGCGTCGCCGTTCGCGGGCGGCCCGGCGTCGCTCGTGCTGTCGGACGTGCGCTACGTGCACCACGACGGCGAGCGCGGCTTCGCCGTCGGGCCGCTGAACCTGGAGATTCCGCTCGGCCGGATCAGCTACATCGTGGGGCCGAACGGCAGCGGCAAGACCACCCTCGCGATGCTGCTGCTCGGCCTGTATTCGGTGGAGCAGGGCCGCCTCACGCTGCACGGCGTGGACGTCACGCCCGACAATCTGGTGCATTACCGCAACCAGTTCACGGCGGTGTTCGCCGATTTCCACCTGTTCGAACGCCTGCTCGAACCGGTCACCGCCGACACCGCCCCACGCGTGCGGCATTACCTGAGCCGGCTCGAGATCGACCACAAGGTGAGCTTCGAGGACGGGCGCTTTTCCACGCTGTCGCTGTCCACCGGCCAGCGCAAGCGGCTCACGCTGCTGGTGTCGTATCTGGAGGACCGCGCCATCTATCTGTTCGACGAGTGGGCCTCCGACCAGGACCCGGTGTTCAAGCGCGTGTTCTACACCGAGTTGCTGCCGGAGCTGCGCGCACGCGGCAAGACCGTCATCGTGATCACGCATGACGACCAGTACTACCACCACGCCGATCATCTCTTCCATCTGGTGGATGGAAGCTCTCGCACGAGTCCCGACGCATGAATCACGAACCGACCACACTTCGCCCCGGCACGCCACGCACCGCCGGAACCAACCCGTGGCTGACGCGCTTCGGGCCGCCCGACGCGGCCCGCCGCCTGCGCCTCTATTGCTTTTCCTACGCGGGCGGCAGCGCCACGATCTACCAGCCGTGGCGCGCCGCGCTCGATGCCGGGATCGAACTGTGCGCCGTGCAGTTGCCCGCGCGCGGCATGCGCCTGGCCGAGCCCGCGGAGCGCGACCTGGCGGCGCTGGTGCGCCGGCTGTCGGACGTGATCGCCGCGCAGGACGCCGGGCCGTTCGCGTTCTTCGGGCACAGCCTCGGCGCGCTGCTGGCGTTCGAGCTGACGCGGCACCTGCAACGCTCGCGGTTGCCGCTGCCGGCCAAGCTGATCGTGTCGGGCTGCGCGTCGCCGCAGTTGCGCGAGCCGGTGGAGGCGCTCGACGAGCACGACGACGACAAGATGATCGAGCGCCTGACGCGCTACAACGGCACCCCGGCCGAGGTGTTGCAGCACGCGGAGCTGATGCGGCTGATGGCGCCGGCGATCCGCGCCGATTTCGCGCTGGTGGCGCATTACGTCTACGAAGGCGGCGCGCCGCTCGAGGTGCCGATCACCGCGTTCGCCGGCCGCGCCGACGACCAGACCTCGCCCGAAAAGATCGACGGCTGGGGGCGCGAAACGCAGGCGGCCTTCGCCCAGCACTGGTTCGACGGCGACCATTTCTTCATTCGTCCGCAGATGGACAAGGTGATCCTGCAACTGAACGCCGAGTTGAGCGCGACCGCGCTGCGCGCGCGATAACCATCGAGGAGAACGACCATGCCCCTGAAGATCCCCAACGACTTGCCCGCCGTGAGCGCGCTCGAAGCCGAAGGCGTCAGCCTCATCCGCGAGTCCGACGCCGTGCGCCAGAACATCCGCCCGCTGCGGATCGGCCTGCTCAACCTGATGCCGAACAAGATCCGCACCGAAACGCAGATCGCGCGCCTGCTCGCGCCCACGCCGCTGCAGGTCGAGCTATCGCTGATCCGTATCACCGATCACGGCTCGCGCAACACCTCGGAAGGCCATCTGAGCGCGTTCTACCGCCCGTGGGCCGATGTCCGCACGGAGAAGTTCGACGGCTTCGTGATCACCGGCGCGCCGCTGGGCATGCTGAAGTACGAGGAGGTGCGGTACTGGGAGGAACTGACCGAGATCTTCGAATGGACGCAGACTCACGTCCATTCCACGCTGAACCTCTGCTGGGCGGCGCAGGCGTCGCTTTATCACTTCTACGGCATTCCCACCCGGCTGTTGCCGAAGAAGGCGTTCGGCGTGTTCCCGCATCTGAACCGCGTGCCGAACTCGCCCTACCTGCGCGGTTTCGCCGACAACTGCGTCGCGCCGATCTCGCGGCGCACCGAGATCAGACAGGAGGATTTCCCGCCCGGGTCCGACATTCGCGTGCTGCTCGATTCGCCGGAGGCGGGGCTGTGCATGCTGGAGGATCTCAAGCACCGCTCGCTCTGCATGTTCAGCCACATCGAATACGATGCGGACACGCTGCGCGAGGAGTACGTGCGGGACGTGGCCAAGAACCTCGCGCCGGCGGTGCCGTTCGACTATTTCCCCGGCGACGATCCCGAGCGCGCGCCGCTCAACCGATGGAAAAGCCATGCGTATCTGCTGTTCGCGAACTGGCTCGGCGAGATCTATCAGACCACGCCGTATGAAATCGATCTGATCGGCGGTGAGTCGCACGAGGCGTTGAAGGTTTGAGAACGTGAGTGCGGCGTGGATCGAATCGCGGGCGAGGGCCATTGCGGCCCGGCGCCCGGTTTGATCAATGGAAAACGTGAATCAAGGTGCAATGACGTCAGTGATTGCGGCGGCAAATATCAAATCAATGCCGTTCGGTTTTATTTAAAGAATTCGGCCCGTGCCTATGGGTTGACATTGATATGGCCGCATTGCGAACAGGCGGCTTCCGCGCGGGCGATCGGGCGGGTATCCATGATGAAGTTGTCCGCGTCGCACTGCTCGCACACCACCATCAGGCCGTTGAACACGGTCTGGCAATCCCAGCATCTCAATTGATAGACTTCCGATGGCGCCAATACTTCCCAGCTTCCATTCAACGGCTTTTGGCAAGTCGGACAGGAAAAGCAGAGGGTGGAGAGTAAATGTGCCATTTGAGGAAAAGTGAGAATTGGGTTGAATGGCCGATTATTTTCATCACTGCTTCGCGGATGGTGCACCGGGGTGATGCGCGTGTCAACGCTGCCCCGATTGTTTATTGCTCGCGACTTTTCGGTTCATTCCCATCACCCCGCATCGCCCCCTCACACGTTATCGAACCCGACCTCCGCGAAGTTGCTCTGCGAGTGGTCATAGGTATCCGCAACATTGCGCAGGTGCTTGTCCCACACGCCGAACCAGCGGAATTCGAACAGGTAGAGTTGCGGCAAATCGCGCTGCACGAGCCGCTGCAACTGCGCATACAGCGCGACGCGCTTCGCCAGATCCGTCTCGACCTGCGCGGCCTCGATCACGCGATCCGTCTCGGCGCTCGCATAGCCGGCCGCGTTCTGCCACGCGACGCCGCGCACCGCGGCCTTCGACCAGAAATACTGCTCGACGCCGATCTGCGGGTCCTGCCAGTTCACGCCCCACGAGCTGACCAGATCGAACGTGTAGTCGGTGAACACGTTCTTGGTCCAGGCGGCCAGGTCGAACGCACGCAGCGTCACGTCGATGCCGACCGCGCGCAACGCCTGCCGCACGAATTCGCCGGTGCGCTGATAGTCGTCGCCGTACGGGATGAAATCGTGATTGATCCTGAAGCGCCAGCCATCGGCCTTGCGCGGATAGCCGGCCTCGTCGAGCAGCGCCTCGGCGGCCTTGCGATCGAACGCGTATTGCGGTGTATCCGCCGTGTAGAACGTTTTCAGCAGTGACGACACCGGGCCGGTCGCCGGCTTGGCGTAGCCGCGCCACACGGTATTGACCAGCGCCGCGCGGTTGATCGCGTGCAGGATCGCCTGACGCACCTTCAGGTTGCCGAGGATCGGGTGGCGCAGGTTCGGAATCAGCCAGAAGTTCGCCGCGAAGCCGTTGTAGCCGGCGCGGCTCACCACCAGCGACGGCGATTGCGCGAGACGGTCCGCGTCCGAGAACGTGACCGGGTTGCGCTCGCCGTACTTCACCGAACCGGTTTCGAGCCCGACGGCGCGCGCGCCGGCGTCGGGCACGATCTTCCACGTGATGCCGTCGAGATACGGCCCGTTCTCGCGCCAGTAATGCGCGAAGCGGGTCAGTTGGATGTCGCTGCCGCGCTGCCAGCTCTTGAACACGAACGGCCCGGTGCCGACCGGGCGGTTGTTGTACGGGTTGTTCAGGATGTCTGTGCCTTCGTACAGATGGCGCGGCAGGATCGGCGCGGCAATCGCATCGAGCGCGTTGAGGATGACCGGCGACGGCTTCGACAGGCGCAGGATCGCCGTGTGGCTGTCGGGCGTGTCGACGCGCGTCAGGTATTGGAACAGGCGCCGCGCGACCGGCGCGTACTGCTTCCAGATCACCTCGCCGGAATACTTGACGTCGGCGGCGGTGAACGGCTTGCCGTCGTGCCACTGCACGCCTTGCCGCAGCCGGATGGTCCAGCTCAGGCCGTCGGCGGACGGCGTGACGCTTTCGGCAAGCTGCGGGCGCGGCTTCAGGTCCGCGCCGTAATCGAGCAGCCCGTCGAAGATCTTGCTGGCCACAGCGCGACCGGGCGTGGACGTGTTCAGGAAGATCGCGAGCGTCGGCGGCTCGGGCGTGACCACCGCATCGAGCACGCCGCCGCGACGCGGTGCGGCGCCGCCGCTGCTTGCGCCCGGATCGGCATCGGTCAGCGCGAACGCGTCGGTCGCCGGCCAGCCGCCGCCGAGCGCGAGCAGCGCGCCCGTCAGGCCGAAGAAACGGCGGCGCGACGGCGCGTGGCCGTCGCTTTCGGTCGAATCGGGTTGGCGATCTTCGGCGCTGCTCGCGGGCGTCTGAACCATGGTGCGACTCCTGGCGGAAACGAAACGCGCGGCCCCTTGCCGCGCGAGGCGGCTCATTATGGCGGCAGTTTTCGGCACGACTTTGCGGCATTTCTCGAATGCTTATCAGGCGTTGCATCAGGCGTGGAGCGCATGACGGACCGTGCCCGAGACGGGAATCGGACGGGCAGGCGCGATGGCGTGAGCGGGGGGTTTCGCCGGCCTTCGAGCGGCGACCGGTTCGGCGTTGACCGCGCGATATTGCAAACCCTGTAAAAAATCGCGTCGGCCCTTGACCAGAACGACGCCCCGCGACGCCCCGGTGTGTCGATCCCGCACCGGGCATCCGATTTGCGTCTCGATCAGGATCGATTGCTTTCGCAAAGGACCCGCCATGATTGGTGTCGTGATTCCCGCCCATAACGAGGCGCACCGGCTTGCGTCATGCCTGTCGAGCGTCCTGGCGGCGGCGCGCCACCCCGCGCTCGCGCACGAGCCGGTGCAGGTGATGGTCGTGCTCGACAGTTGCCGCGACGGCTCGGCACGGATCGCGACCGGCTTCGGCGTGGCGACCCTGGTGGTGCACGCGCGCAACGTCGGTGTGGCGCGGGCGGCCGGCGCCGATCGGCTGCTGGAGGCGGGCGCGCGCTGGCTCGCCTTTACCGACGCGGACAGCCGCGTCGCGCCGGACTGGCTGGCCGCGCAACTGGCGCTGGGCGCGGACGCCGTGTGCGGGACGGTGAGCATCGACGATTGGCGGGGCCACCCGGCCAGCGTGCGCGAGCACTGGCGGCGCACCTATCGCGATACGGAAGGCCATCGCCACGTCCATGGCGCGAACCTCGGCGTCAGCGCACAGGCTTACCGGCGTGCCGGCGGGTTTCCGCCGCTGGCCTGCAGCGAGGATGTCATGCTGGTCGACCTGCTGGCCGCAACCGGGGCGTCGATTGCCTGGAGCGCCACGCCGCGCGTGGTGACCAGCGCGCGCCGCGATCCGCGTGCGCGCGGGGGCTTCGGCGACACGCTCGGCGCCTGGGCGCGGGTCCCGTTGCGATCCACGGATGAAGCGGAGCCGGACGGGCTGGCGGGCGTCGCGCCAGTCGCGTCATGAGGCCGGTGATGCGGTCGCTGATGCAGGATTGCGCCGCGCCGGAATCGAACGTGGCGCTTTCCGCCCGGCCGCCGAGCCATGACGACGAGCACGCGCCGCTGTTCGTCGTCTCCCCCCATCTCGACGACGCGGTGTTCGGTTGCGCGGCCTTGCTCGCGACCCGGCCCGGCGCAATCGTGTGCACGGTGTTTGCCGGTACGCCGGCATCGCCGCAGCACCGGCCCTGGGATCAGGCGGCCGGCTTCGCGCATTCCACCGCCGCGATGGCCGGGCGCTTGCACGAGGACGCGCAGGCGTTGGCCTGCTGCGGCGCGCGCGGCGTTCATCTCGCGTTCCTCGACGATCAATACGGCGCGTCGCCCGACGTTGCGAAGTTGGCCCGCGCCCTGGCGGAGCAACTGGCGCTGTCGCCCGGCGTCGTGCCGCTGCTGCCGCTCGGCTTGCGGCATCCCGATCATCGGCGCGTGGCCGAGGCGTGGCGTTACCTGCGGCGCGAGGGTTGGCTCGGGGCCTGTCTCGTCTACGAAGAGGCGATCCATCGGAACGCGCACGGCGAGGTCGAGCACGGCCTCGATGCGCTACGACGCTCGGGCGCACGGATCACGCCGCTCGATGGCGGCTGGTGCCCGGATCGCGAGGGAGATCGGGCGCGCGACGTCAAACGACGCGCCGTGGCGGCCTACGCCAGTCAGTTGCGGGCGTTCTGCAGCGGCCCGCTCGGCGATCTCGATCGTCCCGAGCGGTACTGGCGTGTCGATGGGTGACGCGTGGCGCTGAACCGGTCGCCCCGGCTTATGCGCTGCGGCCCGCCATCTCGGAATGCGCCGCCGCTTCCCTGCGCGCGAGGCTGCCCGGCTCGGCGCTCCAGACATCGAGCAGGAAATCGGCATCGTCGATATGCGTCGCGAGGGTCAGCGAGGCGGCCGATGCGGCTTGCGCGAAACAGGCGTGAACCGTGGCGGCGTCGATCCGCATGTCGTCGGCGCCATGCCGCCAGTGGCAGCAGGCGAGCGTGCCGTCGCGATCGAGGGCGGCGCAGGCGCGGCGGGCCAGCGCTGCGCAGCGCGACGGGGCGTCCAGGTAGTAAGCGAATTCGCTGACGACGATCAGGTCGAAACCGCCGTCGGGCCAGTCGTCCGGCATCGCGCGCGTCTCCACGCGAGCATGCGGGAACGGGGCGAGCCGTTGGCGCGCCAGGGCCACGGCGCGCGGCGAGAAATCGGCCGACAGCAGCGTGGCGCAGCGCGGGGCGAGCGCTGCCGACAACTCGCCGTTCGCGCAACCCGGCTCGAACGCGCGACGGTAGCCCTCGCGGGGCAGGGCCGCGAGCAGCAGCGCGCGCTTGCGAGCTTCGTACCAGCTCGAGCGGGTGCGCCACGGGTCGTCGCCGTCGGCGAACTTCGCATCGAAGCGGGCCTGTCGCGCGAGCGTGTCGAGGTTGACGGAAGCGGGGGGCGTCTTCACAGGCGCCATCCGGGTCGAGATTTCGCCAGCGCCGCGCCCGACGCGTCAAGGTCGCGCTCGGCATGACGCCGGAGAAGGAGCACGGGAGAGGGACGCATCTTCACAGGCGCCATCCTGGTCGAGATTTCGCCAGCGCCACGCCCGACACGTCAAGGGCGCGCTCGGCATGACGCCGGAGAAGGAGCACGGGAGCGGGACGCGTCTTCACAGGCACCATCCGGGTCGAGACGTCGCCAGCGCCGCGCCCAACGCGGCCAGATCGCGCTCGGCATGACTCTGGCGAAGGAACACGGGCAGATCCGCCGCCATCTGCGCGAACCAGCGGTCGCGGCACAACGGGCCCGCACCGAGCCCACGTTGCGCGGCGCGCAGCACCGTGTCGGCAGCGTGTTCGGCGGCGCCGCGCGCACGCAGCGCCGCCGCCATCGCGTCGGCGCGCGGTTCGGCGTCGATGGCTTGCGCCGTTTCGCGCAGCAGGGCGCGCGCGGCGGTCAGCGCGATGTCGGCGGTGCCCAGATGCGCGTGCAGATGCGGATCGTCGCGCTTGCCGGCGGCGTCGCGCAGGCGCGTGGCCAGCGCCGCCGCGCCGCCATACCAGCAGGCGGCGATGCCCGCACCGCCGTGCCAGAAGCCCGGGCGTTGCACGTACGCGCCGGGCGGCCCGACCAGGGTGGCGGCGGCATCGACGAAATCGACTTCCACGCTGCGCGTCGCCCGCATGCCGAGCGCATCCCAGCCGCGCGCGCTGATCGTCACGCCCGGCTGGCGCATCGCGACAATGGCGAGCCGGTCGTGGCCGTCGGCATCGATACAGGTCACGAGTGCGGTGTCGACGCAGTGCGCGCCCGAGCACCAGGCCTTCGTGCCATCGAGCCGAACCGGCCCGGTGCTTCCGGATCGCGTCGAGATCCGCAAATCGCCCGCGGGCGAACGGGCGGCCCACACGGCGAGCAGCCCGGGTTCGCGCTCTTCGGGCATCGGACCGCCCAGCTCGGCCAGGATCGCATCGGCATCGGCGTGCGCTTCGACAAGCTTGACCAGCGGCAGGTCACGGCCGGCCACGCCGGCCAGAAAGCGCCAGCGCGCGAGCGTATTGCCCGCGCCGGGGCGCGGCAGATGCGGGAATGCCTCGATGAGCCGATGCGCCGCCGCTGCCAGCGCGGTGTCGTCGAGCGAGGCGGGCAGGGTGGCGAGCAAGGCGTCGAGGCTCGCCAGGTCAGCAACGGGATTGCGAGGCGTGGGCGGCACGCCGGGCGGCCACCGCACCGCCGCACGCGCTCGATGCTGGCCGTTCGCCTGTTCCTGCGAGGTGTGCGTCATGAAGGGTTCTGGCTCCCGTGTTCTGGCCGAATCGATGATGAACACAAGCACGGGCCGTGCCTCCCCGGCGGCGAGGCGGATGGGCGGCGTGCGATTGCCGGGCTGTCATTGATCGGCGATTCCGAGGCACCGCAGCACGGCACGATGCTTGCAATGCAATCAGGAGGGGAGGCGAGCGATGCCTTGACGCCACGCGCTGCCCCTTTTTTTGCGGAGGTGCGCCATGACATCCCGACTTGATTCGGTCCTGCCCGACAAGGTGTTCGCCTTACCGGCCCTCGATCTCGCAAGGCCGCTCGGCGTGCGAATGACGGTGACCGGCCCCGGCTCCGACGATCTGCCGCGAGCCGACATGTCCCCCCCGGAACGACGCCTCGGCCGCGGCGGCCTCGCGGATCAGGACGCAGCCATCGACCGGGCGGTGCGCGCGGCGATCGCGCCGGTGCTCGATCGCGGGGCGGCGCGCGTGTCGGTCAAGGTGCGGCAGGCGCATGTGACGCTGGACGGCGGCGTGCCGTCCGCCAAGCTGCGCGACGCAATCGGTCGAGCCGCCGTGGGCTGCCCCGGTGTGGCCGGGGTCGACAACCGCCTCACGATCGAGCCGGGAAGCGCCTCGCCCGTGGTGCTGACCCCGGAGCGCCGGACCGTCACGATCAGGCCGGACGGCAGGCGAGGCCGGTAACGGTCGTGACGGGGCGGGGCGGGGCAATCCGCGCCTTCTCGATGCGCGGCACGGACCACCTTTGCCCTTGTTTCCCGGCCATTCCCTCCGACGAAACCCGCCGGCACGCGCCAACCGACGCTTTTGTACACGATGCTTGCAAATTGTTCGCGCGCCATGCCGCCGGGCCGACCCGGCTGCCGCCCGTGTTAGGATGCCCCGCCCGGAGGCAAGCTCCGGGGCGCCATCCGACGGCATCGAGGGTCTTCATGCCCATCCACTATCTTCGCGGTTTCACTTCGCCCGAGCGCAACGAGACGTCGAACCGTCGTCTCGGGCGCGTGCTCGCGTTCGTGGCGGGCGCCGCCAACGCGGGCGGCTTCTTCGCGGTCGGGCAGTACACGTCGCACATGTCCGGCATCGTGTCCTCGCTGGCCGACAATCTCGCGATCGGCGAACTCGACCTCGTGGCCGCGGCGCTGAGTTCCCTCGTGGCGTTTCTTGCCGGCTCCGCAACCTCGGCCATCCTGATCAATTGGGGCCGCCGCCGGCGCCTGACCAGCCTGTACGCGATGCCGCTGATGCTGGAGGCCGCGCTCCTGCTGCTGTTCGGCCTGCTGGGCGCGCATCTCGAAACGCACCACGTGCTGTTCGTGCCGGCGACGGTGTGCCTGCTTTGCTATGTGATGGGCCTGCAGAACGCCATGATCACGAAGATCTCGAAGGCCGAGATCCGCACCACGCACGTCACGGGGCTGGTGACCGATATCGGCATCGAACTGGGCAAGCTCGTCTATTGGAATGGCGGCTCGGCGGCCGAGCCGGCGGTGCGGGCCGACCGTCGCAAGCTGGTGCTGCTCGGCTCGCTGCTGCTGTCGTTCGCGGTGGGCGGCCTGGCCGGCGCGTCGGGCTTCCGGCATCTCGGCTTCGTCTCGACGGTGCCGCTTGCGATCGTCCTGGTCGCGCTCGCGCTGGTGCCGGTATTCGACGACATGCTGGCCCGGCGCGGTTAAGGGCGATCAGGGGCGAGCAGGCGCAACCCGCGGCTGCGCCGCGTGATCGGCCTCAGGGCTTCGGAATGACCGTCGCCACCTTGCGCAGTTCGGTCTGCACCTGCAGCGTGATCGCTTCGCCCTTGGCGATATTCACGATGCTGCCCGGGCCGATTTCCTTCTGTTCCCCGCCGCCGACCTGGCACAGCGCCGTGCCGCTGATCACGACAAAGGTTTCGTCCAGCGCGCGGGCCGGATAGCTGTACGTGCCCGGCGTCGCGCGCCACACGGCGACGGCGGCCGGGTGTTCGCTGCCGGTGTCCGTCCACACCCGGCGCGCGTACGAACCTTCGTCACGGCCATCGGCCGGCCGCGAAGGGGCGAAATCCAGGTCCTCGTCAACGTGGAAATACGTCTGCGTCATGCGTTCACTCCTGAAAATCAAACAATGAGGGGGTTGGCGACACGTTCGAGGCGAGTCTGAAGGTGACCTTGGACAATGGCAAATACCGCCAAAATGGCCGCCCATTCATTTTTGTTATGGCAAGCTCGAAAGCCGGCCAAGCAACGAGGGGATGATGAACGTCAGGCAGATCGAGGCATTCCGCCTCGTCGTGTTGCGCGGATCGATGACCGCGGCGGCGGACGAGCTCGGCACGTCGCAGCCCGGCATCAGCCGGCTGATCGCCGAACTGGAGGGCGCAACGGGCCTGCAACTGTTTTCGCGCAACGGCGGAAGAATCCAGATCACCGAGGCCGGTGCGGCGTTCTATCGCGACGTGGAACGCAGCTTCGTCGGGCTCGACATGCTCGAACAATCCGCGCGCGAAATTCGCACCATGGCGACCGGGCGGCTCAGGGTAGTGGCCGCGCCGTTGTTCGCGCTGGGTTTCATGCCCGCCGTGATCGAGCAGTTCGTGCAGCGGCATCCGCAGGTGTATGTGTCGCTCGAGATGCGCAGCGAGGCCACGATGCAGCGATGGGTGTCGTCGGGGCATTACGACGTGGGCATCGGGTCGGTCGCGCCGGAAGCGTATGCGGTGATGTCCGAGGACCTGTATCGCCTGCCGATGCTGTGCGCCGTGCCGGCCAGGCATCCGCTGGCCTCGCGCAGCAAGATCGTCGCGAGCGACCTGCGCAACGAGCGCCTGATCCTGCCGTCCTATGCGGACGAACCGCGCGCACCGATCGACCGGGTGTTGCGGGCGAACGGCGTCGACCAGGTGCCGGCGATCGAAACGCCGTATGCGTCGCTGATCCTGTCGATGGTGTCGCGCGGGCTGGGCATCGGCTTGACGAACGGGCTCGCGACGCTGCACAACGCGCACGAGCATGTGGTGCTGCTGCCTTTCGAGCCTCTCATGGTTGCGCGCGGGTACTTCCTGCACACCCAGACCAATGCCGCGAAGCCGCTGGTTCAGGAGTTTCTGGGTCTGGTCAGGCTGGCGTTGAAGGAGGACATCTTGAAGCTGCCGGAAGCGTATCGGGTGAACGCGAGTTTTGCGGAATAGCGGCTTGGCGGGGAGGGGGGTGAGTTGTGCGCTCGCCCATCGCGTTCCGCCAGGCCGAAAACCGCGCCGTTCGTTGGTGGACCCGCCGTGACAGGGCGGCACCTTCAACCCGGTGCCGCCCCGTGAGCGTCAGGGCGTTTGCCAATAGCCGCCGTCCGGGCCGCCGATCAGGTTGATCGAGTCGAAATCCAGGTGCCGCAGCGTTTGCCGGGTGGTGGTGGCCCAGCTGTGCGGTTCCTGGACGGGATATTCGGCGAGCAGCTTATACGTGGAGCCGACGGCCCAGGCGCCCTTGTTGAAAGTCCAGGTCTCGTTCGACTTGACCGGGCCGTAGCTGATGATGCTGCCGAACGGCTCGTAGATCGTGATCCAGACTTCCTTGTCGGTTTTATTGGTAACAGCATAGCCAGCCATGTTTGATCTCCTGTTTAAGTGAATATTTCCTGAAAAGCCAATGCCTATTCCCGATGGCTCCTGACTTAATGGAGCCGCGCTAGTATAGGTAGCCGACTTCGGATAGATTGATCGGGCGTCTCATTTTCAAATAACAAAACGCCATGGTTACGGGGTGCCTTTCTTGACGACGAATCTCTCGGCCGGCGATACGGTTCCGTCCGCTTGTCTGCACGATCATTTCAGTACGCATGCCGAGGCGCGTTCGCAGCAGTTGCTCGCCTGGCGAAGCCGCCTCGGCCATATGCTCGATGTGCCGATATCGCGCGCCCAAATGGCCGACGGCTTTCACGGAAGCATCGACATGTATCGGTCGGGTGATCTGAGATTCACGGATTGCCGTACCGATCCGGTGTTGCAGGCGCGATCGTCGGCGAGGATTTCCACCGACACCGTTCGCGACTACGTGTTTCACATCGTCGTGGAGGGGCACGTCGAGACGACGACGGGGCTCTATCCGAAGCGCAAATCGATGCAGTCCACGCCCGGCATCCTGGCGCTGGACCTGAACCAGCCCATGCGCATGGAGCGCAGCGCCTGCCGCCTGCTGGCGTTCTTCCTGCCTCGCGCGCTGTTGAATTCGGTGCTGCCGGAACCCGAGTCGATTCATGGAAGCGTGATCGGCTATCACTCGCCGATCGCGCGCCTGATCCCGTCGATGCTCGACAAGCTTTGCCGGAACCTGCCCCGAATGCAGGCGGCCGAGGCGCATGACGCGATGCGCGTCTGCGCGCTGCTGATCGCCGCGGCGTTCGGCAAGCAGGCGCGCCTGACCGGCACCGCCCGCATTGCGGCGCGCGCCGCGACGTTCGGCGCAATACGACGTCATATCGCGGCCAATCTGCACGAGTCGGACCTGTCGCCCGAGAGTGTGCAGCGTGCGTCGCAACTGTCTCGCGCTACGCTGTATCGCCTGTTCGAGGCGGAGGGGGGATTGGCGACCTACATTCGGAATTGCAGACTGCGTGAAGCCGCGGATCAATTGCGCCAGTTTCGGCATATGGCGATCATCGATATCGCCTTCGCACTGGGCTTCAGCAGCGCGTCGGATTTCAATCACGCATTCCGCCGCGCTTACGAGATGACGCCGAACGATTTTCGGTGGTTTGCGTTGTCGGCGCAGGCTGAAGCGAGGTGAGCCGAGGGCTTGATCGAGAACGACCGATATTTTCTGTGCATCACTCACGCATGCGCCTGAACCCGCAAACACGACATTTCAACTTTGCCCAGATGCGACATTACAACTTTGCTCTTACACACAAAATGTCGTTAATTCGCATTATGTCAAATTATTGAATGCCCGGCGCTCCAGGTTTGGAATCTGGAGTGGCACTACCTACCTAGCCCCGTGAATGGCTTTCGGTGAAAGCGATTGGCGGGGCTACCGAGCTTTACGGGTAAAATCATACCATCGGAACGTTAAACTCTCAACATGACCTCGCTTCTTGCATGGATGGCCGCGGACGACAAACCGGAAGGTAAGCGAATCGTCTCTCTTAACTTCGCGAGCGACAGTCGAATTTCATGGGGGACGGGAGCCGACCTTCACTCGCTCGACAGTTGTAGGAAGGTGTTCGCTTCAGATTCGTGGCCCGAAATCGTAGCGTTTGCAGGCGAAGTCGATCTGATACAACCGATAATAATCGCCTTCACTTCAGAGACAAACGCCCGCGGAGCGGCATTCCAACCAGACATTCGATTCGGGAATTTGAAAAATCTGATCGAATCTGGAATATCCATCTACTCGCGCACCCCCGTGTCGTCGGTTGTTTACTATGGTTCGCGCACCGGGATCG
The DNA here is from genome assembly GCF_054589155.1 of Burkholderia sp. 3C. Lineage (NCBI taxonomy): Bacteria > Pseudomonadati > Pseudomonadota > Betaproteobacteria > Burkholderiales > Burkholderiaceae > Burkholderia > Burkholderia sp. 3C. The sequence continues at coordinate 118,504 of NZ_BAAILN010000092.1, forward strand.
GTCCACGAGATAGCGTATTTCACTTTAAAAAATTGGAATGGAACGAGTATTCCAAGCTGCTAACCCCCTCCAATATTCCTTTGAATCGTGAATCCCCTAGCTCGACCATTTGCTGGGACGGGACCGGTCGGCCTGCAGTGAAGGCATGGCAGGAAGCCTGGAACAAGGGAAGCCCAAATCTTCATTTCACACGCCATATTTTTTCGGCATTTTGCGATGCAATAGCCAGCGGTAGTGATGAACGAACGGGTGGAGCACCGCAACTTGCGACCGTTCGCAGAAACGGAAATGGCATGCTGCTAGGATTTGTGGGTGGTTCTAGCGCGTACTTTAAAGGCGATAAAATTCGCGCGCACTCGAAAGACCTTCCCATCGAGTTCTTCGACGCGAATTTTCAGCGAGTTAATCGAGATGGGACGCTGGCGAAAGATGCACAGAAGCAACCTCGACCCTACGAAGCACCTGTTCCTGTTAGGAAAATCACCGACGTCGTCTGAGCCACCCACTTTATTTCGGTTTAGCCGCCTCAGCTACCCCGAGCTACGCATCGTGGGTTCGAGATCTGCCAACCGCGCACAACATTTGCGTTGGGCACGAATGTCGGGCGACATTTCAGCACTACCCGCTGCTGTTGCCGGTCCACTGTAACTACTTGAACCGGGATGCTCAAGACGCCCCCATCATTCTCGGCTGGGCCGAACTTGAGCTGGCTCGGTGTCGCCTGATAAAAGAGCGCCATATAATCGGTCGCTACTTCTACCGCTGCATCTACACTGCCAGGCTGCGGCTGCGATCTCGATGAACGTGCAAGGTTCCGCTATCGCCTCGGGCGCCACCTGCCCGTATGCAGCGTCGCTCGATGTGATCAGCACGACGGCGCATGGCACACCAGTTGCCGTTTGTCGATTTCACCACTCATGGATAGTTGCCCAATGGCTGTTCGCCGGTTCGAGTATCGAGCCCAACCAGCGCGGGAATCGTCTTGACCGCCGCACGCGCCGTGTTCAGCAAGTGCGAAGTTACAGCTAATAATTGACGTGCTACAGCTTCCCCTGCAAATTATTAGGAAAAATAACATCCTCCGTAAACGACCGACCAAGATCCTCAATGTCAAATATCGGCAAAACATGTTTTTTTAAATCTCCGCACATTATTTTATTGAATTTTACAAAATCCTTTACATTATTAGTAATGATAGTGCTGCCGGAATTGTAAGCCGATGCAAAAATAATTGCATCATTCCCTAACTCCCGCGCCCGCCTTCCTCCGATCTCCTCCGCATCCATGAGCGATATCAACGAGTGGCGTGCAGCGAACCATTCGTGTCGAGCCGGCACCCATAAATAAATAGATCCGGGCGGAAATGGCAAATTACGGTATTCGTGAATTTGCGCAGCATCATTATCAAGATGCAAAATATCATTACTCGAATATATCTTTCTGGCCAACTGATGTTGATTGTCATCGCGCTTACTCTCTGGGCCAAACCCGACTTCCAAGAGAGAAACGGCACTATATACAAAATTGTAATACTTAGCAGCATTTTCTAAAATAGATTGCGTTTTCGGATCCGTTGCAAGGTCATTTAAAATGCAAGAATCGAGAAGAAGATGCTTGGTCTTCAAGAATCGCTCAGACCCGGAATTTTCAGATTTCAGCACATTTACCCCAGATTATAGTTTTTGAATTGAAACGGCCGGTCGGCCTAATTTTATCGTGCTGCTTCATTTCCTGTTTTCTTTTCCGTTCAGCGAGCAATCCCATGCTCGGATCGCAAGCCGCTCGGCCTCGTTGATGTCTTCATCCGGTAGGACGTTTCGTAGCAACGTCAGCGTGATGAGATTGCCTCCGTATACCGCTTCCGCCAGAGCACGGTGTATGCGGCGAAATCCGTTTGGTTTGCTCCTGCGGTATGGGAGACCCGCAATCAGTCTCCGGACGTTCCTCTCGTAGTGATGCAAGGGCCTCCGGCTTCCACGCACCGCTTTACCGATGTAACGAGCAAGAACGACGCCGGTTTTCGGGTTGTGGATCTCCCACTTGTAGAGGAGCGCCATTGCTTCGTTCACGTCCACCCGGATCAACAAGAAGTCCATATCGTCCTTATGTCTTGAGCACCGCAATGTACCGGCCGCGTCGAATGCAAGGTGACACTGTGACGCGATTGAGCGGCTCACCAAGATGCCCTGCAGGGGAGTTCTCTAGAGAGCAGCTTCGGACGGCACAGATGAGGAGCGCCAGCCGGTCCCACTTCGCCCCGTCATCTTGCTGTCGGCCGCAGGGCACTATAACGTTGCGTGGCAGTGCCGACGGCAAGGCTTACCGCTAACAATGAAACGCCGCTGACCAGTAAATGCGCTAGCACGACGCCGACCGATTCGCCGCTGAGACCGCTGCGCTGAAGCTTCCACGAAAACTCAAAGTTCAACCAAGGAAGTGCACTCACCAGGCCGATGAAATAAGCCGGCGTAGCGAGGGCAAGCCGACGCAGGCGATCGCGTCGAGCGAGACCCCAACCAATAAATACGATAACGGCACACAGAACTAACCAGCAGCTCTCGCCGTACCGGAAACACCAAACGAACACCGCAGCCACGACCGCCAGGCAGCATCCGAAGGACCACCGCAGCCACTGCGGTAATGCATAGGAGCCTGCGGTAGGCGCACCCGCCGCGAAGTAATAGAGCTGCAGGATGCCAACGCCAATAAATGCGATGCCTACACCACTCAAAGCATGCTCAAGTGTGGACACAGCGCCATCCCAATGCAGCGCCGTGCGAATCATTTTCCTTATCGCCCGAACGCGCAGATCGCCGTGGATTGCCGCCGATCGCTCGCTATCACCCCATAGAAACAACCGCCAAGCGAAGCTAATCGCTGTCGCACCCATCAGAAGATGCCTACCATCGCGCATCGCGCCGTGCCAATCGATCACCGCGATACGCGCAGCCACCCGGATGAGTCGGTTGGTCCCGACCCTCCTCTTCGGTGCTCGAGTCATCAAGGTTCCCGTCCTCTACGAGAAGAATGCTTTTGCCGCTGCCTCCCCAACCCGTGCGGGCAGCCCCTTAGCCTCCGCAAAGGCGCGAACGACTCTGTCATACCCTGCTTGTGTGCCACCACAAGCAAGTTCGACATGACGTAGCGCATCGCGGTAGGTCCTCAATTTCACCAGCTTTCCTTCGTGCGCGCCTGCGAGATATGGATCGCATTTGTTGCACCATGGGTAAAGCACGGAGTCATTGTTCCAATAGCCAGTCACCAGGGTCGCGCGACTCGTGCAGTGATGGCACACCTTGGAGAGCGGCTTCGCGTCAAACTTGACAATTAACCTCTCCAAATCCGCTTGCAAATGGCCTAATCCAGAACCTGCGTTCGTTTGCTCAAGAACCCATTTCGCGTATGCGCCATGCTTCAGTACAACTACCTCAGACGACTTTCCCGTGTACCTGCCAAAATTAATCTCCATCGTGCATTCTCCCTCTTTCAGGAATCAATTTCATCCACCGGGTACCGAAACGGCACGTATATCCGACTTTGTATCTGAACACGGCGATTCGAATATCCAACCACGCTCCTCGGCAATGACCGCGGGATAGCCGGGCCGCATTATCGACAGCGGAGAGCTCATTGGGGCGTCGGCCGTTGCCGATTGATCCAAGCGACGTATGTCGGGAGTTATCGAACCTTCAAAGGCTATTCAGGTCGATCTGCAGTCCGGCTGCACGCATTTCCTTCGCGACCGTGACTTTCCAGGAACCACCATCATCGTAGGGCACATACTGCACACCGCTAAAATCAGATGGGATCTCGACGTCGCCACGTCGCAATGCGCATACGCGCCCCCTGCCGAGTCTCGCCGCGAAGTAACCGAGCTCGAGGATCACATTCTGCCGTGCCCGCTGCTTGAGTTGATCGAAAGTAGCGGCAGCCGTTCCCCCCTTGTCATCGGGCGTGAGCAACACGATGGCGAACGAGGCAGTGCTCGCCTCCCGCTCGAATTTCTCGATGATCGTTGAGCCTTGCCCTGCTTGCTCGTCGAGAATCACGCCCTCGAGCCCCAACCGGCCAAGCAGCAATTGAACTGCATATTTCGCGGCTTCATCGTGACCATGGACTATGAACACGCGCTCGCCCGTGGGGCGACGCGCCTCCTTCAAGCCCGCGTCGAGCTGGTTGAGATAGGCACTCCTAGGCGCGGCACGACGCGCCCTGCTCAGCAATCCAGCATCGTGGATATCCCCGTTCATAGCGCCCTCAATCAGGCGGTTGCGCTCAAGTACGCTATAAAGGTCTACCTGCTTAACTGACCAATGGGTGCAACCTAGGTCCCCGAATCCACGAGTACTGATATCCAGAGCATCGGCGAGATCTATCAAGGTTCTCTGCGGGATCGGGGGCACCCGGGGATCCCGGTCGAAGTGGAGGTAGTAGGAGTCGCTGCGATGTTCGATCTTCGTGATCCGACCAATAATCGCAGGAGTCGCAGAGTCCGCTCGGCCCTCGCAAGCAAACAACGTCGGAAAGAGCTTGAGACTCATTTCGACTGCGTCGCTCATCGGGAATCGCTCAGCAATTGTCCGGGCCGATCGATAGTGGAAACGCTCCATTGGCATCGTTCCCTCGCCTCGTTCCCACTGGCCGTCCCTTCCGGACACGATTAGATTGTAGTATTCATTCGGCCGCATGATGTCTCCGGATGTCCTCGACCTTCGTATGTGCAAATATCCACCGTGCAAGACGCCGCGCACCATACAGTGCAGAAGCACCTGCAGCCGCGAAGACAAACGCGGTTAACAGCCACCTGGACATGCTCAACACGGCTCCAGGAATCTGCGCGACAAGGTCTTTATAGACAGGCGTGGTGAATACAGCGAGCACTACGGCCAGAACGAGCGTGCAGACGTTGATTCGAGTGAGCTTCATGGATTTCCTTGGTGCCGGCTAGGCCGTTCTCAGATCAGTTGTGAGCGTTGCTTGCCATCTCTCGGCAAACCTTGTCTCGTAGAACAAAATCAACCGGTCCGGGCGCCCCTGTGCAGCCAACCCAGACACCATTCTTGAAGTCTTCCAGGCGGTGCTTCGTCCCGGTGCTATCTGCCATGTGCCATGTGATTGCGCTCGCGCCGGCAGCCACCGCGAGTGCGACCGCTAAGAACCCCAAAAAATTCAAATTCTTCATCTCATCGTTTTCCTATGCATCGCCAGCGACCGCGACTACCAGCAGCTCGTAAGGAGCGTTTGGTCTGCAGAGCAGCGAGAAAAATCCGTCAATCCCGCGTGGATGCGGCACAAATGGGTATGCCGGCTCACCATGCGCGAAAGACGGATCGATTAGAGTGCCGTCGATATCGCGCACAACCGAATGAGCGACCAACCGCAGAGGGCTACCCTCGAACTCTATCGCGAGCCATCCTCGCACTGCGTGGGCACCCGTGTGCGCCACCGTCCACATGTCGACAGCATCATGACAGTTCCGCTTTGGATCGGCCGCTGGACGCACATGTTTGACGGGCCGTGCGCGTCGCGCTGCAGCAAGACCATCGGTAATAGCCATCGCGAGCGACTCGTAACCGCCCGGCTGCGTCCGAATTAGTGCCATTTTTACTTTTCCGTTTTGCGCTTCGCGATTTTGTAGAAACCGTATCCATGATGAACGTTTAGCCCTGTGGACGACACCTCAGAAGAGGTGCCATCGTCTGCATTCCCTGTTTGATGCAGTCACGGGTGAGCCCAAAAAGCATTTCCAAATTCTCTTCGGACGGTCCGAATCGCATGTCGGCTAGTGACCGGCCAAATGCGTGGCCGCCCGTCGTGTACGACGAGTGCGTGCCAACAAGAGACAACGTGCGGTAAGCCGCCTCATAAAGCTCTTCCATACCTCCGAGCCTCGCCGCTTCAAACGCTGAAAACTGCTTATTCGTTTTCGGCGTAGCCCGGATGAAATCATCCAACAAGGCACAATCTTCTTCCGAAAGCGCTTGACGTATAGATTCGTTCTTCTGAAGCTTCTCCGCCTGTTTGATTCGTTCCGTGCGATCTTGTCCCTCGATTCGCGCGAGGCAGGCGGGGTTGTTGGCAATCGCCGCACAAAAAAACAGATGTTCATAGGCTGTGCGTAGTAGAGCGAGCGCCTCGACATTAAGCCCTCGCTCGCCGAGCACGATCGCTGCCTGGCACGAGGTAAGACATCGTGCCCAGAACGAGGCCGCCATCAATTGCGGTAACGACCTAGCGTCGACGCCCGACCTGAATAGTTGGCTCGTCGCCTCCCCTGAGATCTGTCGACATTGCCGGATCTCCTCGGCAAAGTCCTCCCGAATGGTTGCGATATAACCGTCCAGTTCAGGCGATAGGAATCCTTCCGTCTCGATCATTCGCTCTCCGTTTTCCTTTCGGTCATACAATCCATGATCCTTCCTCGCTTTCCGTGGTCATTGGAGGACGTCGTCGGGACGAACACCCGTGAAATAGCTGCCGTCCGGTCGGACTGCGACAAAACCAAATCCTGGTCCGCTGTACGACGGATCGCGAGCGACGTAGAGTGACTCTGCTTCGTCGTACTTCCAATTCCCTCGCCCGAACAACTTGTCCATAAACGCGGGAATGTCCTTCGCGATTTCGGCGTTCAACGCGGCTCGCGTTTCGTCGTTGATGGGCTTCTTCACTCTCGTGTCCTTGTGCGGTATGGCCGGCGTTTTCCTATGCGGCGCGAAGGCAGCATGTTCACATTCAACGCGACGAGATCTGTCGACCCGTCGCCGCGTGCGCAAAAATCCAGCGCGAAATGGGCCGCGCGCCATACACTGCGGAAGTACCTGCCGCGGCGGAGACAAACGCGATAAACAGCCACCTGCAGATTCCCGACACTGTTCCAGGAATCAGCGCAACAAGGTCTTTATAAACAGGCGCGATGAATACAGCGAGGACGACGGCCAGTACGAGCGTGCAGACGTTAATTCGAGTGAGCTTCATGGATTTTCCTTGGTGCCGGCCAGGCCGGCTTTTCCGATAGTTATTCAGTCGCTGCCAAAGCCGTTCCACATGAGGGGCATTTGCCAGTGGCGATGATGGGGGTCCATTCGTTGCCACAATGCTCGCACTTGCGACGCTGCGTGTTGATCGCATAACCCTGCTGCGCCAGCGTCGGAGCCTTAGAAAATTTGCCGCCCTGCCGATGCAGTTCACGGCGGTTTCGATATTTCTCCATCGTCCCGGCTCCCTCGTCTTTTCCGTTGTGCCGGCCACGCCGGCGTTTTCCTTGGCGCCGGCGGCCCGGCGTTTTCCTATCGGCGGTAGCTCGACTGACCGGCAACGTGTTTCATAGCCGGGATCGCATTTGAATACAGGCCGCGTCTGCGGCCTGTGGCTTCTCAGCGATGCGCGCGTCTAGCTGGCGTGCCAGTGCGGTGTGACATCAATCCAGTCGCCGAGATCGTCTTCCACGACTCCGGGATACCCGTTGGGCCACCCTTCCAGATTGGCCCGGATGAAGGGGTCCTGCGCGTTCCGCGCTCCCTCCGCATCCAGGCGGCTCACACGCTGCGCGTCGAGTTCCTCATTGATGAGCCTGACCAGTTCGGCACGCAGACCACGGCGGTCCTTGTAGAACGACGTCGGATCGATCTCCAACTGCGGCGGGAAATTCAGGCTCGCGGGTACGACGTCCTCGTCACTTAGGCTCTCAAGCAGGCGCCCCGAATACCCGTGCCTGTCGGACTGGATACGAACGGTGAACCGGCGTCCGTTTTTCTCATAAAAATGCACCCGGTGGTACACATCCTGCATCACGTCATCTGCCATGTCTGGTCTTCCTCTTCAACGTTTTCTTAGGCTCCAGCGAGGAAGGTCGCCGTCACCTTATAAGTGTCATACAGGCAAAAATTCAACACTGTAACCTCAACGTTCACCTGGTCCAGCGGGACGACTCCATTGATTATGCGATAGTAGAAGTACTCTTTCTGATTGCCGAGCGACTGACCTCGGTCAAACAATGACTCAAGATACTCCAACTGCTCCGCTTCATCCGGATGCTTCGTTGGCATCAAGAAATGCGGCGTAAGTATCATCTTACCAATGTGCTGCGTCTTGAATATCCAGTAATAGAGCGCGCGGGCGCCCATGGAGAAGTAATTGACAATTCTAGCCACATCGATTTCGACGGACACGGCGTCCTTCTCCTGGCCGGAAGGGGAAGTAAAGCGCACGGACACCGGGCTCTTCGTTGCGAGTGCATGAAGCGAGGAGCGCAGGCGCCCGTCTTTCACGAGTGCGTCCAACTCTTTCATCGCGGTAATCTCACCAAGTCCATCTAGTCGGTGGTGTATCTCCGCAGCCCTCACGCCGTCCGAATCTTCCTCTTCCAGCTTGGCTAGAGAACGCTCGAGCGAACGGGCAACAGCGCGTCGTGATATCTCGCGCAAACCCTCGAGATGCTTGACGCCGTCTGCTCGAACGTCTACCAGGAGCAATGTGCGGATGTATTCGTCGTCGGTCGATTTTGCTTGGTTATGCTCTGCGCACGATGGAACCACGATCAACCCCGACCGATGGCCTTTAGGGAAAAATGATTCCGGAGGGAAATGTTCCATTCCAACAGCGGGCTCATCGCAGCGGTAGCAAGTGTTGCCTGCTTGCGCCGGAACATCTTCACACATAATTGATTCGCTCTATAGTGCCGGCGGCCGGGGTTTTCCGTTACTTGACGACATCTAGTCGGTAGTAGTGACGCGTAACAGCATCGCGGCTAGATCTTCTTTCGTGAGAATCAGCTCGCATAGCTTACGTGGCTTCTCGTTACTGTCGAGCGTCATGACGTCAACGGCCATAAAAGATGCTCCGCCGACGAGCGTTGCCTGCTCCGGGAATTGCAACCATCGCGACGAAACTTGGCATTCAACCTTGCCGGCGATCAAATTTCGGCGCCGCCTCCTTTCAGCCGATCCGGGGAACCGTTTGACATTGCTCATTGTGTGCAACTCCTCGCGTTCACGTATCAACTACCATTTATACCTGTCGGGTATTTCGCATGTTTTCCTTGGTGTTCGCCAACGTCACCCTAAGTTGCCGCGCACGTCTATAGCGCAATGCAGCGCTTGTCGCAACTGGTTGGTCTGGCCGCCACCGAGATATTCATTCTCTTGCGGTTCGCATGCCACCCGCGCTCGGTCCAACGCTTCTTTCGGCTCGTTCTGCATCAGGAGCGTCGTCGCGTGGCAGAAGTATTCCCACTCGTGAACAGTCGCGCGCCGCGCGTGCTCGTCTAGTTGATCGAACAGTCGAGTCATCAGCGTAGAAACGACCTTTCCTTGATCAAACCGCGGCAAGTTATCGAACTCACCACCAACGGCCAGGTCGCGCGACGCCGCCTCGAAATCCAAATATTTATGCATTATTTAAGACCCTATTTTCTTTCAATGCCAGCGGCACCAGCGTTTTCCTTGGTGCCGGCCACGCCGGCGATTTCCTTGGTGCCAGCAGTGCTGGCTTTTCCTTAGTCCACAGCGACTGGACGGCTGTTCGAGCCGCACTGAGTATATATACTCAATGAGTACTGTCAGGCGCTTTTCGATCGATGCTCTAGGATCTCACGCACGAACTTCCAGACCATCTCTGGCATCGTCCGAAACTCGCTTGAGTCAGACGCCAGAAGCCAGTTATCCAGAGCTCTTTTCTTCGCGCCGATCCGGTCTGCAAATTGCTCTCGTGTCATGTCGAGCGTGGTCATTGCCTGACGCAAAAAATCCTGCTGAGATTGTGGCACGCCCTTCTTCACATTCACCTCCAAAATATACTCACGGAGTATATTAGCTCAGTGTATGAAAAAAATCGAGCGTGATCTGGATATCGGCATCTCGTGGAAAAGCTTGGGCCTCATTGCGAACGTCGCGTTACAGGCCAAGCTCAATCCTAGCAACAGATTCAAGCATCTCTCTATCCGAGACATCGATGTACGGCGACACGTGGTCCAAATGCGCGTGTCCCAACAGAATCTGGACCGTTTCAAGGGATTGTCCGTTCGCCACAAGACGAGTCGCAAACGTCCTGCGGCCGGTGTGGCTGCTATAGCCTGCCCCGAGGCCAGCGGCGCGGTAGAGGCCTGTTATGTAGCTTTGCAGGCTATCGGCGGCCCAATACTCCGTTGGCTCGCCGTCCGAGTTGATACGCCGTTTCAGACTCAGCTCGAATGGGCCGCCCTTCTGCGTCAGGATTAGGCGCGTTCGTGGCATCAGACCGCGAAACTCGCTCCGATCCAAGGAGACGCCGTCACCACGGCAATATCGCCATTCGACATAACGGTCGAATGTCTCCACGGCGCGCGGATGCGCGAGAAATACGCAACGTGCCCGACACCCCTTGGTGATGCTGCCCGGAAGCGCAACTTCCTCTCGGCGGCTGCCAGACCTGGCGATGACATGATGGACTTCGAGCCTCGCGATTTCTGTCACGCGCATACCGCACGTGATGCCTAGAAGGAGGATCAGTGCATCGCGCTCAGGAAAGCGACTCGTCGCTTCGGTGACACGCAGAAGGTGGCGGAATTTTGCGGGGGTGAGGACTTTGGCTCGCTTGGGTTCCATGTTTTCGGATCTCGTAATACGCACGTTTTTAAGCTTCGTTACGAGAGAGAAAACGCCGGGCGCTCCTTTTCAGTGTAATCCGCGTAAAGCCTCGCCTCCTCGGAAAAAGCCACCAATCACGGTCAGCGCAGGCGTGCCATGTATCTCACGGTCCAAACAAGGCGGTAGTGAGGCCGCCCGACGCCTAGCAAGCGCAACACCCGCGCGCGTGAGCCCGATATAGAGGAGCGCGTCGACGGTCTGGTACTGGCGCGCGGCGTCGCCCTTCGCTTCGTGGGTACTGGTTGCCAGACTTGTGTGGCCGAGCAGCGATTGCATATCGCGCATCGTGGCCGGACTGCGACGGCTTCGGTGGCGTGGGTCGCGTGCCACCCAGCGGGCGAGTATTGACCCGCTCGGGCGGACGGGCGCTTCACCGCGCCACACATCGCGCCGCGCGGGCGGTTGCAGACGATCGATGAGGCTGCGTACGGGGTGATTCGCCACCCTGTGGCAGCGTGCGGTCGGTGAAACGCGATCTCTCGCAACGTGACGCGTGGAGCGGCTTTCGACTGATTCTCGGGAGCGCTGGCATGAAAGTTGATTGCAGATGCCAACGTCGGATGGTTAGAAACGACGACGCCGCGACTTCCCGATGAATCGCTAGACTCGATGGAGAAATCGATGAGTTATGTAGCTAAAAAATCAGCGAGCACCTTTGGCAAACTCCTCTATGGTGAAAAACACGCAGCACCGCTCTATGCGGATCTGAAGAGCCATGCCCTTCAAATCCACCAGAAACGCACTAAAATCGCACAGCAGAGCAATCCGAACGCCTTTCACAAGATCAACACGATGGCGGAAAGCCTGCCCGCGAGCACGACAGAGTTCTCGCTGGTCGACAAGCGCATGCACAACGGGAAAATGACGGATTTTGTTCTGTATCCTTCGCCCTCCGTCGTCGATACGCGACAGACCAGCGCGAGCACGGTACCTGTCGTTAGCACACACCATGGCCCGGGTTACATGGAAGCGATACAGGTTGGGGGGAAAACCGTCCATCATGAATCGGTGAAACAGCCGAGCTGGTTGTCGAGCCTGCCGTATTTCGGAAGTGCTCCCGTGACCGACCAGGCATTGCTCGACGAAGCAGCCCGCAGGCGCGGGAAGCACATACCGAAACTCTAATTCTCGGACCACTGGGCAGAACGAATTCGCCCTGTCGGCCTAGGCGCACGTCGCGCAGCAACTGCTCCAGCTCGGCAAGATGGCCGGGCGATACGGCAGGAGCACTCTCGCCGTCCGCGTGTGACCGCAGCCGATTGAGAATCATGGCCACGGCGCTTTGACTCGAGAGGAAGTAGGTATCCATAGGCTGATCGCAGGATAGGCCGATGCGTTAGCGATGGCGCCCCTCTACCGCTCGCGCGCGAGTCCGGCGTGGAACTTCGCCGCCTCGATGCGCTGCCGGCGCTGCTCGGCCGTGACGTAGACGGACGTGGTTTGCAGCGACGCATGGCCGAGCAGTTGCTGGACAACGTCGAGCGTCATGCCGCTGGCCACCGACTGCGTGCCGAACGTGTGCCGCAGACTATGCGGGCTCGTGCGCGCCAACTGGCGGCGCTCCGGCTCGCTCAGATCGCCCATCGTCACCTGCAGGCGCTTGAGCACCCACGCTACCAGGGTCGCTGCGCCGCGCACCGAGTAGCCTGCCGCGTCGGCGCCGCCCTCACCCGACTGAAACTTCGTTTGTGCCCGCAGTGTTCTCGGTATCACCAGCGGAGCGAGCAAGGCACCGGCCGCCTGGTCACTGTCGAACTGGCGGCCGCGGTCGGCCCAATGCGCGCGCAGCGCGGCCACGCACACGTCCGATACCGCGACGAACCGCTCTTTCCTTCCCTTGCCGATCACCTGCAGCCACCAGGTCGCCGGCACCTCGCCGTCGCAGGGTAACCAAGCTAGCTGCTCGCGACTCGCCGCTGCCGCTTCCGATACGCGCGGGCCCGAGTCGCCCATCAGGAGCAACAGCGCCCAGGCTGCGCGCCATCGCGCAGCCTGGGGTGACGGACTCTGGCTCCAGTTGGCCATCTCTGCGCGAACCCGCGTCCACAGGTCGAGCGGCAGCGCACGGTCGACACGCAGCAGCGCCGCACGTTTGACGGGACGCGGATCGGTCACGGCCGCCCAGGGATTGCCGGCCAGGTAGCGAATGCGCACCAGCCAGTCGAACGCCGCTCGGATGGTGCGGATCGCATACCGCTGACTGTCGAGCGACATTGGCGCGTCGCTGAACGGGCGCCAGCGGCGCGAGCCGTGCGCAGCACGCGGCCCACAGAAGGCGGCCGACGGGCTTGCGAGAAACGCCTTGTAGGCCTCGCAGTCCTCGACCATCAGCGACGATAGTGCGGTCCCGCGCTCGACCACGCACCAGAGCAGCAGGCGCTCGAGTTCGCGGCGGTAGCTGCGCAGCGTGTTGGACGCGTCGGTGTAGCGGTTCAGGAAGGCTGCGAAAATCCATCACCCCACACAGAAGTTGACCCGCCGTCGCCCCTCATGGATATTGCTCGGGTGCCAAGCCCCGCGCGCCCATCCAGCCTCGGCGGCAGCATCTGATCGACATCGAATCCAACAAACCAAAGAGAGAACGCAGTCATGATCATGATTCCGACCGAAAACCTCATCGGCATCGCCGTCATTTCCCTGGGCATGGTCCTGACGCCCGGGCCGAACATGATCTATCTGGCTTCCCGTTCGATTTCCCAGGGACGGCTCGCCGGCATGATTTCGCTGGCCGGCGTCGCGCTCGGCTTCGTCTGCTATCTGGTGGCGTCGGGGCTCGGCCTGGCCGCACTGTTCAAGGCCGTGCCGCTGGCCTACGACGTGGTGCGCATCGGCGGCGCACTGTATCTCGGCTATCTCGCCTGGAACATGCTCAAGCCCAAGGGCGTGTCGCCGTTCGAGGCACGCGAACTGGCGCCGCACTCGCCGCGCCGCCTGTTCACGATGGGCTTCGTCACCAACGTGCTGAACCCGAAAATCGCCCTGATGTACTCGGCGCTGATTCCGCAATTCATCAATCCGGCGGCCGGCTCGACGTTCACGCAGTTCGTGCAGATCGGCGTGGTGCAGATCGCCATCTCGGTGTTCGTCAACGGCATGATCGTGCTGGCAGCGGCACGCGTCAGCGGCTTTCTCGGCAAGCGCCTCTCGGCGATGCGCGCCCAGCGCTGGATCGCCGGCACCGTGCTGGGCCTCTTCGCCGTCAACATCCTGGTGCGCGGCAAACCGGCCGCGTAACGCCAGGCGCGCCGGCTTCGGCCGGCGCATCACACAATGCATGCGATTCGCGACGCGCCCGGAACGGCGCTCCCCGTTACGCCCCCGTTCCCGGCGTCGCCACCATGAACGCCTCGTCGGTCGGCACGCCCAGCGCGGTCACCAGCCGATTCGTCTCCGACGCCATGCCGATGATCGCCAGCATTTCCGCATATTCCTCGTCGGTCATGCCCTTGGCCCGCGCGCCGGCCGTGTGCGAGTGAATGCAATACGCGCAGCCGTGCGCGATCGACACCGCCACATACAGCATTTCCTTCGTCTTCGGGTCCAGCGCGCCCGGCGCCATGACTTCCTTGATGCTTTCCCAGGTGCGCTTGAGCGTCTTGGGATCGTGCGCCAGCGCACGCCAGAAGTTGTTCACGAAATCGGAATTGCGCGTGGCGCGGATATCGTCGAAGACGGCTTTCGCGGCCGGCGACAGTTCGTCGTCGGCAAGCAGCGTTACGGTGGTCATTACCTGGCCTTTCGAAGAGGTTTCAGTCGAGATGTCCGGCTGGCGCGGCGCTAAACGAGCGCGCCAGCCGGCAGAGCCGACATGGTAGACGGTGCCGCGTGGCATGGGCGGCGCGCGCGTGGTTCGAGCGACGCGGCGCCCCATCACCCGCCCCCTTCCCCCCGCCTCCGCCAAAACGGCCGATCCACCCAACGCGTCTCCATCCGGTAGCACGCACTCAAATTCCGCAGATACGCATCGCGAATCCCGTCGATATGCTGCCGATATGCGTCGAGTGCCGCCGGCACGCCCTCGACGTCATGACGATAGACCGCGTCCGCACCGGCCAACCCGGTATAGAGCGCATTGAACAAACCCTGCGACGACAGCGGATCGAACGCGAGCGCGGCATCGCCCACCGCCAGCCACGCCTCACCCGCCACGGCCGCCTGCGTGGCGGTGTGCGCGGCGCAAAAGCCGTATGCGCCATCGGGACGAAACCCGCACGCATCGAGCCGGCCGACCATCTCGGCCAGCTCGGGCATGGCGGCCAAGCGCGCCAGCAACGCGTCGCGAGAATGGGCGCTGCTCGCGTCGGGCAGATCGGCATCGGTATAGAACGCCAGCACGCGGCCGCGATCGGGCAGCGACGCGGTGTACCACCACCCGCCCGGTTCCGCGTGCAGCTCGTTCGCGTCGCCGTCGTTGCCGGTGCTCGAGCCCGCATCCGTCCCGAAGATCCAGCCGCAGACAAGCCGATCCAGCGGCTCGCGCCCGCCGCCGAGCCGCCTGCCCAGCACGGCGCGCCGCCCGCTCGCGTCGATCACGAGCCGCGCCCGGGCCGCGACCGGCCGGCCGGCGCGCAGCAAATCCAGTTGCCAGGTGCCGTCCGGGCCGCCGCTGCGCTCGATGCCGCGCACCGCGGTATCCGCGACGATCGCCGCGCCGCGCCGGCTCGCCTCCTCGCGCAGCCATGCGTCGAAGCGTGGCCGATCGAGATGCCAGCCCGGGCCGTCGAGATTGCGGATCGCATCGGTATCGGCGAGCTGCGCGCCGCCCCAGGCGCTGCGCAGATACCGGCTCGGCGCATGGCCCTGCGCGACGAATGCGTCGTACAGCCCCATGTCCCGCAGCAGCCGGCCGGCGGCGGCCGGCAGGTTTTCGCCAATGCGGGCCGCGCTGGCCCCGCCCTTGTCGATCACGAGCACGCGCCGGAACGGCGCGAGATTGAGCGCGGCGATCGCGCCGGCCGGCCCGGCGCCGATCACCGCCACATCCGCCGTCAATACCGGCGAAGCGCTCAACGCAGCAGGCCGTGCGGGAAGCGCCGCACCTTCTCGATCGTCATCAGATCGACCGAATCGGCGCTCGCGTAGGACACCGCCCCCACCTGCGCCGCAGCACCCGACACATGAGCGCTCGCCTCGACAGCAGCCGTCCCGGCCTTGAGCCTGCCCTTGCCCTCGGCCTTCGGATCGTCGCTCGCCCGGGCGCCGGTCAGGCTGACGTCCTTGATCGGCACGTGCTGATCCTCCACCTCGACGAGCGCGGGAAAGTGCGCACGATCCGACGGCCCCTCGCGCACCTCCACCACGCCCAGATGATCGAAGTGGGCAATCATGTTGTTGATCTGCTGCGTGTAGCTGGTCGAGCCGAGCGGATCGATCCACGCGGCGCGATTGGCGAAGGCCGCGAGCCGCTCGCCGAGCGGGCGCTTCTCGTCCATCACGATGTCGTAGTTCTCCCGGGTCAGCACCTGGTTCGGCACGCGCGCCGGCCAGAACGACGGGACGTACGGATCGTAGGTCTTGTCATAGCCGGAACGGCAGCTCGCGGTATCGGTCTGCCACGGCACCGCCATCCAGCGCGTGATGCCGCCCGCCTGCTGGCCGGCCATCGGGCCGTTCGGCAGCGTCAGCGCATCGCCGGTCAGCACCTCGCCGAGGTTCGGGGCCTGCCAGCCCTCCTTCGCGTGGGCGAAGCGGAACGGCGCGACATACATGCTCGCGTAGCGCACCGGCCAGGTCATTTCGCAGCCCGGATGGAACGCGTCGGCCAGACAGAAATCGAGCGCGGCCTGGGTCAGCACGTCACCGCGCCGGGCGAGCGGATAATCCTCCAGCTTGGCCGGGTGCCGGTGCTTCGGATCGTAATCCTCGATGAAATTGCCTTCCGCCCAGGCCTGCAGCATGGCGAGCTGGGTGGCCGACAGCGTCGAATTCTGGCGCGGCGTGTTGGCGGCCGGCACGGCCATCGCATCGCCGTAGAGCCAGGGCCACGGCTTCGGCGACGCGCCGTCGATCGCCACGTTGCGGAACTGCAGCGCGATGGTGCGGCGCAGTTCGACGAACGCGCCGCTCGCGCTAGACAGGCGGCCCAACGCATCCTCGCTGGTCAGATCCACCATGCCCTTCCAGCCGAAGCCGGCCGCGAACCCGGCGTTGACCCACTGCAGGCCGTTCAGGCGCTCGAAGATCGGCAGGATGTCGTGCGTGAAGCTGGGCCGCGCCGGCATCGGCAGCATCGCGGTCCTGATCGCCAGGTCGCGCATCAGATCCCACATGGTGCGTACCGACTTGCGCTGCGGCCCGTAGTTCGGCGGCGCCACCACTACCCACGCGGGCGTGACCAGCAGCGGCTGCTTCTTGTAGGTGACGGTGGCGGTCACCGGGCCGTCGGACACGTCGTCGTGCCAGCCCTCGTTGTTGCCGAACGTGACCGCGCGGCTGCCGTCGTACGAGGCCGACACGCCATGCCCGCCGAGCACCACCAGGCGGCCCTGGTCGTCGGTGCGCAACTCGCCGAGATACACCGGCTTGTCCATGAACTTGCCGTCGTCGAAACGTTGCACCGCGGCGCCCTTCTTGCCGGCGACCTTGCGCGCCTTGGGCGTGATCGAGAGCGCGGCGCGGTCCGGCACGCCGGGGTTGCGCAGCGTGGTGGGCGGTGCGGAAGCGGCCTCGGGGATATCGAGCGCCAACTGGAAGCCATACCAAGCCGCCTTGGTGTTCGCGAGCTGCACCTTCCATTCGATGTCGGCGTTGCCGGCGTGCAGTTCCTCGACGATCTCGCCCTTGGCATTGACGCCATACACGCGAAAACGCGCCGCCTGCCGCTTCAGGCGCTGCTTCGCGTCGCGATAGAACCCGGCCGCTTCGGCCGGCGGATACGGCACTTCCGGCCCGATGAACCAGTCGTCGCTGGTGCCGACGCGCGCCACGCCGATCGACGGGTAGATCACGGCCTTGACGATGCAGGTATCGAGCGGCGCCGGTGCGGGCGCCGCCTCGCGCGGCTCGGTCGGGTCCTGCAGCGGCTGGCCGTTCGCCTCGTGACGGGCACGGGCGCTGGCCGCGTACACCACCTTGCGCGCCTCGGCCAGCGAACCCACCGGCTTCTGTACCTCGGGCACGCGCCAGATGTTGAACGCGAGCCCCTGGCCGTATTCGGCCTGGCCGCGCGCGCCCACGTCCTGCTGCGGCAGCACCAGCGTGCCGACCTGCACGTACGGGCTTTCCGATTCGGGCCATTCGACCGTGGCGCGATCGAGCGGCATCGTCTGTTTCGCCGGATCGGCCGGCTGCGGGGTACGCACCTGCACCATGAAGCGGAAGCGGTACTCGCGGCTGGCGAGGCGCCGGGCCAGATCGGTCGCCAGGTAATCCGCCTCGTTGTTCGGGACGTTTTCCGGTCGGGTTTCCGGTTCGAGCCGGTATTTCACGTACTGCACGTCCTTGCCGCCCTTGCCGGCCTTGCCGGCCTCGAACGGCAGGATCGCCCAGTAGTCGGCGGTCAGCACGCTGCCTTCCACCTTGGCCATCTGGTCGAGAATCCGCTGCGTTTCGGGGTGTGCCTTCAGATAGCCTGGGTAGTCGTTCGCCACCACGCCGGCGTAGGTGAACGCCACCATCTCCTCGGCGTTGTCGACGAAGAACACCGGGTGGTTCTGCATGATGAAGTCGGCCGTGTCGCCGCGCTCGCCGAGCGCATTCTGCCCCGGCACGCCGAACAGCTTGATGCCGATGCCGAGCGTCGTCTTCAGGTCCGCCGAGGCGGGCACCGTGTCGCTCGAAAAGCGCACCCACGCGTTGAGGGTGCCTTGCGCGAACGCGCCGACTTTCAGGTGCTTGGGAATCTTCTTGTCGATCTCGAGCCGCGCATGCGCGACGCCATGCAGCTTGCGGAACACGGCCCGTTCGGCCGGCGTCTGGCCGTTCTTGATGCGGCGCGCCTGCGCCACACCGACGAACAATTCGGTCAGGCGCTCGGTGCTTTGATCCTTTTCGGTAAAGCAAGGGGGAATCGCGTTGTGAAGCGCGTTGTTCTTCTTTTCCATGTTTTCCTCGGAATGTCTCGATCGCGTTGAATGCCGCGCGCCTTCGCTGCCCGACGCGCAGGCAAGGAACCTATTCAAATCATTGATTCGACGCCGTCAATCCCTCACGCCCCGGAGCCGCCTGCAGGAAGGATCAGCAGCGAAGCTTACCGATTAATCGTGAAACTTCAATATGAGAAAAACGTTTGCCCGTTAATCGATATAACAAAATAATTTCACCGATTTTGTTATCGAAAATCGATTGAAGAATACGATCGCGATGCCGTTAATAACGGGCTGATCCAACGGGTATGACGGGATATCGCGCAGCACGCTGCCCACGTATCCAGCACGCTCGGGGTAATTCCTGCCGCCGGTTCCCGCGGCCGCCACTCACCCAGGCTGTTTGTAAGCCACCACCTCGCCCCAACGCGCCTGCCACGCCCATCCGCATTCGCATATCGCACCGATATGGGTGCGTGCGCAAAAGCATATTGGACACGCCCCGCACTCCCCCGTAGCCTGCGCGGCAGGATCGACGGCAGGCTGCCGCTTCGCTCGGGGCAAGCGCGCAACGTCGCCGGATATCGCCGCGCCGTATATCGCCGATATCGCCCTGCCACGAGCGATCGCACCGAACGTCGAGCGGGATCGGCGCGGCATCGGAACGTGCGCGCCGTATATCGAGGCGGCCCCATCGGCATGACCCGGAGGCCGCCGGCAGCATCCGGGTCGCGCAGGCGCAACGCCGCGCACCCGAACGGAGGCAACGTGATCGACAAGCAGTTTTCCCGAAAGGCGGCCCGGCTGGCCGCCGCATGCGGCATGGCATTCACGCTCGCGGCATGGCTCGCCGCCTGCGGTGGCGGCGACGACAACAACGGCGGACAGGCCGCCGCCTCGTCCAGCGCGACATCGTCTTCCACGTCGTCGGCGTCCGCCGCCGGCGTGCAGCACATCCTGTTCGTCGGCGACAGCTTCACGCACGGCCGCTATGCGCCGGTGCGCCCCTATCATTCGGGCGGCGCGGCCGGCTCCACCAGCGCCTCGACGCTGGTGGTCGACGAAAACTACGGCCAGACCGGCGCGCGCGCCGAGCTCGAAACCGGGCCGTGGGGCGGCATTCCGGCGATCTTCGCGCAGCTCGCGGCCGAGGCCGGGTTGCGTTACGACGTCCATATCGAAGCGATCTCGCAAACGAGCCTCGCGAAGAATTTCGCGGCCGCCCCCAGCGTGATCGCCCAGCCGGGCTGGAACGCGGTGGTGTTGCAGGAACTCAGCGTCAAGCCGTTGCCGTCGGCGCTGACCGGCTCCAGCGTCAGTAATCCGAAGGATTTTTGCGCGAGCGTGAAGACAATCGAGAGCGCCGTGCACGGCGCGGCGCCGCATGCGAACGTGTATCTGTACGAGCCGTGGGCGCGCGGTGATCTCGCACAAACGCTGGCCGGCAGCACGAGCGCGTCGGGTTTCGCCGCGCAATATCAAACCGCGCTGAACACGCTCGCCGATGCGAACCACGACGCGTATTACAACGCGGCGGCTGTCGATGGCGCGATCGCCGGTGTCGCGCCGGCCGGCGAGGCGTGGCGGCTCGCGTGGAATCAGGGCGTCGCGAATTCCGATCCGTTCGTCACGACCAGCGCGAGCCTGCCGCTGCTCTGGTACGGCATCAACGCCGTCAACGATCCGCAGATCAGCGCGCCCGACTACATGCACCCGAGCGTGAACGGCGCCTATCTGGCCGGCCTCGTGCTGTTCACGCAGATCACGGGGGGCGATGCGACGCGCTTCGGCGCCGCCGAGGTGGCCGCGCAGCAGCTCGGCATTCCTGCCACGCTGGCCGTGCGATTGCAGCAGATCGCGGCGCAGGCCGTGGCGCAGGAAAGCGCCGCGCTGATCAACAGCACCGCGCCCGCGCCGTGCACGCAATCGCAATGAGCGCAAAGGCGGCGACTGGCCGGGCCACTCGAATGGCGTCCACGCCTGCTTCTGGTTGAGGTAGTGAAGCTCGCGCCCGGACAGCACGAATTTCATGTCGGTCACACCCGGGGTGGGCACCGCCTGCAATTCATACCGACGCGGTGATGACGGTTCCGCCATGCTCGGTCGTGTCGCCGAGTCGGATGAGGTTGATCATGATTGGGGTTCTTTAAAAACGGAGGCGGGTTGTTTCGGGATTGGAGCTTGGGTTTGATCGGCAGGCGGCTTGCATCGTCACGTTTTGTCCTCGTAGGCGACCAGTTTCCACATGACGTCTGTCGTCAAGCGGCGTTCGCCCATTACGCGATCAAGCAAGGCCAGCGGACGCGGTTCGTAATAGTCGATCATCGGCAGTTCGTCGCCCTTTTTGAAAATCCGTGTCGTTTCAGCCTGAAGGCCCGGGCGAAGTTGCGCACACCAGACTCCGCTTTCGGGACACTGCGTTCCGGCTCGCGCCGTTGAGCCCAATGGCAATCGAGCGATTAATTCGGGCGACGCCGCTGCCCTCGAAATCTGGGCATCAGCCGAAAGCGGCCATCCGGTCTCGGGATTCAGGTTTTTTTCCTTTGCCAATCGGTCGATCAATTCTTCCGATGGTTTGGGCGGCACTTGGGCATGCTGCTTTTCCCATTCGAACGTACCGTCCCATGTTGGGAGCTTTGCCGGCGGCAGCGGAACGATCTGGTCGATGTCAGGAACTTTCGGGTTCGCTAGTTCGTTGGCTCTCAGAAATTTCCCGATCACCTGATAGCGACGCGAGCGCTCGGAATCGCTACGCAAATCAAGATATAACGCTCTATCAGTGACAAGAGGATCTAAAAAAGATTTCTCAAGGGCCAAGGCAGATGTGCTATTTCCTGCAGCCACGCTTGTTTGAAAAGTAAGCGCGGCCTCACGGAGGTTATTAATGATTTCGAAATATAATGCCAACTCCAAAGCCGCACGTCCGTGCCCTTGATCAGCCGCACATTTCAACATTTTAATGGCCACATTCGGCGCCTTATCATGAGGAGCAAACAACTGCGAAACATAATACTGAGCACCGGCATTTCCCAGATTGGCGGCCTTCCGAATATACTTCAGCGCCAATTCTTTGTTTTGCTTCAGTCCATATCCTGAATTTAGGTAATAGCCGATATCGTAGTAACCTATCGGAATATCTTGAGTGACTAGCTGACTCGCCCACTCGACTGCTTCGTGTGCCGCATTCGGAGAACTGGCCATGCCATGCGACACCAATTGCTGTACGTTGTGATTGGCCTTGTAATGACCATGTGCGGCAGCGATCCTGAAATAACGTGCAACGTCGTCGAAGTTTTTCGGCCCATCGTGCGTCTGTAAATAACGGCCATAGCGGAACAACGCATCAACGTCCGAATCGATGGCAGGTAGTCGATCCGCTTCGCGGCTACAGGTGAACGCCAGATTGGCGCGTACGCCAGCAAGGTCAAACGATCCGGGCAAATCATGTTCCTTCGAGCAGGCGGATAAACTCGCAATTGCCAGAAAAATTAAAATGGTGAGATTTCTCAAAATAACATCCCCTTCTTTTTACGCGCGCTTAAGCGAGACTGCCGAGCCCGATCGGCGCGCGCGAGTGCATGCGGAATCAATTCGATATCGTCACGTTTTGTCCTCATAGGCGACCAGCTTCCACACAACGTCTGTCGTCAAGCGGCGTTCGCCCATTACGCGATCAAGCAAGGCCAGTGGACGCGGTTCGTAAAAATCAATCATCGGCAATTCGTCGCCCTTTTTGAAAATCCGTGTCGTTTCAGCCTGAAGGCCCGGGCGAAGTTGCGCACACCAGACTCCGCTTTCGGGACACTGCGTTCCGGCTCGCGCCGTTGAGCCCAATGGCAATCGAGCAATTAATTCGGGCGACGCCGCTGCCCGCGAAATCCGGGCATCAGCCGAAAGCGGCCATCCGGTCTCGGGATTCAGGTTTTTTTCCTTTGCCAATCGGTCGATCAATTCTTCCGACGGTTTGGGCGGCACCTGAGCGCGTTGCTTTTCCCATTCGAAGGTACCGTCCCATGGTGGGAGTTTTGCCGGCGGTAACGGAACGATCTGGTCGACGTCGGGAACTTTCGGGTTCGCCAGTTGGTTATTCCTTAAAAACTGAGCGATTATTCGATAGCGACGTGACCGCTCGGGATCTTTTGGCACGTCGAGAGCGAATTGCTTATCAATCGATTCCGGTGACAGGAAGGCCTTTTCAAGATTCATGGCGGTCCCGCTGACTCCTGCGGCCACGCCTTTCTGATAGGCCAGCACGGCGCCATCAGACCTCCCTATATAAGCCAAGTGGATCGCTAACTCGTAAGCCGCACGGCCGTGCCCCTGATCGGCGGCACATTGGCGCATCTGCCGAGCAATATTCGGTGCTCGGTCATTGGGCGCAAGTAATCTGGCGACATAGTACTGAGCATCCGCATTGCCAAGGTCGGCAGCCTTTCGGATATATTTCAGCGCCAGCTCCTTATTCTGCTTCAATCCATACCCGGAATTCAGGTAATAGCCGATATCGTAATAACCCATCGGAATACCCTGACTGACCAACTGACTCGCCCACTCGACTGCCTCGTGTGCCGCATTCGGTGAACTGGCCATGCCATGCGACACCAATTGCTGCACGTTGTGGTTCGCCTTGTAATGACCGTGTGCCGCCGCAATTCGGAAATAACGCGCGACTTCGTCGAAATTCTTCCGGCCATCGCCTGTCTGCAGATAGCGCCCGTAACGAAATAACACATCTGCGTCTGGGTCCAAGACAGGCAGGCGATCCGCTTCATGGGTGCAAGTGAACACTAGATTGGTGCGTACACTGGCGAGGTCAGACGATCCTGGCAAATCGTTCTCCTTCGAGCAAGCAGATAAGCTGGCTATCGCCAGAAAAATTGAAATTATTATTCGCATCACGTCCGTCAATCTAGATAAGAGCGACTCGGATCATCCCGACTAAATTCAACCAAAGATGTCGATGGCACACCCTTCGCATCTCTTTTCTCCTTATTTATCAACATAACATCACTCCACTCCTCAAATGCAACACCCGCATCCAACCTCCCATTCCCATCCTTCTCCCCCACCGCCTTATCCCCCCCATGAATCCTCCATATCTTCTCCCGCAGCGGCTGCGTAACCCGCATGGACTCGTGGCAAATATTCAACTCACTATCCACCTCCATGCTACGCAAATTGACATTCGCCGAGCCATGCGTAACGAACACATCGTCGATAATCATCAACTTCGAGTGAATATAAACTTCGTCCCACGTTTTACCTTTCGGTGCATCCGGTGGAACAAGGGTACAAATATGCACATTGAGCCCGGGAATATTGAGCTTCTCCGGGTTCTCGGTCTTGGCCTTTTCCAGTTGAACTTCCAGGCCGCTCACCCGCTGAGCGGCTTCCGCAGCATCCCGTTGCGCAGCGATCAAATTGTTCACGGCATACTGCCCCGAACCAGAAAACGGATCGACCCCCACCCGCTTTGCACGCTCATATGCGAGATCGGCCGTTTTCTTCGCTCCGAGTGCTTCCTTGTATTGCTTCTCCAATTCGTCCGAACGCTCCAATTTCGACACGCCTGGCAACACATCCGCACGCCCCAACGCATTGAGCATATGGTAGGTACTCACAGTACCCAAACCAATCCCGTCGTTGCTCGAATTCGTCACGACGAACAAATAAAGCGGCGTCTTGCGCCCACCAGCCTGATACGCCTTGATCAGATTGGTCAGCTTTTCAGCCAGCGGCGGAAATCGGAAAAATTGATTCTCGATATAAATGAAATTGGTCACATTGTTGACCGCTTGCAGGTAAAGACGCTCGATGTCTTTCACCCCACGCTTGGCATCTTTCACGCCCTCTTTCTTGACTTGGGGCTGAGTGCGCAGGATCTGCGCCATCACCGGCAAATCGTCTTTGCCGCAGCGAAGCAACGGGGCCTTCACCGATCCCCGCTGCTGTTCCAGCCGTTGTCCCGTCGTTGCATCCCATGCCTGACAGAAATTCTGGTTCAAATCGATCAGAATCGGCCCCGTGACACGAGCGGAAATATCCTGCCGCGGCAGAAATCCGTTGCGTCCCATTTTGGGATGCATGCGCGTATCGCCGTGGCGGCTCGTGTCCCAGTATTCGTCGAGCGTGTTGTGCCCCATCACAAAACCGGTCGCCAATTCCGGATGCTCATAATCGACCAGCACCATTTTTTGATGGTGTGACGGCGCCAGCCCCATTGCGACGCTATTCTGGACCTTCGATTTGACGCTGCGCTCGCTGTATTGACTGTCCGTCGCCGTTCGCCATCCAATTTCGGCGCGCTCGATCATGGTGAAATCCCGCGTGGCGAATTCGATATGGCGGAATGCCGGGTCACGAAACGGCAACTGCGCGCGCCTGGCTTCATATTCCATACCTTTTGCCACGTAATTCATCGGAAACTGATACAAATCGGCCCCCGTCGCATCGGTTCCCAACCGATTCTTTTTATCCAGCTTGACCTGCCAATACCACCACAAATCAAACTCTCTTTGAGCTGAATTCCGATTGTCGGGTTTTTGTGAAAATCGACCGCCAGGCATCATGTTTTCCATGAATTGCGCCACATGGAATTTATCGCCCCATACCAATAATCGAATCGTCACGTTGCGTCGCGCCCGTTCGAGCAGCAACGCCCCGATCGACAGCGAGCCTTGGTTTGACGACCCACGCTTGAAGTACATCGACGGCTGGAACCCCCAGCAGACAATCTCGACGCTGTGTTGCGCCGTGGCAATCGCATCGTAGACAGCGCCGAACGCCTCCTCGCCGTTGACCAGCGGCAAGTGCGTCGCCTCCCTCGCCTTGTATTCCGCGCCTTGCACGTGATGCGGCAACGTCAAGGTCGCCGTATCGCCACACGATCGCGCAATCGGAACGGTAATGGCTGCCGGCTGACTCATGACCGGGCCTCCGCGTTCGGAGCGTCGGTATCGGGATTCAGCAAGCGGTAATACTGCAGGCGATGGGCGGCACGATCAGTGCCATCGCCGTTCTCGCCTTGCTCGAAGAAATGGAAGCCCTGATTGGCCAATTGCCCATTGGCCGCATCGCCGCGAAATGCCTCACCGACAGGAATGTCGTAGGCGACCCCATTGGCGAACTCGAGCCGATAGGATTGCGTGCCCGGGCGATGATCGATGACAATCCGCCCGGTTGCATCGGTGATCCCTTGCGTGACCAACGCGCCCTGTGCGTACAGCTTGTACGGTACATCCTGCGGAATGGCCGCCATGGCGGACGGCGAGGCTGCCAGATTCAACACCAGGCGCGCGGCAGGCAAACTGTTCCGCAGCGCACTGCCGACTTGTGCCGAAGCGGGGCCTGGCTTGTTCCACGACGCGCACTTCTCGAGAATGTCCCCCGGTGTGCCGTTCTCGATGCCATTGGCGTCGATCCGGATATACGAGCCGCCAGCGCCGATCCACACCTCCTTCGCGGCCGACAGCACGAGCCGGCCCTCGGCGCTGGTGATGGTGACGTCCTTCAACGCCGCCAACGCCATGTCGTCGGTTTGCGCCTGGATGGCGACCTTCCCCTTCGCGGCGAACAACTTGATGCCGAGTTGGGCAGCGAACAACGAGACGGCCTCGCCGGCAGCCACCGTGAATCGCTTCATGACGCCGATATCGGCATTGCCGCCCGCGTTTGCGATCAGGTTTTTGCCGGCCGTGAGCTGCAGGTGGTCGCCCGATACGATCCCGACGCCGGCCGGTGCACTGATCAGCACGCCAGCTTTTTTCAGTTCGCCCAAGGTTTCGTCCAGCAGGACTTTCTGCCTGGCGTAATCGGCAGCGACCGCTTCGGCGGCTTGCGCCGCATCGGCGAGCGACTGCATCTGCTGAAGCGCAAGCTCAAGCCGCCCTTGGGCTGGCCGCATGTCGAGTTGCGGCCCGCTCGGCACCGACAACATGTCGGCGGAAATGAAAACGCCCTTGCCGCCCCGGATCGCCACGTGTTCGTCGGTACGAAGCTCCGCTCCCTTGCCGCGCGCCTGGTGGTTGTCATCGACCATGTGGCCGAGGTTGAGCTCGCTCGCCCGATACGGCGTCGTGAGGTGAACGTGCTCGACGCCTCTCTTGTCCTCCATCCGCAGCTCGTTCCTCGCGGCGGTGCGGATCAGGTTCCGCGTGTGGTTCTGGCTCGTGACGAGATCGGGATGCAGGCTATCGTGCATGGCTCCGATGATCACGGGCCGGTCGGGATCGCCGTGCGTAAAGACGACCGCCACCTCCGCCCCGTCGATCAGCGGGAAGTGATGCCCGTAGTTGTCGCCGCTGTACGGTTTCGCGAACCGCACCGGCCGGCTGGTGCCGCCCGGGCTCCATCCATCGAGGTCGAACGGCAGCTTGATCACGTACCACCCCTGTTCGGTCAGATACGCGTAGGGGTAATCGCCCGGAGAGGTGATCCGGGCCGGCAGGACGCCACCGATGGAGGGTCGATCGATCGTGGCGACCGGCGTGCGCCACACGCGGTCCGACGGCACGCCCTCGAAGGTGACCCAATACGATTGATCGCGGCCCCCCTGCGATTGCACCGACGTCACGAAAATCCCATGCTTCGCTTCGGCCGGATTCGGCGCGAGCCGCATGACTTCACCGGCTTCGAGCCAGAACGGATTGCCGGTCCCCTTGAAGGTGATCTGGTTGGCCAGATGTGCCTCGTGACGCCGGCGTGCCCGGCCCCGACCTTCCTCGGGTGTGGCGTAGTGCTCGCCCCACTGGTAATCGATGCCGCTCGTCGTCGGGTCGTTGCGCGCCGCGTTTTCCTCGACCAGCAACGAGACCCCGGCCTGCCGGTGGTTGTAGTCGTGCAGGCGCACGGCTTCGGGTACCCGCCTGGTCCGCTTTTCGAGCGTCTTGATCGCATCCTGGCCTGAACTCTCGAGCCCCGCGTCGCGCAGGTACGACACCGTGCGCTGCTTGCGCGCATAGGCATCCAGATCGTCACCCAGCACGAGCACCGCGTAATCCTTGCTCTGCTCCCAGCGAAACCACAGCCCTTCCTCGGCGCAGAGCCGTTGAATGAACGCGAAGGTCGTCTCGTGATACTGGGTGACGTATTCACGGCGCTTGTATTGGCCGCGCAACTGGAACCGGAAATCGACTCCCGCCCGATAGCCATGATGGCGCAGCGTATGAGTGACGATCTCCTCGATCGATTGATTCTGGAATAGCCGGCTCGTGACGCCCCGGTTCAAATCGGCCAGCTTCGGTTCGAGCAGAACCCGATAGTGCGTCTGGTCGCCCGAGGTGCCGCACTCGTCGAACTCCGTGATGACGCCGTGGATCGTATAGGCCGGGGGCACCTTGATGAACTGTTCGGCGTTTTCGCCGAACATCCTTTGCAGATAATCCCTGTTCGGATCGACCGGCGCCACCACGAATTTGGCGGGACGACCCACCACCTGGCCCATCGGAATCGCTGCGATCGGGCTCGTGAATTCGATGTGGTAGCGGTATAGCTCGCTCACGGCGTCCCGGCCCGTAAAGCGGAGCACGGACATGGGTGCCGGATGCGACGCCAGCTTCAACTCGTACGCCTGTGACATCAAGTTCGTCGACATGCGGGCCTCTCGGATTTTTTGGATTTTTTGCGTCGAAACTTCTATGACTTTATTTTATTGAAAACTCGAATCGTCATTTTCTCGCGAGGCATATTAAACGGATCAATCGCAATTCGTCAAAGAAATTTGATAAATTAAATAAGATAAATAATTATAGATAAGTCATTTTTAAGAATTAACCAATTGATAAATTCAAAATCATCTTGTAGGCGAACAAATCTCATTAAAAACATTTGAATGAATTCCTGGCCCTCGGGCACGCAGGATGCTGCCTACTTCCAGGCACCCCCTACCCGGAGACCCCCATGCCCCCCATCCAAGGCCCTGCCCGCAACACGCGCCGCCGCCTCGGCGATTGGCTCGCCGCCGAGGAACAGCACATGACCGCGTACCGGCGGCAACTCGCCCACGATGCGTACGCGCAGGCCGGCGCGCATCCGCGTTCCGCCGTGGTGGCCGAACTGGCGGCGCTGTTCGAGCGCGATCCGATGCTGCGCATGGGCTTGAGCCGCGCGATCGAACAGGCGCGGGAGGCCGGCTATGGGCTCGGCTACGCGACCATCGACGACCTCATGACGATCCTCGACTCCGTGTTGCGCTACGCGCCGCCGTTCAGCGAGACCGGCCTGATCGTGTGCCCCGTCAATGCCCTGCTCGACTGGCCGATGTGCATGCCGGCCGGCTATGCGCTGTTCCGCGACGAGGCCGTCAACACGCAACTGGGCAAGCTGCTGACCACCTGGTCGGCGTTCCTGTCCGGCCCGCACTCGCGCACCCATCTGCACGACAGCGGGCCGGACGGCTGGTTCTGCCACGAGGCGCGCGAGCGGATGCGGCTCGACGAATTCATCTGCCGACCCGACGAACCCCATTGGGGCTTCGAATCGTGGAATCACTTCTTCACGCGGCGCTTTCGCGACGGCGCGCGCCCGGTGGCGGAACCCGGCGACGCGCGCGTGGTGGTCAACGCCTGCGAGGCCGCGCCGTACCAGATCGCCGGCCGCGTGCAGCGCCTCGACGATTTCTGGATCAAGTCGCAGCCGTATTCGATTCGCGACATGCTGACGCCCGCTCAGTCGCTGCTGGCCGAGCGCTTCGTGGGCGGCGACGTCTATCAGGCCTACTTGAGTGCGTGGAATTACCACCGCTGGCACGCGCCGGTCGGCGGCACCATCACCCATGCCTATCGCGTGCCGGGCAGCTATTTCTCGGCCGCCGACGTCGAAGGGCTCGATCCGTCCGGCCTCAACGATTCGCAGGGCTACATGACGGCGGTGGCCACCCGTGCGGTGGTGGTGATCGAGTGCGAGGACCCGGGCATGGGGACGGTGGCCTGCGTGTTCGTCGGCATGGGCGACGTGTCGTCGTGCGTGATCGACGCGTTCCCCGGCCAGCGCGTCGCGAAAGGCGACGAAATCGGCTACTTCCAGTACGGCGGCTCGACCTACTGCATGCTGTTCGAGCCGGGCGTGGTCGGGCGCTTTCTCGTGGAGGCCGCGCCCGATCGGGATTCGCCGGTGCTGCCGGTCGGGGCCGCGTTGGCGATCGCGCGTTGAGCGGAAACGTCGGGGTCGATCGCGCGCTGCCCGGGCCGCCGGGCGGCGCGTTCGGTTTCGACGAGATCGTCGCGGCCGGCGCTCGGCAGCGCGGGAACATTGGGCAGGACGATGCGGCGGTCAGCCGGATGGATTCGATCACGCGGCAGAACCCGGCGCGCGGCTAACAGGCCGCCAAGGCGGCGCAGGCGTTGAGCGAGCGATTCGGTCGCGACGCGCATATCGGCCTGGCGCGCCGGCCAGGCGATACGGTCAGCGGTCAGCGGTGACGCAAGGTCATGCACTGACCGGCAACGGCGGCACGCGCTCGGGGTCGCGCAGCGGTTCGGGCGGGATGCCGGGCAGATCGTCCTGGCCTGGCGGATCGACCGGGTCGGGATCGGGAAACGGCGGAATATGGGATGCGGACATCGGGAACCGGTGGTTCGCTGTCATGGGAATCGCGTTCATCGTTGCTCCTGTGAGGATCGGGTCGCCCCGGCCATCGGCATCGGGCGAGGCGGTCACGCGCGCCGGCCGGTCTTTGCTACACGCTTTGTAGATTCTGCCCGGCCGGCGCAGTCGATCAGTTGCCCTGCGCGGCGCTGCCGCCTTGCCCCGGCATGCCCGGTGCCGGGTAATGCGGGTTTTCGCCGCGCGCGCCCTTGGGCTTCTTCGTGTGGGGCTTCATGCCGTTGCCGCCGGGGCTGGCGCCCTGCATCGGCTCGGCGCCCTGGCCCGCCACGCCCGAGGCCGGGTAATGCGGGGTCTCGCCGCGCGCGCCCTGCGGCGTGTTGGTGGCGGGCTGCATGGAGCTTTGGGCGTGGACGGCGGGGGATGCGGCCAATACGGCGGCCAGCGAAGCACCGAGGGCGGCGCGGAGCAAGTGCGGGAGGATCGGCTTGACTGATTGCATGGTCGGTTCCTTACGATCGTGGTTGAGGGTTGAGGAACCGCCAGGGCACGCAAGACGCGTTCCGCGCCAAAACGCGCGCGCGGCGCGATATTTGCTTGGGTCATGGGCACTCGGTCGGAAATGGTGGCGTGCGCAACGTTCCTCGCGCGCATCGCACCCTTCCCACCATCCGCGACGGAGGAATCTCAATGCTTCATGAAACGCTGTGGTATCTGATGGTCGGCGGCGTCCTGATCGTGGTCGGCGTGACGAGTTCGGCGCTCCATCGGTTGCCATGCAGCACCGCGATGATCTATCTGGCGGTGGGCGCGGCCCTCGGGCCGGCCGGGCTCGGCATGATGCATCTCGATCTCGGGCGCGACGCGAAGCTGCTGCGGCAGATCGCCGAGGTCGCGCTGCTGGTGTCGCTGTTCGCGATCGGCCTGCGCCTGCGCGTGGCCGCGCTCGACCGGCGCTGGCTGCTGCCGGCGCGGCTCGGCTTCATCGCGATGATCGTCACCGTGCCGCTGCTGGCGGGCGCGGCGGTCTGGCTGCTCGGCCTCGGATGGGGGCCGGCCCTGCTGCTGGCGGCGATGCTCGCGCCGACCGATCCGGTGCTGGCCCACGACGTGCAAGTGCGCAACCCCGGCGACGTCGATCTGGTGCGTTTCGCGCTGTCCGGCGAAGGCGGGCTCAACGACGGCATTTCGTTGCCGTTCGTGCTGGCGGGCCTCGCGCTGTGCGGGCACCTCGACATGACGCAAGGCGCCGCACCGGCCTCGCTGCCGTTCCTGCTGCACACCGCATGGGGCATCGTCGGCGCGCTCGCGATCGGCACGGGCCTGGGCTGGATCACCACCCACGGCATCACACGGCTGCGCACGCATCATGCACAGGCGCTCGGGCTCGAAGGCTTCTTCGCGCTCGGGCTGATCGTGATCGCGTTCGGCGTGGCGCAACTGGCCGATACGTTCGGCTTCCTGTCGGCGTTCGCGGCCGGCGTGGCGATGCGGCGCGTCGAGCATCGCGCGAGCGGCCCGAGCGCGCCGACCGAGGTGATCGGCTCGGTCGATTCGAACGATATCGGCGCAACCGAGCAGGACCCGCAGCGCGCCCACGCCTACATGACCGAATCGGTGCTCGGCTTCACCATCGAACTGGAGCGGATCGCCGAGGTGGTGATCATGACGATGATCGGCAGCCTGCTCGCCACGTTCGTCGTGACGCAGTTCTCATGGGCCATGGCCGCGCTCGCCGCCGCGCTGATGCTGATAATTCGGCCGCTCGCGGTAAGGCTGTCGCTGGCCGGCTCGCCG
>NZ_BAAILN010000092.1:150641-168105 GCF_054589155.1 Burkholderia sp. 3C
GATCGAACACGCGCCGGCCGTGGCCCGGCCGCTGGCGCCTGTCGTGCTGGGCGTGATCGCGCTGTCGGTGATCGTGCATGGCGTGTCGGCCACGCCGTTGATGAATCGGTATCACCGGTTCGGGTAGCCGCTGGCCGCCGTTCACCACGCCCAGCGCACCCCGGCATTGCCCGTGATGGTGCGCTGGTGTTCGCCGCCGAGGTTCGTCAGATAAGCGAGCGTGGCGTACACGCTGCCGCGCTTGCTCAGTTGTGCGATCAATCCGGCGCCGATCTGCCCGGCGGTCTGGCCGACCTGCGTGCCGAGCGTGGTCGCGCCGCCGAAGGTGGTCTGGTCGTCGGCGCCGAACGAACGCAGCAGGCTCACGCGCACGTAGGGCTTCCAGCTCACGCCGTGCGCGTCGAACGCCCATTGCAGGCGCGCGCCGATCCGGCCGAGGAAGGTGTTGCCGTTGTTCCAGTTCACGCTCGACACGCCGTCGTCGAAGCGATCGAGCGACAGCCATTGCCAGACCAGTTGCGCCTGCGGTTCGAGCGTCAGCCCGTAGCCGAGCGCGATCGGCAACCCGGCCTCCAGCGAGCCGGTGAACGCGTTGCCGTTGGTCGAGCCGTTCAGGTTGTCGTTCGCGTGGGTGCGCACGGTCAGCGCGCTGCCCATCAGCACGGCGTCGGTGTACCAGCCGCCCGGGCCGATGTGGGTCCAGTAGCCGCCGAGATCGTAGGCGTTCACCTGCAACGTGCCCACGCCCAGATCGCGCTGCGCGAGCGCGAAGCCGTCAACATCGCCCACCGCGCGCGAGAAGCCGAGGAAGAAGCCGTAATGGTTGCGATGCCCGCTCGGGCTTTGGTCCGCATACAGTTCCTGCCCGACCTGCATGCCCCAGACGGTGCCGTCGAACGACGGGCTCGCATCGCCCTGCTGCCGCATGTTGCTGTAGCCGCCCCACACACGCGCCCAGGCGGCCGGCACCGGGCCGTGCTCCGACAGCAGGTCCTGCCCGCCCAGGCGATCGTGGAAGGTGTCGATCTGTTGCTGGCCCAGTTGCCGCGCAACGGCCGGCGCTTCCGAATACAGCGGCACCGCCATCCGGTAGATCGGCTCGGGGGCGCTGCCCGGCGCGGCGTCGGCGACGGCCGCGACGATCGCATCGGGCGTGCCGGGCGCCGGTGTGACGGCCTGCGTGGCGGGCGGCGGCGCGGGTTGCCCCGGCGTGACGACGGCCGGCTGCGGCTGGGGCGGAACCGAATTGCGCAGATACCAACTCTGGCTGGCGCCGCTGGCAGGCCCGCCCTTGGCGAGAAAGTACGCGTAGGCGCCCGCGCTGACCGTGCCGCCCGCCAGCGTGAACGCGCCGTCCGCCGTCGCGGCGGCGTTGTTGGCCTGCACCACCTGGATGCCGTCGCCGAGCGTCTGCGCGCCGGGGCCGCCCACGTTGGTCACCTTCAGCGTGGTGGTGCCGGTCGCCTCCACCCCGGCGACGATCAACTTGTCGGATGCCGCGCCGTCGCCGCCCAGGTACGTATTCATCGCGATGGCGGCGTTCTGCCCGATATAGTCGCCCGCCACCGTCAGCGTGTTGCCCACGCCGGGGCCACCAAGCTGGATCAGGCCGGCATTGGTCAGGTGTCCGATGATCTGCAGGTTGCCGGTGGCCCCGCTCGCGAGGCCCGCGAACGCATTGGCCACCGCGATCGTGCCGGTGTTGGTCACGTTGCCCGTCACGCTGCCGTAGCCGCCGAGCGTCGCGCCCGGCGCCACCGTCACCAGCCCGTTGCCGGACAGCGCCGCGCCCGAGTGGGCCGCATCGCCGACCAGCAGCGCCCCCGCATTCACGTTCGTGCCGCCCGCGTAGCTGCTGGCGCCGTTCAGCGCCAGCGTGCCGCTGCCGAGCTTGGTCAGGCTGCCCGCGCCGGTGATGTTCTGGGCGATCGTCGACCGGAAGCCCTGTGTGTCGATCGTGCCGTTGTTCGCCGTGATCGACAGCGCGCGGCCCGGCGACAGATCGAACGCGCTGCCGAATTGCAGCGTGCCGCCGTTGAACGTCAGGCTTCCCGACGATGCGCCGAGCGCGTTGTCGGCCGCCACCGCCAGCGTGCCCTGCGTGAGGGTCGTGCCGCCCGCGTAGGCGTTGCCGCCGAGGGCGGCCGGCGCGAGCGTCAGCATGCCCGCCCCGCTCTTCTCCACCGCGCCCGCGCCGCCGATCGTGCCCGTGTAACTGCCGCCCGCATCCTGCTGGAAGCGCACCAGCCCGTTGTCGGTGACGGCCAGCGGCAGGTTCGCCGCGTTGGCCTGCAAGGTCGCGCCCGCGTTGACGGTGGCCGCCACCGTGGCGGTCGTGGTGCCGAGCGTGCCGGTCAGGTTCAGCGTGCCGCTTTGCACCAGCGCGCTCGAGAACGTGCCGGTGCCGGCCCAGTTCCAGGCGTCGCCCGCCATCGTCAGGCTCTGGAAATTCGTGAACGCGTTCGCCGCGGTACCGCTGCCCTGCAAGGTCACCGTGTTCGAACCCGCGCCACCGTCGGCCGTGCCGATGATCTGCGAGCCGGTCTGCAGGATCAGCGTGACATTGCCGTTGCCGCCGCGAATCGCGGTGCCGCCGCCGCCCTGGATCAACCCCGCGTTGGTGATCGTGGTGTTGCCGTTGGTCGAGCGCACGCCGATGCCGTTGTTGCTGATGATCCGGCCGCCGGCCTGATTGGTGATGGCCGCCGTAAACGAGCTGCCGAGCGTGTTCGACACCACCGCGTCGACGCTGCCGCCGCTGGTGGCGGTGCCGGTGGTCTGGATCGTGCCGCGGTTGATCAGCGTGTCGTTGTTGCCCTGCATATAGGCGGCCGGCGCGTCGCGGCCGTTGGTGGTGAGCGTGCCGCTGTTGTCGATCGTGCCGTTGCCGCCCAGCAGCGACGCCGCGCGCGCGTTGTTGCCCGAGGTGGTGACGGTGCCGGTATTGACGAGCGTGTTGCCCGACGCGCCGGCATTGCTCTGCCCCCACGCCGCCGTCATGCCGTAGGCGTTGTTGCCGGTGGTGGCGATCGTGCCTTGATTGACCAGCGTGTTGCCGTTGCCGTTCGCGGCGATGCCGTCGTTATAGGCGCCCGTCGTCGAAATCGCGCCGGTTGCGCCATTGGTGATGGTGTTGCCGCTGTTCACGCCGATCAGCATCGCGCCGCGGTTGGCGACGCCCGTGCCGTTGCCCGACATCGACAGCGTGCCGTTGTTGGTGATCGTGCTGGCGGTATCGACGGAAAACGGCGTGGGCGTGGCGCTCAACACGTAGTTGCCGGTCGAGGTCGAATCGAGGCCGATCGCCACGCCGGTGCTGCCCGGCACGGCCACCACCGACGGCACGTTCGCACCGCTGCACGTGACCGCCGCGCCGCTGGCCGGTGCAGTGGCCGAGCATGCCGCGTAGGCGCCCACCGGCAAGGTGCCCGTCAGGATCGCCATGCTGCCCCAACCCAGATTCCTCGACGTTTTTTTCATTGCTCCGCTCGCATTTATTGATGACGTCATTGCTGCAAACCGGCACGTGAATCGGGTTATAGCACCCGATCCGAAATAAACGCAAGGATCGCTTGTTTAACCTCGTCAATAAATTGGCAATGCGAAATGCTTGAATGGGGCGATGGTGCGATGCGGCATGAACATGCCTGAGGCGTGGGTTTCCCGAGAGGAGGCTGATCGGGAATTCGCAATGGGGGCATGCAATTTTTGCCTGATGGTTTTGATATTCGGCAATAAGGAAGCGGCGATTTATTTAAATCAGATGATTTCCAATCGAATCAACCGAACGGGCATTTCGATTGATTGGACCGATAAAACCGGAGGCATTTCGGCGGCCTCGAAGGCCAGCATCGCCGCGGCGCTTCGGGTATGCTCCAAAACCCGATTCCGTCCACGCAGCCCCATGCCGCCTCTCCACAGCCAACCCGACTTCTACCGCCTCCTCGCCGACAGCCACGCCCGCCTGCTCGGCAAACCGCTCGTGCCGCACGGCGACACCCTCTCGCCCGCCGAAGCCGCCGAATGGCTCTACGAGCACGCGCCGTTCGCGGTGCTCGCGCACAATACCGCCGCCGACCCGGTGTTCATCTACGGCAACAAGGCCGCGCAGCAGCGCTTCGGTTACGACTGGGACGAGATCACCCGGCTGCCGTCGCGGCTGTCGGCCGAAGCGCCGAACCGCGAGGAGCGGCAGCAATTCCTCGAACGTGTGCAGCGGCTCGGCTATGAAGCCGGCTATCAGGGCGTGCGGATCATGAAATCGGGCGAACGCTTCATGATCGAGGAAGCCACGCTGTGGCAACTGATCGACGCGGACGGCACGCTGCACGGCCAGGCCGTCGTCATCCCGCGCACGCGCGACCTTTGACACAACCGCGCTGAACGGCCATCGCTTCAGGCCGCAACCCGCACCTCCCGCACCTCCCGCTCCGCCCCCTGCCCGCGCCGCCGCCCCGGCGACGCGGCCAGCAACTGCCGCGTGTAATCCGCGCGCGGCGCATCGAGCACGGCCTGCGCCTCGCCGGCCTCGACCACCTTGCCATCCTTCATCACGAGCACGCGGTCGCTGACATGGCGGATCACGTCGAGATCGTGCGAGATGAAAATCAGCGACACGCCCAGCGACGCCTGCAATTCGCCGAGCAGATCGAGCACCTGCGCCTGCACGTAGACATCAAGCGCCGACACCGGCTCGTCGCACACGATCAGCGCCGGCTCGGCCGCCACCGCGCGCGCGATCGCGATGCGCTGACGCTGCCCGCCCGACAACGACGCGGGCCGCCGGTCGAGATAGCTGCCATCGAGGCCCACGCGCTCCAGCAGCGCGATCGCGCGCGCCGCGTGCTCGGGCTTCGGCAGCCGCGCGGCGTACAGGCCGTCGTCGAGCAGCTCGCGCACGGTATGACGCGGATCGAACGAGCCGAGCGGGTCCTGCGGGATATAGCGCAGCCGGGGCCGCGTCTCGCGGCGCTCCCGCTCGCGGGCGCCCGCGCCGTTCCAGCGCCGGCCGAGGAATTCGACTTCGCCGGCGCTCGGCGCGAGCAGGCCCAGCACGATATTCGCGGTGGTGCTCTTGCCCGAGCCCGATTCGCCGACGATGCCGAGCACCTCGCCGCGCCGCACCGAGAACGACACGTCGTCGAGCGCGACGAACGGCGCGCCGCCGCGCTGCGGGTATGCCTTGCCGATGCCGTCCACGCGCAGCACCACGGCGTCGCCGGGCGCGCGCCGCGCGGGCAGCGGTTCGCGCACGGTCCGCAATGCGCCCTCGCCCGCTTGCGCCGCGTCGTGCTCGTGTTCCGCTTCGAGTTCCTGATCATCGACCAAGCGCGCGGTGGCAAGCCGGTGCCCGCGCGAACGGCCATCCGGCTGCGCGGCCAGCAACTGCCGCGTATAGCGATGCGCGGGCCGCGCCAGCACGCTGCGGGTCGGCCCGCTGTCCACCACCTCGCCACGATGCATGACGAGCACGCGGTCGGCAATGCCCTCCACCACGGCCAGGTCATGGCTGATCAGCAACAGGCCGATGCCGGTGCGCAAGCGCTCGGCGAGCACGGCCAGCACCTGCGCCTGCACCGTCACGTCGAGCGCGGTGGTGGGCTCGTCGGCGATCACCAGCGGCGGCGCGGCGGCGATCGCCGAGGCGATCAACGCGCGCTGACGCAGCCCGCCCGACAGTTCGTGCGCGTACTGCGCCGCGCGCCGTTGCGGCTCGGGAATGCCGACGGCCGCCATGGTCTCGTGCACGCGCGCGATCCGCTCGCGCCGCGAACGCGCCGCACCGTGGCGCGCCACCGCCTCGCCGATCTCGGCGCCGATGGTGCGCAACGGATCGAGCGACACCAGCGCGTCCTGCATCACCAGCCCGGCGAACGCGCCGCGCACCGCGCGCCAATCCTTCTCGCGCCAATCGAGCGCGGGCCGCCCGTCGATCTCGAAGCGCTCGGCACTGACCCGCGCGCCCGCGCCGGCCAGCCCGATCAGGCTGCGCGCGGTCAGGCTCTTGCCCGAGCCCGATTCGCCGACCAGCGCGACGCACTCGCCGGCACGGATCGTCAGGTCCACGCCGCGCACCAGCGGCGCGGCGCCGGCCGCGTGCGCGAAGCCGATCGACAGGCCCCGCACGTCCACCAGCGTTCGCCCGGGTTGGCCGGGTTGTCCATCCAACGGCGGCACGCCGCCAGCGAATTTCGATCGTGCGCTCATCAGGCACGCCCTCCATGACGACGCGACAACACCTTGCCGATCACCGTGAACGCCATCACCGTCAGCGTGATCGCCGCGCCGGGGAACACGCTCGGCCACCATGCGACACGCAGCACGTCGCGCCCTTCGGCCAGCATCACGCCCCATTCGGGCGTGGGCGGTTGCGGCCCGAGGCCGAGGAAGCTGAGTGCGGACACGGCCAGGATCGCGCTGCCGATATCGATGGTCGCAATCACGGGGATCGCCGCCAGCACGTTCGGCAGCAGATGCCGGAAAAACACCCGCGTGCGCGAATAGCCGTAGGCCGGCGCATGCGTGACGTAGTCGGCGCGGCGCACGCCGAGCGTCTGCGCACGCAGCACGCGGCCGAATTTGGGAATGCCGGCGATCCCGACCGCCACCGCGATATTGACGATCCCCTGCCCGGCGAACGACACCACGAACAGCGACAGCAAAATCGGCGGAAACGCGGACAGCACGTCGAAGATGCGCGACGCGCCCTCGTCGAGCGCGCGCGGCCCGAGCCCGGCAGTCAGGCCCACCACCAACCCGATCAGCAGGCTCACGCCCATGCTGGCCAGGCCGATCACGAGTGAATAGCGCGCGCCGTAGATCACCCGCGCGAGCACGTCGCGGCCGATCCGGTCGGTGCCGAACAGGTGCTCCGCGCCGGGCGGCTGCAAGGCGTGCGCCACGTCGCTGACGAGCGGGTCGTAGCGCGTGAACGCATGCGGAAACGCCAGCGCCACGGCCAGCAGCACCAGAAACGCCACCGACAGCAGCACCGAAAGCGGCCAACGCCACGGCCGGCGCGCAGCGCGCGCGGCGGTGGCGACGGGAACGGCGAGCGCCGCGTCGGACGCGGCGGTGGACAAGGCGGACAGATCGCTCATGACTTGCGCAGCCTCGGATCGATGAACAGATAGGCGACATCGAGCAGCGTCGAGATCGCGACATGAACGAACGCGGCCAGCAGCACCACGGCCAGCACCACCGGCACGTCCTGCGAGGTCACCGCGTCGAGCGTGATGCTGCCGAGGCCCGGCCGCCCGAACATCTTCTCGGTGATCACCGCGCCGCCGAGCAGGCCGCCGATCAGCCAGCCGCCGAGCGTCACCACCGGCAGCAGCGCGTGCCGCAGCAGGTGCCGCACGCGCAGCCCGAACGCCGACACGCCACGCGCCCGCACGGTGGTCACGAACGGCCGTTCGTACGCCGAATCGAGCGCCTCGCGCATGACCTGCGACAGCACGCCCGCAGTCGGCAGCGCGAGCGTGACGGCCGGCAGCACCAGCGAACGCCAGCCGCCGCCGCCCGACACCGGGAACCAGCGGAAATGGAACGAGAACGCGATCAGCAGCAGCATGCCGAGCCAGAACACCGGCATCGACGTGAAGCCCAGCTCGACCACCGACGCCGAGCGGCGCAGCCATTCGCCGCGCCGGTCCTGCGCGCCGGCCGTGACGGTGGCCGCGCCGAGCGCGAGCAGCAGCGCCAGCAAGCCAGCCGAGCCGGCCAGTTGCACGGTCGGCCAAAGCTGGCTGACCAGCACCGAGGCCACCGGCTGCTGCATCACGAACGAGGTGCCGAGGTCGCCGTGCGCGAGCCGCAGCAGGAACTGCCCGTACTGATACGGCAGGCTGTGGTTCAGCCCCCACTGCGCGGCGATCGCGTCGCGCAGGCCCGGATAGGTCAGGTCGCCGGCCAGGATGTCCTCGATGCGGCCCGGCAGCGCGTGGATCGTCACGAACGCGGCGCTGGCCGCCAGCCACAGCACCAGCAGGCCGGTGCCGAAGCGGGTCGCGATCTGGCGCAACATGATCAGTGCTCCTTGCGATCGATCCAGAGCTCGTAAGCGCTGTTCGGCCCGTCGAGTTCCGGCTCGAAGCCGATGCCGTGCACCGTCGATTTCGCCGCGATGTGATAGGCCGGCGCGAACAGCGGCACGATATACGCCTGATCCACGGCGCGATGCTGGATGTCGGCCAGCAGCTTGCGCCGTTCGTCGCCCACCGGCAGTTGTCGCGCGCGGTTGATCGCGCCGGTGATCTCCGGGTCCGACTTCGGAATCGCGTTGTACAGGAAGCCGTGATCGCCGAGCATGTCCCACAGCTCCATCGCCACGTCCGACGGGTTGTCGGTGTTCGGGTAGATGTACCAGACGCCGCTGGCCTTCTGGTTCGCGAAATCGCCGGCGGTCGTGATGTGCAGCTTCAGGTCGAAGCCGAGGTTCTGACGCAGCGCCGACTGGATCGCGCGGATCAGCACGTCGCGGCTGTCGCGCACGTAAGGCTGCGGATAGCCGACCTCGATGCTCAGACGCTTGCCGTCCTTGGTGCGGAAGCCTTCCGCATCGCGTGCGGTCCAGCCCGCCGCGTCGAGCAGCGCGTTCGCGCCCTTCACGTCGTTGCCCCAGGTGCCCTTCAGCGCGGCATTGGTGTCGGGGTTGTCGGGGCCGATGTTCGACCACGCGCGTCGCACCGTGTCCAGATAGACGCTCTTCACGATCGCGTCGAGATCGAAGCCGTCGCGCAGCGCGCGGCGCACGCGCACGTCGTCGGCGGGCGCGATCGTGTAGTTGACGTTCAGCGTGAACGAGGTGGTGGCCGACGGCCCCGTGTAATAGCCGAAGCCGTCCACGCCCTCGAACACCGGCGCGTCGGTGGGCTGCACGCCCTCGATCATGTCGACCTGGCCCGAACTGAGCGCGCCGGTGCGCACCGCGGCCTCGGGCAGGAAGCGGTACACCACGCGGTCGAGATAAGCCGGCCCCTGATGCTGCGCGCGCCCCGATGCCCACTGGTAATCGGGGTTGCGCGTGAACGTGGCCGACTGGCCGCGCTGATACGCGCTGAACACGAACGGGCCGGTGCCCACCAGCGGCGGCCCGCCCGCGCACAGGTCGGCGGCCGATTTGAGCGCCTTCGGCGAGATGAAGCCGAGCTTCACGCTCGACAGCGATTCGAGCGTGGTCGAATCGGGCTGCTTCATGACCAGCTTCACCACGCTCGGCGACACCACTTCCGCATGATCGAAATGCACCAGCAGCGACGACGAGGCCGAGGTGGTCGCCACGTTGGCGAGGATGTAGTCGAAGTTGGCCTTGACGGCGCTGGCGTCGAACGGCGTGCCGTCGGTGAAGTGCACGTCGTCGCGCAGGTTGAACGTGTAGACCTTGCCGTCGTCCGACACGCTCCACGATTTCGCGAGCCACGGCGCATAGCTGCCGTCGGCGCGCTTGTCGATCAGCGAATCGAATACGTTGCGGATCACCCAGAACGCGTTCTGCTGCGATGCGCGGTGCGGGTCGAAACAGGCCGGCTCGGTGGTCACGCCCCAGGTGAGCGTGCCGCCCGCTTGCGGTTTCAGCGCCGCTTGCGCGGCAGAAGCAGAGGCGGCGGCGGAAGCGTTGCCCCCGCCCGCCGGCTCCGATTTTTCGCAGCCGGCCAGCGTGAATGCGGCCAATGCGGCGAGTGCGCCAAGGAAAGTGGCCCGCGACGCGTGCGTCGCCGGCCGGTCAGTCGATGTTGATGCAAAGCGATTCATGCAGCGTGATCCCCGAACAGAACGAGACAGCCTAATTTCGACTGCCTGCGGGGGACAACGAAGCATTGCTGCTAACGATATGGGCGGCGCCGCTTCGAACCATCGCAGCAATGGAACGAAGGCGGCACGAAGCAGCACGCGCCGATCAGCTCTCCACGTCGGCCAGGCTGAAGATGCCGGTCTGGTCGTTGTACGAGAACACCTCGCCGTAACGGCCCCAGGCGATCAGCGCGTCGAGCGTTTCCTCGGCGGTTTCGTCGGGCAGGAAATCGCCCAGTTCCTGCTCGAAGCGCACGCGCGGCGCGCGATGGCCGGGGCGCTCGTTGAGCACCGTGCGAATCCGCGCCGCCAGCGGCACGTGGCGCAGCAGGTGATCGGCGAACAGCGTCTTGCGCTCCTGCGTGCCGTAGTCGGCGAAGATGCGGCCGGCCGGCGTCAGTTGCACGTCGCCGTCGCGCACGTCGGCGAACGCCAGATGCTGGAGCACTTCGGCGATCGGGAACAGGTCATCAATATGCAGGTGCAGCGAGCGCGCGATTTCCGGCATGTCGGCGCGGCCGTTGTACGGCGCGGCGGCCACCGTCTCGATCAGCCCGGCCATCAGGTTGGTCGACACATGCGGCAGCCAGCTTCCCAGTTGCCATTCGTCGCGCGCGGCCTCGCCCAGGTTGCGGGTGGTCATCTTCGCGTAGATCTCGTCCACCAGCTTGCGGAACACCGGGTCCAGGCGGTTGCGCGGATGCTTGAACGGCACCTGGATCTCGGCCACCACGCGGCCCGGGTTCGACGACAGCACCAGGATGCGGTCGCACATGAACACCGCTTCCTCGATGTTGTGCGTCACGATCAGCACCGATTTGATCGGCATGCGGCCTTGCGTCCACAGGTCCAGCAGGTCGGTGCGCAGCGTTTCGGCGGTCAGCACGTCGAGCGCCGAGAACGGTTCGTCCATCAGCAGCAGCGTCGGGTCCACCACCAGCGCGCGGGCGAAGCCGACGCGCTGGCGCATGCCGCCCGACAACTCGCGCGGGTAGGCGTTCTCGAAGCCGTCGAGGCCGATCAGGTCGATCGCGGCGAGCGAACGGCGGCGGCGCTCGCTCGCGTCCACGCCGAGCGCTTCGAGGCCTGCTTCCACGTTCTGCAGCACGGTCAGCCACGGGAACAGCGCGAAGGTCTGGAACACCATCGCACAGCCCTGCGCGGGGCCGCGCAGCGGCTTGCCCATGTAGCTGACGTCGCCGCTGCTCGGCTCGATCAGGCCGGCGATGATGCGCAGCAAGGTGGATTTGCCGGAGCCGGAACGGCCCAGCAGGCCGACGATCTCGCCCTCGCGCAGCGAGAGGTTCACGCCGTCGAGCACGAGCTGCTCGCCCTGCGACTTGTCGAAGCCGCGGCGCACGTTGTCGATGCGCAGCACCTCGGCGCCATGGGCCGGCGCGCCGTTCGTGGTGGCGG
Source organism: Burkholderia sp. 3C (assembly GCF_054589155.1). Taxonomy (NCBI): domain Bacteria; kingdom Pseudomonadati; phylum Pseudomonadota; class Betaproteobacteria; order Burkholderiales; family Burkholderiaceae; genus Burkholderia; species Burkholderia sp. 3C. Next base: position 161,850 of record NZ_BAAILN010000092.1, read on the forward strand.
CCGCTGCCGTGCGGTCGGCGCTCAGGATGTCCGTATTCATGATGAGGTCTCCTTGGTAACCGGGTTAATCGAGGCGGAGTTTGGATTCGGCGTACGCATACAGCGGGCGCCAGAGGACGCGGTTGAACAGCGTCACGAACAGCGACATCACGACGATGCCGAGAATGATCTTCGGGAAATCGCCGGCCGCGGTGGTCTGCGCGATGTACGCGCCCAGGCCGTGCGCGGCCAGCCTGGTGTCGCCCCACTGCACGTATTCGGACACGATGCTGGCGTTCCACGCGCCGCCCGAGGCCGTGATCGCACCGGTGATGTAGTACGGGAAGATGCCGGGCAGCATTGCGCCGCGCCACCATTGCCAGCCGCGAATCCGGAAGTTCTTCGCCACTTCCTTGTAGTCGTTCGGGTAGGCGGTGGTGCCGGCGATCACGTTGAACAGGATGTACCACTGCGTGCCGAGCACGATCAGCGGCGACAGCCAGATGTCGACGTTCAGGTGGAAGTGCACGATGAAGATCACGAAGATCGGGAACAGCAGGTTGGCCGGGAACGCGGCCAGGAACTGCGCGAGCGGCTGGATCTTCTCGGCCAGCGCCGGGCGCAGGCCGATCAGCACGCCGAGCGGCACCCAGATCACCGACGAGATCGCGATCAGCAGCACCACGCGCAGCAGCGTGATCAGCCCCAGGCCGAACACGTGGCCGACCTCGTCGAGCGTGACGCCGGTGCGCATGTAGGCCACCACGCGCACCACCGCATACAGTGCGAGCGCGCCCATCACCGTGGCGAACACGATGTCGCCGGCCAGCGTGGCCTTGCGCGCGGCGGACGGTGCGGCGGCCTGGCGGCGCGGCAGGATCCGCAGGCGCATGCGGGCGGTGGCGGCGAGCATCGAGCCGGCCGGCGCGAGCATCCGGTGAATCAGCCGCGTGCGGCGCACCATGTCGAGCAGCCAGGATTGCGGCGCGTCGGCCGAGGCGGTGTTCTCCATGCGGAACTTGTCGGCCCAGGCCACCAGCGGGCGGAACAGCAGTTGGTCGTAGGCGAGGATCACCACCGTCATGGTCAGGATCACCCAGCCCACCGCGCCCAGGCTTTTGGTGGCGATCGCCTGCGAGAGATACGCGCCGATGCCCGGCAGCGTGATGGTGCTGTCGCCCACCGTGATCGCCTCGGAGGCCACCACGAAGAACCAGCCGCCCGACATCGACATCATCATGTTCCAGATCAGGCCCGGCACCGCGAACGGCACTTCGAGCTTCCAGAAGCGTTGCCAGCCGGTGAGCTGGAAGCTGCGCGACACTTCCGACAGATCGCGCGGCACCGAGCGCATCGACTGATAGAAGCTGAACGTCATGTTCCAGGCCTGGCTGGTGAAGATCGCGAAGATCGCCGCCAGCTCCGCGCCGATCACGCGCCCCGGAAACAGCGCCAGGAAAAAGGTGACCGTAAACGAGATGTAGCCGAGCACGGGCACCGATTGCAGGATGTCGAGGATCGGCACCAGCACCTTCTCGGCGCGCCGGCTTTTCGCGGCCAGCGTGCCGTAGGTCAGCGTGAACACCAGCGAGGCGAACATCGCCGCGAGCATGCGCAGCGTGGTGCGCATCGCGTATTCGGGCAGATGCGAGGGGTCGAGCGAGATGGCCTCGGTTTTCAGCGTCGAGATCGGCGCGAGCGTCTGATGAAAGCCGATGGCGGCCATCGCCAGCATGCCGATGATGAGCGGAAAGGCCAGCAGGTCCCAGCGATTGGGCAGCACGCGGGACACGGACGGGTTGGCCGTCAGGTTGATGCCGAATTTCAGATTCATCGATAACCTCATCGCGGTGGAGGCGAATGGGCAGCAAGTAAGGAAAACGAAACAAAAGCGCAGGGCTCTCGCCAGCCGTGCGTGCCAGGCACGGGCGTGGAGACGGCGCGCATCGTACGGCCGTCGAATGACAGCCGTGCGATCAGCGAACCGGTCGGACCGGGGCGCACGAGCGCCATCGCGCAGGCGGATCGGCGCTGACGCGCGAACGCATGACGAGACGACGCCTCATGGCGCGGGAACAGGATGCACGGGGAGGTAAAGCGACGCGCACCGTCTGCCTGTTGGCAGGACGGCGGCTGGGATGGGAAGCGCGGACGTCCTGCCGTTCAGGCAGCGAATCTGATCGAGGTTCGACTACTACAAGAGTCCAAGGCTTTTGCCCCAAATTTGAAGACCTGCGGATTCTAGGCGGCCTGCAAAACATAAGTCAACATCATTTTCGACAAAGTCTCGCAGGCCGTGGAATCGGTTCACGGTGGGCCTTTCGAGGCTTACGGAAAACGGTGCGCGAATCGTCTCGGTGAACTGAACAACCCGCGGCCGGAGGCCGGTGGGAAACCGGTTCGGGCGCGGGTTGTGGGTGCGGGTTGCGGGCGCAGTGCTGGGGTGCTGCGGTGCCTCAGTGCGAATGCGGCTCGTGCTGCTCGCCACCGCCGTGCGGCTGCTCGTGCTGTTGCGGTTGCGGACGCGGCTGTTCATGCGGCTGCGGCTGCGGGCGCGGTTGCTCGTGCTGCTCTGGACGCGGCTGCTCGCGGGCCGGCTCGGCCGGATGCGGCATCTGCGCGTGCTGTTCACGTTGCTGCTGCTCGCGCTGTTGTTGCTGCTCCCGTTGTTGCTGTTGCTGCTGTTCGTGCTGTTGCTGTTGTTGCTCGCGTTGCTGCTGTTGTTCACGCTGCTGTTGCTGTTGCTCGCGTTGTTGCTGCTGTTCGCGCTGTTGATCCATGCGCGGCGGCTCGCCGGCCGGACGCTCGTGCTCCTGTCGCTGGCCGTTCTGCATCTGCCCGCCGAAATTCGGCTGCGGCACGTGCGGCTGCCCCGGCTGCTGCGCTTGGCGGCCTGGCTCGGCATTGCCATGCTGCTGCGCCTCGAAGCCCGGACGCCCTTCCGCGCGCGGATTGCCACCCTGCCCCTGCGGCTGCGGCACGGGGCGTGCGCCCTCACGCGTATCGCCCTGCGTGAAATGCGGCATCGTCATCGCGCCCGGGTTCGCGGGCGGCAGGCCCGGCGGCCGGTGCGCATTGCCCGGCTCGCGTCCCGGCGCCTGCCCCTGCAACTGGCCCGGCGCCTGGCCAGGACTCGGGCGGCCTTCGTTGTGGTTGTCGATCCGCGTGTTGTTGTTCACCACGTTGTTGTTGTTCACCACGTTGCGGTTCGTGTCGTAGTGATTGTTGATCGTCGTGTTGTTGATGTGGTTGACGACCGTGGTCGAACGCGACACGTACGTGTTGTTGTTGTAGACCACCGCCGGGCGATGCCAGCCGCCACCACCACCGTTACCCGGGCCGTCGTTGCGGTAGCCGCCGTCGCGCCCGCGATCGCCGCCCCAGTTCATGCCCCAGGCGTGCCAGCCCCAGTCGTGGTGATGGCTGATCGCGTCGCCCACCAGGATGCCGACGCCGAACGTCAGCACGCCGGCCGTCACCACCTCGCCCGTCGAATACTCGGGGCGGTGATAGGCATAGCCCGGATAGACCGGCACCGGCTGGCCGTACACCACGTTCGGGTCGTAGGTCGGCACATACACCACGTCCGGCTGGGCAGGCGCGATCACGATGGTTTGCGGCGGCGGCGGAATCACGGCCGGGCCGGCGTACACCGGCGGCTGGCCGGCCTCGTCCTGATAATCGGGCGGCGGCGCCTGGCGCGCCGTGCTCGACACCGCCAGTTGCTTCGACGATTTCAGGTTGCCCGACTGCTGCGCGCGCTGGCGCATGACCTGGATCGCGTTCATCACGTCGGTCGGGTCATTGACGTAGGCCTCGCCGAGCGCGGTGGTCCACTGGATATTGCCGGCCATCTGGTTCAGCACGGCCGGGAATGCAGTCAGCGACTTCACGCTGACATCCCACGGCTGCTGGTTCGCGGCGTTCTGCAACGCGGCGCCCTTCAACGACGGATTCTGCGCGAGCCATTGGTTGGCCGCCGTGATCTGATCGGGATAGGTTGCGCCCGCAAGCACCTGGGCCACGAGCTTGTCGGGGAACAGCGCGATCGGCGCGACCATCTGTTCGAGCTGCGCGGCGGTGGGCGGCGTGTATGGGCTGGCGGCCGAGGCCGGTTGCGCGGCGGAGGCGGCCGACGCATCGGAGGCGGCCTGCGTGGTGTCGGTGGAGTTGCCCTTGTTGCATCCGGCAAGCGCCAACAGGCTGACGATCAGCGTCGACGACACGACGGTGCCGAGAATCTTCGATGTTCCTTTCATATCCCCTTCTTGTTGTCTGGTGGCACACATCGAGATTAACGGACGAGGACAGGGTTCGGCCTACCGACAATCTGTTACTTGTATGACGTTGTGTACTTGAAAGCTGAAGGCGAACGCCTGCCGCACAAGGTCGACAGGCGGGGTGAACGGTTCAGATGGATCACGACGTTTTTCGCCGTTTTTCCAAGTAACGGCGCCAGAGCTTTCCCATCAACCAGTATTCAATGGCTGCCAGCATCAAATTGACGACGGCAACCACGGAAAGATAAAAACCTTCGGGGTCGCTCACGCCGAATTTCTCGGATATCTCAAGCAGGCATTGCTGCTGGCTTGTCGTCATTGGCAATGGGTAGGTGTGAACAAACCGCATTGATACGGCGAACAAGCCGACAAAGAGGAGAACTTTGAATGCGCTACGGGCAAGTGTTGCCATGGGTCACCACCTCGATCCAGCCGTAAGCGTCCAACCCCGATCTGCCAGCAGGAATGGTCTTTGTGTTTAAAAATGCCCGACGGATAGCCTGGAAATCAGATTGGCTTGGCAGCGTGATGCAGCCGAACGAATGACCGGCGCCACCGGTTGGATGCAACCTGAAATTGCCGCGCTTGACTCCATGTATCCATGTCCAATCATCGATTTGGCCGTCGCAGCGATACAGAGCAAACCATTCCGCGTGATGGGTAGGCTTACCGATCAAAGAATTACCCAAATCCTTGCTCCAGGCTCCCAACTGTGAACGCACTCCTCCTTTGGGGCGATCAACGATCCAGTATCGCCCGTGCGGTAAAGGGCCATTTCCCACAATCCCGGTGCAACCACCGCTGTTACGATAAATTCCCTCGCCTGAAAAAGCCATGAACGTCCCCACGCCATAAATCGTCAATGGCACAAGAGGGGCATTATTGACAATGAATTTCCCCCAAAATGCCATGATTAAGACCTTTCGTCCCATTCATCCGTGAACTTGATATTTCCGTCCGTGTAATGCCACGTGATTCGCTTATCGACAGGCAGATTCAATCCGTGGCTAAAACCGACAACTTCGATACTTCCCTCACGTCCCTGAACGGTGACGGAGCCTTTGATATCGGAAATAGGCATTTTATTGATCCTTGGTCAGCGACGGTCGAATGAGTGCGAAGCGTCGGCGAGCTTATCGCGCATGCGGGATAAGCAAATTGACGCTCATCAACACGCCACCTACAGTGCTGCCGCGATTAACAATAGGAGATGATCGTTATATAAAACCCACCTTTCGCAACATGCGTCATACCCGCTATCGCGGGTTCGGAAGAGCAACGCAACATCTACATCGCTCATGCGCAGCGCACCGTCACTTGCCCTGCATCCGAACGCTAGCTGACCTGGCGGTATGCATTCCGCGTCACCGAAGCAGGCAGCGTCAGATCGACGGGTTGGTTTACACGCTCCGACAACGAGCGAAATGCCCTTATCGATCAGTCGAACAAAACCATCTTGGCGAACATTTCACGAATCCCGGCCGTGCACGAAACATTTTGTCGCACTGCACCAGAACGTTATATCCCCTAAAATACGTCGCTTTCCGCCACGCTGCGGCCGTGTCATTCGCCACAACACGTCACGCCGCGCCCCGATGCAGTCGATGTCTTCCCCGCCGCTCCCCCGCTTGCGCCGTGCCGGCCAGCCAAGCGCCGTGCTCGCCCTGTGCGCCGCGAGCCTCGCCGCCGCCGCGCTGCTGGCGCTCTGCGCCGGCCGCTTTCCGCTGACGCCGTTGGAGGTCGTGCAGGCGTTGCATGCTGCAGCGCACCCGGCCATTTCCGCCGCGACGCTCGCGCAGTGGCACGCGATCGTCGTCGATGAAAGGCTCCCACGCCTGCTCGCCGCCGCGCTGGCCGGCGCGGCGCTCGCCACCAGCGGCGCGAGCTATCAGGCCGTGTTTCGCAACGCGCTGGTGTCGCCGGGCTGGCTCGGCGTGTTGAGCGGCGCTGCGTTCGGCGCGGCGCTCGGCATCGTCACGAGCGGCGTCGCGCCGAAC
>NZ_BAAILN010000092.1:168242-239103 GCF_054589155.1 Burkholderia sp. 3C
CGATGCTGCTCGGCGTGGCGGTGGCGTGGTTGCTCGGTGGCGGCGGCACGCTGGCGTTGCTGCTCGGCGGGCTGGTCAGCAACGCGCTGTTCTCGGCGCTGCTGGCGATGGTCAAGTACGTAGCCGATCCGCTCGATCAACTGCCCGCGATCGTCTACTGGCTGCTCGGCAGTCTGGCCCAGGTCGGCTGGCCCGATCTCGGCCGCCTCGGGCCGCCGCTGGCCGTCGGCGTACTGCTGCTGTGCGCGGCCGCGCCGCTGCTCGACGCGCTCTCGCAAAGCGACGACGAAGCGCTGAGCCTGGGCGTGCCGGTCCATCGCATCCGGCTCGCGGTGATCGGCGTGGCCACGCTCGCGGCGGCGCTGACCGTCTCGCTCGGCGGCATGATCGGCTGGGTCGGGCTGCTGGTGCCGCATCTGGCGCGCGCCGTGGCGGGCGCCTCGAATCGCGTCGTGGTGCCGGCCTGCGCGCTGCTCGGCGCGACGGTGCTGGTGGTGGCCGATACGCTCGCGCGCAGCCTCGTCGCCTCCGAAATCCCGCTCGGCGTGATCACCGAGATCGCCGGCGCGCTCGCGTTCGGCTTCGTGCTGGTGCGCCAGCGCGGCAGGCTGCTGCGATGAGCGCGCCCAACGCACACCCTCGGGCCGCCGCCTCACTCGCCTGCGAAGGCCTGCGGTTCCGGCGCGGCGCGGCGAGCGTGCTCGACGGTATCGATCTGCACTTGCGCGGCGGCGAACTGGTCGCGCTGCTCGGCGTGAACGGCGCAGGCAAGAGCACGCTGCTGCGCCTGCTGTTCGGTGCGGCGCGGCCGGCGGCGGGCCGCGTGCTGCTCGACGGCACGCCGCTCGCCCACCAGCGCCGCCGCGACATCGCGCGCCGCATCGCCTACGTACCGCAACATCACGTGCCGGCGCTGCCGCACACGGTCGAGCAGATCGTCGCGCTGGGCCGGCTGCCGCACACCGGCCTGCGGCAGCGCCTGCGCGGCGCGGACCGCGACGCCATCGACACCGCGCTCGAACGGATGCAGGTGGCCGCGCTCGCGGATCGCGACTACGCGGCGCTGTCGGGCGGCGAACGCCAGCGCGTGCTGCTGGCACGCGCGCTGGCGCAGGACGCGCCGATCCTGCTGATGGACGAGCCGCTGACCGGCCTCGACTACGGTCACCAGTTGCGCCTGCATGCCTTGCTGGCGGACCTCGCGCGCGAAGGCTACGCGATCCTGCACACCACCCACCGCCCCGACGATGCCTGCCACGCCGCCACGCGCGTGGTGGTGCTCGATCGCGGACGCCTGGCCGCCGACGGCGCGCCGCACGACGTGCTCGACGCCGCCGCGATCGGCGCGTTGTACGGCACGCCCGTCGAACAGTTCGACATCGCCGGCTCGCGGTTCTTCCGCGCGCCACCGTTTCCTCCCGACTGAACCCCATGCCGACCGCTTCTCGCCCTCACTTTTGCCCCCGCCTTCCCCTGCGCCGTATCGCTTCCGCCTCGTCCCTGCTGTTCGCGATCGCCGCACCCGCGTTTGCGCAGGGCGCCGAATCTGCCGCCGCCACATCGACGTCGACGGCCGCGTCCGCCAGCACCGACAAACCCACCCACACGCAAGCCATACCCGCCGTCACCGTCACCGCCCACACGCCACCCGGCCAGTCGATGCGCGTCGAGCGCGCCAACCTCGGCCCGCTCGGCGATCTGAAGCGCGTCGACACGCCGTATTCGATCAACGTCGTGCCGCAGCATGTGATCCGCGCGCAGCAGCTCAAGAGCATCGCCGATGCGCTGCGCTTCATCCCGTCGGTGCAGGGCGACGGCGCGCGCCCGCAGTCGCGCGGCATCCAGGGCAGCGTGGTGCAGAACAGCCGCATCGACGGCCTCAACGCCGTGTCGACCACCGACTATCCGCTGGAGCAGTTCGATCGCATCGAAGTGCTGAACGGCCTGGCCGGCGCACTGTACGGCCCGGCCAACCCGGCCGGCACGTTCAACTACGTGCAGAAGCGGCCCACCGACAGCCGCCTGTTCCGCGTCACGCTCGGCTATGCCGGCGGCACGCGCTTCCAGCGCGAGATCGAGGCGTCGGACCGCGTCGGCCCGTCGAAGGCGATCGGCTACCGCTTCACGCTGCTCGACGAAACCGGCAGCGGTTACACCGAGCACAGCACCGTGCGCCGCCAGCTCGCGAGCCTCGCACTCGATTTCCACCTGTCGCCGAACACCGTCATCGAAACCAACGTCAGCCGCTATCACTACGTGGCGAAGGGCTTCCCGGCCACCTTCGCGCTGGCGGGCGGCGTGCATCTCCCGGGCGCGCTCGACCCGACCAATGCGGCCTACGGCTCGGTCAACGGCGGCAGCGACAACACCACGACCACCGGCTCGATCCAGATCAAGCACGATTTCTCGCCCGACTGGCGCCTGAGCGCGGCGGTGCTGCGGCAGATCGCCGACCGCGAATCGACCGGCATCACCGACACGCTGATCGACAACGCCGGCAACTACCGCACCACGCTGTCGACCGCCACCGCCAGCCGCTTCACGATCACCAGCAATCTCGTCTACCTGAACGGCAAGGTAAAGACGGGCAGCATCGAGCACCGCATCGGCATCGGCACCAGCGGCTTCGTGTGGGACAACTTCAACCCGGTGGCCGGCGGCACCAGCACGCTCGGCATGGGCAACCTGGCGAATCCGCAATCGGTGTTCGTGACCGGCGCGCCCGATTTCGAGCATCGCTACCAGTCCGCACAGGCCACCCAGCAATCGCTGCTGCTCAACGACGACATCGCGTTCTCGCCGCGCTGGTCGGTGCTGCTGGCCGGCAGCCAGAGCTGGCTGTCGACGCACAACTACAACGTGCGCGGCACGCAGACCAGCGAATCGGCCAACCAGGGGCTGTCGGGCAGCGCGAGCCTGGTGTTCAAGCCGGCCGTGAACCAGAGCCTGTACCTGACCTACGCCGACAGCCTGCAGCAAGGCGACACCGCGCCCACCGGCTCGGCCAACGCGGGCAACATCCTCGATCCGTACCGCAGCAAGCAGTGGGAGGTCGGCTACAAGGTGGCGTTCTCGCGCTGGAACACGTCGCTGGCCGCATTCCGCATCACGCGGCCGTATGCGTACACGATGGCCGACGGCATCTACCGCACCGGCGGCGAGCAGCGCAACCTCGGCGTGGAATGGATGCTCGACGGCCACCTGACGCGCAACCTGTCGCTGTTCGGCGGCGTCGCGTGGCTCGACCCGCGCCTGTTCGACACCGGCGACGCGAGCACCGACGGCAAGCAGATCGTCGGGCTGCCGAAATACACCGTGAACCTGCTGGCCGAATACGACGTGCGGCAGGTGCCGGGGCTGGCCGCCGACGTCAACCTGCACTACGTGGGCGCGCGCGCCACCGACAACGCCAACAGCGGCTCGGCGGCCGCGTACGCCACCGTCGATCTCGGCGTGCGCTACCTGACCAGCGTGTTCGAGCGCGCCGTCACGCTGCGGCTGGCGGTCGACAACCTGACGAACCGCCAGTACTGGACCAACATCGTGCCGGGCGGCCTGAACGGCTATACGGGTGCGGGCAACGCCACAGCGCAGCTCGGCGCGCCGCGCACCGTGATGGCGTCGGTGGAGTTCGAACTGTGATGCGTCTCCTTTCTTTTCATGCACGGTGCACGGTCCGGATGGCCGCACAGGCCGTCGTGCTGGCCGGTGCCCTCGCCGCGCCGCTCGCGCACGCGGAACCGAAGCAGCGCATCGCCGATCTCTGGTATGCGCACAACGCTGTGGTGCTGATGCTCGGCGCGGCCGACCGCGTGGTGGCCACCGTTGCGCGGCCGCAGGCGTTTCCGTGGATGATGCAGGTCGCGCCGGCAATGCGGCGCGCGCAGCCGGTGGCGAACGGCAACCCCAATGCCGAGGATTTGCTGCGCGCGCGGGCCGACGTGGTGTTCGTGTCGCGCGGTGCGCCGTCGATCGCGGCCATGCAGCGGCTGGGCCTCGACGTGGTGCCGGTGGGCTTCGACGATTTCGATTCGATGCTGGCCTGCGTCGACCAGACCGCCGCCGCGCTCGACACGCCGCTGGCCGCGCAACGCGCGCGCGACTACCGCGCGTATCTTGGCGACACGCTCGCCGCCACGCGTCGCGCGCTCGACGCACTGCCGGATCGCACCGAGCCGCGCGTGTTGCACGTCGCCTCGCTCGCGCCGCTCAAGGTGGACGGCAGCGATACCATCGTCGATCAATGGCTGCGCGCGGCCGGCGCGCGCAACGCCGCCGACGGGATCAGCGGCAACCTGCGGCCGGTCTCGATCGAGCAGGTGCTGGCGTGGCATCCGGACGTGGTGATCCTCGGCGCGAACGCCGGCTCGATCGCGCAATCGCCGCAGCGCTCGCTGTGGCAGACGCTCGATGCGGTGCGTGACGGCCGTGTGTATCGCAATCCGGCGGGCGTGTTTCCGTGGGACCGATACGGGCCGGAGGTAGCGTTGCAGGTGCGTTGGGTGGCAGGCGTGCTGCATCCGGGGGTGTTTCCGGAGCAGCGGTTAATCGCGCAGACGCAGGATTTCTATCGGCGGTTTTTCGGGTATGAACTGTCGGCGGGGGACGCGCGGCGGATGCTGGCCGGTCAACCGCCTGGTGCCGCAGCACAATGAGACAGATGACATTGACAACGATGACTCACGGCAAACAATTGCAGATTCATCGTCAGGGCTGTGTCAACTTAATTAGAAAGCGCCGAACAGACGATCGAGCGCGGCCAGAACCCGCGTCTGCTCGGATTTTAGCGTTCCGGTCGAAGGGCCAAGCTCACTGGTTCTTATCGCGCCTAGAAATGGCGTTTCCAGTATGAATTTTTCGCCGTCGATCTCGATGATCGGAGCCAGATCCTGCGCAACCTTGGCGGGTGTGTAACTGCCCGCCAGGTGTGTCAGCGGAATGACGACCCGTGACATCAGATCTCCCAGATGATCGCTTTGCACATCGAGCAGATAGGGCGACTTCGCCTTCGACCTGGATGACGGGTTGTTATACAAATCAAAACGTGCCATCAGAACATCCGGTGCTCGTCGAGAGGTAGGCCGTCGCGTTCAATGCGCGCATTCATCTCGGTAATGAAACCAGCGTGCTTTGCTGCCCAGACACGAGCCTCGGCTTCCTGAACTTCCTCACGCAGACCCCGTTCGCTTGCACGTGAGATGTTGACATCCAACTCTCTCGCGCGTTCGAGCAGATCAGAGGGCAACGACACGTTGGTGGGCTTGCGACTGGCTTTTCTCGTCGGGTTAGAAGCGGCCGGTTCATCGGAGTGCCGCATTTGTGCAGAAATCATGTGCAGATCCTATGCGCATAAAATATGCGCATATTATTGCACATCCTTGATGAAGCCTGTCGACCGATGCCGACCATGCAGATCTTCTCGCGTCCGACAGGACAGGTCCCGAGCAGCGTCTCTGAATCGATCCGGAACCAAGCCCATCGCCCCGCCACGCTCTCACCCCTTCCCGCCCACCCCCTTGATCGTCACCTCCGCCATCACCGACCCATCCCGCTCCCCAACCCGGCTGCCACCGTCTCGCCCATCCGCGCGAGCACGGCGGCCAGATGCGGTGCGCGACGGCCGTGTATACCGCATCCGGCGGGCGTGTTTCCGTGGGATCGCTACGGGCCGGAGGTGGCGTTGCAGGTACGCTGGGCCGCGGGCGTGCTGCATCCGGAGGTGTTTCCGGCGCAGCAGTTGATCGCGCAGACGCAGGATTTCTATCGGCGGTTTTTCGGGTATGCGCTGTCGGCGGGGGACGCACGGCGGATGCTGGCCGGTCAGCCGCCTGGTGCCGCAGCACAATGAGACAGATGACATTGCAGCGATGACTCACGGCAAACAATCGCAGACTCCCCGTTAGCGCCGAAAAGCCTGTCGCTTTTTGATCTGCGTCTTGGCTCGGATTGGCATTTTTCTTCATTGTCGTGCGATCTGGCAATCGCCAGATCGCTATTCAACTCAATGAAGGAAAATCAGAATGGCTGTTACTGGAAAATTCATCGTTAACAACACATGGCTGTCACCGCTCACGATTCATGGTGTTGGCACATACCAGGCATATTCAGGTGATGAAATCTACCGGAATCGAGGGGGATGCACGGCAAAGGTCGATAAAGGACCCATTCCAGCCGGAAGGTACTGGATCGTCGCACGTCCTGCTGGCGGCTTGAGTTCGAGGTTTCAAACCTGGCTCAAAGACCAGTGGAATGCCTACAAGGGAAATCCGTCCGATCACAGCGAATGGTTCGCACTGTATCGGGATGACGGGATCATCGACGATGTGACATGGATCAATGGTGTCAAGCGTGGGCAGTTCCGGTTGCATCCTGCTGGCGGTTCAGGCTTGTCATTTGGATGTATTACGCTTCCAAGCCGTGTCGATTTCATGAGAATCCGCACCGCGCTACTGCACACCAGAACCATCGTTGCCGGCCATTCCGGCCTTGACGCATACGGGACGATTGAGGTCATCACACATGGCAACACTTGTCCGTAGGCTATCGAAGATGGCGCTGTTCATCGGTTTGCTGCTTCTTTCTGTTCGCTTCATACCGATGTCCAATCACTGGTCGCTAGCCGAGACACGTGCATGGATTCGTGCGTCGGACTGGCTCGGTGTCGACGATCCCGACAACTTGTATTTCGTTGTATGGCTGACGATTGAACTGATCGCCGCCGTGCTTGCCTATGTGGCGATCGTAAAACTATGGCGGCACGGTCGGCGTTGAAAGAGGTGAAACAGGCGGAGCGATCCGGAACCCAACCCATCACCCCGCCACGCCCTCACCCCTTCCCGCCCACCCCCTTGATCGTCACCTCCGCCATCACCGACCAATCCCGCTCCCCCAACCCGGCCGCCACCGTCTCGCCCATCCGCCCGTACACGGCGGCCAGCATCGGCAACTCGTGCCCGGCCTCGGCGGCCGCCTCCGACGCAAGCCGCAAGTCCTTCAACCCCAGCGTCGCCTTGAACCCCGGCTCGTAGTTGCCCTGCGCGAGATTGGCCGAATAGACCTGATACGAACGGCTGCCGAACAGCGTGCCGAGGATCAGCTCGAAGAAGCGCTCGCGCCCGAGCCCGTTCGCCTCGGTCAGCACGACGGCCTCGGCCATCGCCTCGATCGCCATCGTGATCATCATGTTGCAGGCGATCTTCGCGGCGTTGGCGGCCGGTGCTTCCTCGCCCATGTCCCAGATCCGCCCGCCGATCACCTCCAGCAGCGGCCGGATCGCGTTCACGGCGTCGGGCTTGCCACCCGTCAGCACGTTCAGTTCGCCGCGCGCGGCCACGTCGGGCCGGCCGAGCACCGGCGCGGACACATAGCCCACGCCGGCCGCCGCATGCAGCGCGACCAGCTCGTGCGCGAACGCCACCGAAATGGTGGACGCCACCACATGCACGAGGCCCGGCCGCGCCCGGGCCAGCAGGCCCGGGGCGATCAGCGTCTCGCGGATCGCCGCGTCGTCGGAAAGCATGGTCAGCAGCGCGTCGCCGTCGAGCAGATCGGCCGGCGACGCGGCCCGCGTCACGCCCTCCACGCTCGCGCCGGAACGGCTCCACGCCCGCACGTCGTGGCCGGCCGCCGCGAGATTGCGCGCCATCGCGCGCCCCATGGCGCCCAGGCCGATGATGCCGATTTTCATAGTGGATTCCTCAGGATCGAAAACGGCCTCAAGCGCCGAAACCGCCGTCGATGGTATGCATCGCGCCGGTGATGCCGCGCGCGGCGGGCGATGCCAGATAAGCGACCAGGCTCGCGACATCCGCCGCGGTGCCATGGCGGCGAATCGCCATGTAGCTGCGCATCTGCTCGGCGAGCGGGCCGTTGGCGGGGTTCATGTCGGTGTCGGTCGGGCCGGGCTGCACGACGTTGACGGTGATGCCGCGCGCGCCGAAATCGCGCGCGAGGCCGCGTGTCATGCCTTGCAGCGCCGATTTGCTCATGCCGTACGCGGCGGCGCCCTCGAACGGCACCGTATCGCCGTTCACCGAGCCGATCGAGATGATCCGGCCGCCGTCGGGCATCAGGCGCGCGGCCTCGACGCTGGCGTGATACGCGCCGCGCACGTTGACGTCGATCAGGCGATCGATGGCGTCGGCGTCGAGCGTGAGCGGATCGCCGCCGACGAACAGCCCGGCGTTGTAGACGAACACGTCGAGCGGGCCGGCCTCGCGCACGACGGCCAGCAACGCATCGCGGTCGGCCGCGTCCGCCCGCACGGCCTGCGCGCCGGTATCCTTCGCCACCGCCTCGGCCGCCGCCTGCGAGCCCGCCCAGGTGAATCGCACCGTCGCGCCCGCCGAAGCGAACCACGCCACGATGGCCGCGCCGATGCCGCGGCTGCCGCCCACCACCATCACCGATTTGCCTTGCCAGCCTGCTGCTTCCGTATTCATCGCATGAACTCCTTGAAATAAATTAGCGATCACTATAAATTTCGAGTCACGACAACGCAAGGTATTTTTGTAGTGGATGCTAATTTAATCAACGGCGGTAAACCCGGGCGCGGCCGCCCGCGTGCATTCGACCCCGATACCGCGCTCGAGGTGGGCCAGCGCATGTTCCATGCGGCCGGCTACGACGCGGTCGGCCTCAGCGCGCTGACCGACGCGCTCGGCATCAAGGCCCCGAGCTTCTATTCGGCGTTCGGCAGCAAGGCGGCGTTCTTCCGTCAGGTGCTGGAGCGCTATGCGGGCACGGCGCTCGCGCTGGACGGCATCCTGGTGCCGGGCCGGCCGCCCGCCGAGGCGCTGGCCGAGCTGATCGGCAGCGCGGCACGCACCTATGCGCGCGATCCCGAACGGCCGGGCTGCCTCGTGCTGGAAGCCGCGCGCGGCGGCGAGGCGAGCGAGAGCGCGCAACTGGCCTGCGAGGTGGCCGAATGGAGGCGCGTGCAAGTCCGCGAATTCGTGGCGGCCACGCATCCCGAGCAGGCCGCCACCGCCACCGATTACGTGTCGGCCGTGATGTCGGGCCTGTCGGCCGGCGCACGCCAAGGCTGGGACGAGGCGCGGCTTTGCGCGGTAGCCGATGTGTCGGCGGCGGGCCTCGCGCAGTTGCTGCCCTGAGCGGGTTGCCCTTGGCCAACTGCAGGGCCGGCCGTCATCGCCACGCGAGCACGGCCAGCACGCCGAGCGCCAGCGCAATCAGCACCAGCCCCGAGACCCGCTCCAGCCACGGCAGGATGCGCGTGAAGCGCCGCAGCACGATGCGGTTGCCGATCGTCAGCGCCACCAGCGCGTCCCACAGCAGCACCACGCCGCCCATCCATGCGCCGTAGAACAGCTTCCAGCCCGCGCTCGCATACGGGCCGCTCAACATCGCGGCGAGGCTGGCATAGAACAACGCGTTCTTCGGATTGAGGATGCCGGACAGGAAGCCCATCCCCGTGGCGCGCCCCCACGCCGCAAGCGGCCGAGCGCGCGCCGCGCCGGCCGCGCGTGTTGCGGATACCTGAAGATCGCTGCCGCCCGCGTGACGCACGAACAGCACACCGAGCCACAGCAGATAGACGCAACCGGCCAGTTGCAGGCCCGTGAACCACGCGCTGCCGGGCCGCAACGCCGAGGTGCCCGCAAACGCGGCGACGATGAACACGCCGTTGGCCAGCGCGATGCCGAGGCACGCGCCGCTGGCCACGCGCCAGCCGGCCGACAGCGAGGTGCGGGCGATCAGGAAGAAATCCGGCCCGGGGGACAGCAGCGCCAGGAAATGCGCCGCGGCGATCATCAGGAAGACTTGCATATCCGGCATCAGCGAAGAACGGGCTCGCAGTGTGCCGGCCGCGCGGTGCGCGGTATTGAAGGAAATTGCGGCTCAGGCGCGGAACGTGCCGGGCGTCACGCCCGCGTAGGCCTTGAACACGCGCTGGAAATGCGCCTGATCGGCGAAACCGAGATGCTGGGCCACGGCGGCCAGGCTGTCGCCGTCGCGAATCCGCGCCCGCGCGAGATTGATGCGCTGGTTCAGTTGCCAGACATGCGGCGTCATGCCGGTCACCGCGCGAAACGCACGGATCAACTGATAGCGGCTCATGCCGGCCAGGCGCGCGAGGCCGTCGAGCGCGATGTCGCTGTCGGGTTCGGCGCGCAGACAGTCGAGCGCGGGGCGAATCCGGTCGGCCAGATGCGCGGGAGCGACCGGCGGTGCGACCGGGAGGCCCTGCGCCGCATCGCACGCACCGACGAATTCGATCAGCGCCGCTTCCTTGTCGCGGGCATCGGCGTCGGAACACAGCAGCGCGTTCAGTTCGCAGCACTGCGCGTAGAGCGCGGGGTTCGTCACGATGCGGATCGGTTCGTCATCCTTGGCATCTTGCGGCACGGCCGGCGCGTATTCCTGGCGGACGGCATCGCGCCAGTTCGCATCGATATGCAGCATCTGGTAGCTCCAGGCCTCGCCGGGCGCGGGGTTGCAGGCATGCACGCGATGCGCGGGCACCAGCACGAGCATGCCGGGTTGCAAACCGATCGGGCCGCCGGGCGCGCCGGTGAACACGCTCGCGCCGCCGTCCACTGCGCCGACCGAGAACGTCGGATGGTGATGCGGCTTGTAGCAGGCGCGGCTGCGGCAGGCACGCCGGCTTTCGACGAACGGGAGGGCTGGGTCGCGCCAGAACGATTGGCGGGCGTCTCGGCGAGCGGTGGCGGTGGACGACACGAGGGCTGTGGCGCTGTGCGTGGCGGGGGCGGAAGACGCGGGAGCGGTAACGCTGTGCGTGGCGGGGGCGGAAGACACGGTGGCAATGACGCTGTGCGTGGCGGGGAGCATCAGTATGCGGGAAGGCGGACCGAACCGGTGGCAGACGCGGTGGCAGACGCGGCGCCACATGTGGCGGCAGATACGCCGGCACATGCCGTGATCGATACGACCGGCCGATGCACTGCCCGCCGCCTCACCCCGCCGTCTTGCGCGCCCGCCCCCGCTTCGCCTTCGGCCTGGCCTGCGCAGCCTCCTCCTCCGCCTCGGCCTCGCACAGCAGCCAATCGCGCAGCGCCGTCACCCCGGCCGCCGCCTGCCCGCGCCGCGTGCAGAACGCAAACGCGCCGCCGCCCGCCACGAACCCGAGCGGCGCGACCAGACGCCCGGCCGCGATCTCGCGCTCCACCAGCAAGGCCGGCGCGATCGCCACGCCCAGCCGCGCCGCGGCCGCCTCCAGCATCAACGACAGGTGATCGAAGCGCCGCCCGCCGCCGAAGCCCGCCGCATCCAGCCCCTGCGCGGCGGCCCAA
This sequence comes from Burkholderia sp. 3C, assembly GCF_054589155.1. Classification (NCBI taxonomy): domain Bacteria; kingdom Pseudomonadati; phylum Pseudomonadota; class Betaproteobacteria; order Burkholderiales; family Burkholderiaceae; genus Burkholderia; species Burkholderia sp. 3C. The sequence goes on from NZ_BAAILN010000092.1 coordinate 179,519, forward strand.
TCGGCCCAGGCCTGCGGATTCGAACGGGTATGGAGCAGCGCCTGCCCCGGCAACGCGCCGGCGGACGCGATCCGATGCGGCCAGTCCGGCGCGCACACCGGCCCGATCCGCTCCTCGAACAGCGCCACGGCCTCGATCTGGCGCGGCCACGCCCGCCCGCTGACGATCAGCGCATCGACCACCTGCGCCTCCAGGTCGGCCAGCGCGGCGCTCGTCTGCAAACGCACGCGAATCTCGGGGTGTGCGGCCTCGAAGCGCTCCAGGCGCGGAATCACCCAGTTGGCAAGCAGGCTGCCCGGCGCACCCACCACGATCTCGGCCGCCTCGCCCGGCCCGGCGATCTCGGCGCAGCGGCTTTCCAGCAGCGCCAGCGCGCGATCGGCGGCGTCGTGCAGCGCCAGCCCGGCCGCCGTCAGGCGCACGCCCGACGCATGCCGCACGAACAGCGGCTTGCCGAACCAATCTTCGAGTTGACGAACCTGGTGGCTGACGGCGCCGTGCGTGACGCACAGCTCCTCGGCCGCGCCGGAAAAGCTGGCGCGCCGGGCGGCGGCGTCGAACACGCGCAGGGCATTAAGCGGGGGCAGGCGGCGCATCGGGTTTGGCTGTGAATTTTCCTCACGGCATTCTGCGAGAAATCCTCGCTATTGCAAAGTTTTCTTCGTCCCTAGACTGCAATCCATCTCATAGCTCTCGTTCGACGGACCTCCGCCATGCCGCCCAGCCTCGCCCCGCTCCTGCCGTTCGTCGTCGTGGCCTTTTCGATGTGGGCCACGCCGGGGCCGAACAACATGATGCTGATGGTATCGGGCGCGCGCTTCGGCCTGCGCCGCACGCTGCCGCAACTGTTCGGAATCCTGACCGGCACGCTGCTGTTGAGCACGCTCGGCATCGTGCTGCTCGAACCGGTGATCGCCACGTGGCCGCGCAGCGTGCTGCTGCTGAAGATCGTCGGCACGGTGTGGCTGGTGCGGATCGGCTGGCGCATGGCGCACGCGCGCCTCGGCGACAGCCCCGGCGACGCGCAACCGATGCGCTACCTGCCCGCCACGCTGTTCCAGTTCACCAACCCGAAGGCGATCACCGGCACGGTGGCGCTGGCCTCGCTGGCGCTGTCCGCCACGCATGCGAACCCGTGGCTGCCGGCCGCCGCGCTGCTGACGGCGCCGCCGCTGTGCCTGATCGCGAACGGTTCGTGGGCGCTGGCCGGCCGCAGCCTGCGGCGGCTCCTGTCAACGCCGCTGCGCTGGCGCGTGTTCACGCTGGGCACGGGCTTCGTGACGGCGGGCTGTGCGGTGTTTCTGTGGACCTGAGCGTGGGTGGCGAAGCGCGGCGCTATCGCCGCGTCGCCGAACTGGCGTAGCATCGACGCGATTTCCTGCGTTGCCCGCCCCCTCGCCATCCCGGAACGACCGATGACCGATTCGCTTTACGCCAGCGCCGACCGCTATTTCACCGAGCACTTCCGGCTCGATCTCGGCACGCTGCTCGCACCGATTTCCGCCGATGCCCCCAGCGGGCGCTCGATGCGCGCCACCCCCTACTACACGGCATTGCGCCAGGCGCGCGCGCAGGACGACCCGTCGCTGCCCGTCGGGGTGTGGGAGCGGCCGCGCCACCGGCAAGGCACCGACTGGATGAAGGTCGGCATGCTGGCCGCCGGCATGTTGGCGCATCAGAGCAAGGATTTGCAGTTGCTGACCTGGCTGTTCGAGGCGCAGATCCAGCAGCACGGCTTCGACGGCATCGCACCGCCGCTCGTGCTGTTGCGCGAAACCTGCGCGCGCTTCTGGGACACAATGCTGCCCGACGACGCCAACGACCATTTCGAGCAACGCGAGGCGCTGCTGCGCCTGATGGACGAAAAAAATCTCGCCACGCTGCGCCTCGCCACGCTGGTGGAAAGCGAGGGGCGGCCCGCATTCAGTTGGGCCGATTGGGAACGGGCGGTGCGCGACGACCAGGAACACCGGGCCGGCCATCAGGCCGCCGATACCAGCGCGGCGAGCCTGCCGGAATTGCAGTTCACGCTGGGCGCGGCCTCCAGCGAATCGCTGGCCGCGCGGTACGCGGCGCTGGGCGACGGGCTGGCCGCACTCGACGCGCTACGCAACGCCCTCGCGCCGCGCTTCGGCAACGCCACGCCGCCGATCGGCCGGCTGCACGCACTGCTGGAACAGATCCGCGCATGGCTGGGCCACGAGCTGCAACGGCGCGGGCTGGCGGCGCAGGAAGCAGCGCCGGCCGCCACCGAAGCGCCCGTTGCAAATGCAACGATCTCCGAACCCATCGGTGGCACGGCCGACGCCGCGCCCCCAACCGAAGCCCTCACTGCCGACCTGCTGCGCGAACGCGCCCAGGCTTACGCGCGGCTGGCCGAGATCGCCGCATGGTTGATGCGCATCGAGCCGCACAGCCCCGCGCCGTATCTCGTTCGCACCGCCGTCGAGTGGAGCGCGCTGCCGACGCCCGAGCTGTACGACAAGGTTTTCGTACAGATGGGCGGGCAACTCGATGTTTTCACGATGCTCGGCATCGCGAGGCCGCAGGACAAGGCGTAAGTGCAGCCGTCACGCCGTCGCATCGTTCAAGCGGCGTCGCCACAGCATGCGATCGCCCACCTTCCGCACCTCCGTCACGCCGCGCTGCGCGAGCAATTCAAGCGCCGCGCGCGTCACGTCGAGCGTCAGTTCGGTCTCCTTCGCATCGAGCCAGAAGCGCTGCACGCCCTCCACCGTATCGACCGCCGCAGGGCGTTCGGCGAGGTATCGCGCAATGTATGCGGCGGTGTTTTCGATCAAATCGTCGTTCATGACCAAGCGGCTCGCGGCCGGATATTCGCAAGACCGCGAGCTTACCGCAGCGGCGCAGCCGCTCAGAAATTGAATTGGTCGATATTGCCCGCATCGAACGTGGTCGGCGGCCCGAGCACGACCTCGCCGTTCTTGCCGATGGTGCGCGCGCCGAGCTTGCCCGCGTCGAAGCGCTCGCCTTCCTTGCCGGTGATCGTGCCCGAGGCGAGGTTCGCGGCGGCGTAAGCGGCCAGATAACCGAGCTGACCCGGGTCCCACAGCTGGAACGCCTTGACGGTGCCGTTCTTCACGAACGCGCGCATCTGGTTCGGCGTGCCCAGCCCCGTCACGGCCACCTTGCCCTTGCTCGACGACGTCGAGATATAGCGCGCGGCCGCCACGATCCCCACCGAGGTGGGCGCGACGATCGCCTTCAGGTTCGGATAGGCCTGCAACAGGCCTTGCGTCTCGACGAAGGATTTCTGATCGTCGTCGTTGCCGTAGGCGATCTTGACGAGCTTGAGCTTCGCGTATTCGGGCTTCTTCAATTCCTCCTGCATCCAGTGAATCCAGGTGTTCTGGTTGGTCGCGTTCGGCGTGGCCGACAAAATCGCGAACTCGCCCTCGCCGCCCGTCAGCTTCGCGACGAGCTGAATCTGGCCGCGCCCGATGCTCTCGGCGTTGGCCTGGTTGACGAAGATCTCCCGGCCATCCGGTGCGGTGTCCGAATCGAACGTCACCACCTTCACGCCCTGCGACATGGCGCGTTTCAGATAAGGCACCAGCGCGTTGGCATCGTTGGCGGCGATCACGATCGCGTTCTGCCGCTGGGTGGTCAGCGTGTTGATGTATTGCACCTGCGAGGATGCGCCCGCATCCGACGGCCCCACCACCTTGCCCTGCCCCTTCAGTTCCTTGACGGCGGCCATGCCGCCGTCGTCGGCGATCACCTCGTACGGGTTGTTGATCTGTTTAGGCACGAAGGCGATCTTCAGGCCTTCCTTGACGCCGGCCGCCTGCGCGGGCGCGGCGCCCAGCGCGGTGAACGCTGTGAGCGTGGCCAACGCCGCCAGGCTCAGGCAGGCGGCCGCGCGCGCGGCCGGGTGAGGAAATCGATGCATGCTGGTGTCTCCGATGTAAGGCCGAGATGCGAGCCCGGCCGTGTTGATATGCATGACGAAACAACGAACGCGACGATCGACGATTCACGCTCAGCGCGACAGCGTGCGCCGGTGCAGCCGCCGCGCATGCCAGCTCGCGGCGAGGTTCGGGATCAGCACCGACGACAGCAGCAGCACGCCGGTCACGATCGTCAGCGCTTCGCTCGATACGTCGACGAGCGTCAGCGCGTTCTTCAGGATGCCGACGATCAGCAGCGACAGCAGCACGCCATACAGCGAACCGCGCCCGCCGAAGATGCTGACGCCGCCGAACAGCACGGCCGCGATCACGGCCAGCTCGAAGCCCTCGCCGTTGTCGCCGCGCGCGCTGGTGAAGCGCAGCGTGTAGACCACCCCGGCCAGCGCGCTCATGAAGCCGGACAGCACGAACAGGCGCAGCTTGGTGCGCGCCACGGCGATGCCGGAGAACGTGGCGGCGGCCGGGTTCGCACCGATCGCGTAGAGGCTGCGGCCGAATGCGCTGGCCTGCAGCAGCACCGTGAACAGCACGGCCGCGACGATCACGATCACGAACGGCTCGGGCAGGAAGCTGCCGCCCACCGTGTTCATGCCGAACGCCGTGTAGCCGGGCGGGAAATCGGCGATGGCCTGATCGCCGAGCAGCACATAGGCCAGCCCGCGAAACAGCGCGAGCGTGCCGATCGTCACGGCCAGCGACGGCAGCCGGAAGCGCACGATCACCCAGCCGTTGAACAGGCCCGCCAGCGTGCCGGCCGCCAGCGCCGCCGCGATCACCGCCGGCATCGGCCAGCCCAGATGCCAGAGCACCCCCATCAACGCGCTCGACGCGCCGAGGATCGACGCCACCGACAAGTCGATCTCGCCCGTCACGATGATCAGCGTCATGGTCAGCGCCATCAGCGCGATCTCGCCGATGTCGAGCAGGATGTTGGCGAGGTTCGACGCGTCGAGGAACACCGGCGACAGCACGCGCCCGAGCACCAGCGACAGCACCAGGATCACGGCCAGCAGGCTTTCCCAGCCCAATGCGGTGGCGCTGCGCGCGCCCTTGCGAGATATATCAGCCATGATCGCGTTTCCTCATCATGCGTTTGGCGACCGAGCGGGCCAGCAGCGTGTCGGCCGTCACGGCGGCCACGATCAGCGCGCCCTCGATCGCCTGTTCCCAGAACGGCGAGACATGCAGCACGGCCAGCGCGATGCTGATCACGCCGAGCACCAGCGCCCCGAGCGCGGCGCCGAGTATCGTGCCCACCCCGCCGTTGATCGCCACGCTGCCCACCACCGCGGCGGCCACCACCTGCAACTCGATGCCCTTGCCGGTGCTGGCGTCGGCCGTGCCGAAGCGCGCCAGCCACAGCGCGCCGGCCAGCCCGGCCAGCGCGCCGGAAATCAGGAAGCCGGCCAGCACGCGGCGGTCCACGCGAATCCCGGCGAGGCGCGCGGCCTCGGGGTTCGAGCCGATCGCGTAGTGCTCGCGCCCGGCCCGGTAGCGCTTCAGGTAAACCGACAGGCCGGCGAGCAGCACCACCGTGATCAGCACCAGCACCGGCACGCCGAGCACCGCGCCGGTGGCCAGCCGCGAATACGCGTCGGGCAAGTTGCCGGCGTTGATCTGGCCGCCGTGCACCCACGCGTAATCGGCGCCGCGCAGGATATAGAGCATCGACAGCGTCGCGACCAGCGAAGGCACGCGCCCGTACGCCACCAGCAGCCCGTTCACGCCGCCCGCGGCCAGGCCGATCGCCACGCCCGCCGCGAGCGCCAGCGGTACCGGCATCTGCGGGAACGCCACATAGAGGCTGCCGACCCCGTAGGCGCCCAGCCCCACCACCGAGCCGACCGACAGATCGATGTGCCGCATCAGCATCACGATCGTCATGCCGGCCGTCAGCAGGCCGATGATCGAGACGTTGAGCAGCACGTCGCGCAGGTTCTGCAGGTTCAGGAATTGCGGCCGCGCGAGCGCCGTGCCGCCCACCAGCAACAGCAGGACAACGAACAAGGTGGTTTCGCGGCTGCGCGCGATCGCGGCGGCCAGCGCCGCCGCCGGGTGGCGCACGGCGGATTCGGCTGGGTTCATGGTCGGGGTTCCGGTGGTCATGCGGCACGCTCCAGCGACGGATCGCGCCCACCGAGCGCGGCGCGCATGATGCGCTCCTCGCTGGCCTCGGCGCGGGGAATATCGGCGCGGATGCGCCCCTCGTGCATCACCAGCACGCGGTCGGCCATGCCGAGCACCTCGGGCAGTTCGCTCGAAATCATCAGCACCGCCATGCCGTCGCGCACCAGGTCGGCCAGCGCAGCGTACACCTCGGCCTTGGCGCCCACGTCGATACCCCGCGTGGGTTCATCGACGATCAGCACGGCCGGCCCGGTCGCGAGCCACTTGCCGAGCACCACCTTCTGCTGGTTGCCGCCCGACAGCGTGCCCACCGGCAGCCGCAGGTCACCGGCCTTCAGCCGCAGCTTCGCGCCCCACTCGCCGGCCAGCGCCAGCTCGCGCGCGGCCGACACCAGCCCGAAGCGCGCGAGCCGCCCGAGCACCGTCATCGACGCATTGCGCGCGATGCTCAACTCCAGCGCGAGGCCCTGCTCGCGGCGATCCTCGGGCACCATCGCCAGGCCGGCGCGCACTGCCCGCCCCGGGTCGCCCGGCGCGAGCCGCTTGCCGGCCACCGCGATCTCGCCCGCGTCGAGCGGATCGATGCCGAACACGGCGCGCGCCACCTCGCTGCGCCCCGCCCCCACCAGCCCGGCTAGCGCGACGATCTCGCCCGCGTGCACGTCGAACGACACGTCCTTGAACACGCCGATGCGCGTCAGCCCGCGCACCGACAGCCGCACCGCGCCGCGTTCGACCTCGGCCTTCGGATAGAACGTGGCCAGATCGCGGCCCACCATCGTCGCGACAATCTTCGTGGTACTGAGCGTCTCGGTGGGCGCGTCGAACACCTTGGCGCCGTCGCGCATGATCGTGACGTGACGCGCCAGCGCGAACACTTCCTCCAGCCGGTGCGTGATGAACAGCACCGCCGCGCCGCGCTCGCACAGCGTGCGCACGATCGCGAACAGCCGCTCCACCTCGGGCCGCGACAACGCGGCGGTGGGTTCGTCCATCACCAGCACGTTGGCGTCGAGCGACAGCGCCTTGGCGATCTCGATCACCTGCTGATCGGCGATCGACAGGCCGCGCACGCGTTGCTGCGCTTGCAGGTTCACGCCGAGCGAGGCCAGCAGCACGGCCACCTGCTTTTCCATCGCCGCGTAATCGATGCGGCCGAGCCGGTCGAGCGGCTGGCGGCCCATGTAGATGTTTTCGGCGATCGACAGATCGAAGAACAGCGTCGGCTCCTGGTAGATCACGGCGATGCCGGCCGCGCGCGCGTCCGATGGCGAGGCGAAGCGCCGCTCCACGCCATCCACGCGCAACACGCCGGTGTCCGGCGCATGCACGCCCGCGAGGATCTTCACCAGCGTGGATTTGCCCGCGCCGTTCTCGCCGAGCAGCGCATGCACTTCGCCCGCTTGCAGCACCAGCTCGCCGCCGATCAGCGCGCGCACCGCGCCGAACGACTTGCTCGCGCCGCGCAGTTCGAGGCGCGGCGGGACCGCCTTGTCAGGTGTCGCCAAGTTCGTCTCCGTTGTAGGTAGTTTGGTCTTGCCGGGGTACGCATCGAGCGCCGCTAGATCCGGTACACGCGCTCGGCATTGGCCGAGAACAGCAGCCGGCGCTCGTCGTCCGACACGCCGCCGACGATCCGCGCATAGGCGCGCCACAGCGCCTCGTAGCCGCCGAACAGGCGATCCACCGGGAAATTCGAGGCGAACATCGCGCGCGTCACGCCGAACGCGTCGATCGCATCGAGCACGTAGGGCCGCAGGCTCTCGACCGTCCACGCGTGATCGAACATGGCCAGCCCACTCAGCTTGACCGACACGTTCGGGCAGGCCGCCAGCGCGCGCAGGCCGTCGCGCCAGGCGCGAAACCCGGCCGGCGTGTCGCGATCGACGAACATGCCCGCGTGATCGAGCACGATGGGGATGTCCGGATGCGCGCGCGCGAGCTTCGCCGCCTCGGGCATCTGCGCGGGATAGAGCTGCATGTCGAACGACAGGCCGTAACGCGCCAGCAGCCCGAACTGCCGCCGCCATGCCGGGTCGGCGAGGTAGTCGCGCGCCACGTAGTTGTAGTGCGGATCGGCATGCACGTTGAGGATCTGGCGAATGCCGCGCACATTGGCGAACGCGGCATGCGCGGCCAGCACGACCTCGGCATCGGGCGCGGACAGGTCCGCCGCCGCGACGATGCCGTGCGGCAGCCCCGCGTGGCCGGCCGACCGATCGTCCGCCAGCGTGTGCAGCCAGCGCGTTTCTTCCACGGGCCGCGCCGGGTCGAAGTTCGCCTCCACATGCACGACCTTCGCGATCTCGATCTCGCCCGCCTCGCGCAGCAAATCGGCCGGCAGATAATCGTGCGCGAGATCGCGCGCATCGCCCACGAACGACGTGCCAGGCTTCGACAGCCATGGATAATCGCCGCCGGCGGGCCGCCAGAAATGCACATGCGGGTCCACTACTCGCATCGTCGGGCTCCTTGCGCTCGAGGCGCGCACATCGATTCAGGGCAGATGAAACAGCGGCGCGAGCGGCACCTGCACGGGCGAGCCGTCGGGCTCGGTCTGCATGATGTCGGCCATGGCGTCCCACCATTTGCGCATCACCGGCTCGGCGGCCAGCGCATCCATGCGATGGCCCGGCTCGCGCTTGAGCACGGCGAACAGGTGATGGGTGGCCTCGTCGAGAAAGATCCAGTAATCGCGGATGCCGGCCGCGCGCAGCGCGTCGGTCAGTTCGGGCCAGATTTCGCGGTGCCGGCGCTCGTATTCGTCGCGCCGGCCCGGATCGAGCTGCATCCGGAATGCGATCGTCTCCATGATCGTGTCTCCCTCGTTGTCGCATCGGTGCGACCGCTGCATGGCGGCACGCCCGACGCGTTGCAGCGACTATAAACGCCTCGCGATAGCCAACCAATCCGTTATCATCATTGGGCGATCCAGAAAACGAATCACCCGCCCATGACCCTGCACACCACCGCGCTGTCGCTCGTCAACCGGTTGAAATTCAAGCATCTCGCGCTGCTCGTCGCGCTCGACGATTGCCGCAACGTGCATCAGGCGGCCGGCGAGATCAACGTGGCCCAGCCCAGCGCGAGCCGCATGCTCGGCGATATCGAGGATGCGTTCGGCTTCCGCCTGTTCGACAGGAATGCGAAAGGTCTTGCGCCCACCTCGCTGGGCCTGCCGGTGCTGGCCTATGCCCGGCGCGCGCTGTCGGACCTGACCCGCTTCGCCGAGGATCTCGACGTGAAGCGCCGCGGCGGCCACGGCCAATTGACGGTGGGCGCGATCATGGGCGCCGCGCCCGACGTGCTGGCGCTGGCCGTGGCCTCGCTCAAAACCGTGCGCCCGCTGCTGAACGTGCGCATCCTCGGCGAAACCAGCGATCAGATCGTGCAATTGCTGTACCGCCGCGAGGTGGACCTCGCGCTCGGCCGCCTCACCAACGCGCTGCAACACAACGATTTCCACTTCGAGCCGATCGCGGCCGAAACGCTGGTGCTGGTCACGCGCGCGCAGCATCCGCTGGCCGCGCGCGGCGAACTCACGCTGGCCGAACTCGCGCAATGGCCGTGGGTCGCGCAGCCGGTCACCAGCCCCGCGCGCGTATTGCTCGAAAACGAATTCGCGCGCGCCCGGCTCGCCACGCCGGCCAACCTCACCGAATGCGGCTCGATCTTCGCGACGCTGCAACTGGTCGAGACCTTCGACGCGATCGCCATGCTGCCCGAACCGGTGGTGCGCGATCACGTCAAGGCGCGGCTGCTGGTGGCGCTGCCGCTCGAAATCGGCAAGCGCCTGCCCGGCTACGGCATCCTCACGCGCCGCGACGAGCCGCTTTCGGAAGCGGCCGAATACTTCGTCGGCCTGCTGCGCCGCTTCTCCGACCCGGCGGTCGATGCGCTGCGCGACGCGCCCGGCGCGCCGGATTCGCCCGTGATCGTCACTGAAGGTTGACGAACAGCCCGCCATCCACCAGCAACGCCGCGCCCGTTACATAACGCGCGCGCGACGAGGCCAGGAACACCACGCAATCGGCCACTTCGTCGGGCGCCCCGAGCCGGCCCAGCGGAATGCGCTTTTCCATATAGGCGCGCTTCTCGGCATCGGCCAGGTCCTCGGCGTTCAGGTCCGTGGCGATGGTGCCCGGCAGCACCGAATTGCATCGGATTCCGTACGGTCCGAGCGCGATCGCGCACGACTGCATCAGCGAATGCACGCCGGCCTTGGTGGGCGTGTAATGCGTCTGCATGCCGCCGCCCACCAGCGCGCTGATCGAGCTGGTGGCGACGATCGCGCCGCCCGTGCCCTGCTCGCGCATCTGCCGCGCCACCGCCTGCGTTACATAGAATGCGCCGTTCAGGTTCACGCCCACCGTGCGTTCCAGCACCGCGGGCGGCATGTCGAGGAACGCATGGAACGGGCAGATGCCGGCGTTGCTGGCCAGCACGTCCACCTTGCCGAACGCGCGCACCGCCTGGCGCACCAGCTCCGTGCCGGTGCCGGGCTGGGCCACGTTGCCCTCCACCGCGATCGCGCGGCGGCCGGCCCGGCCGACTTCGGCCAGCACCTCGTCGACGGCCGTGCCCCGGCCGTACGAGGCATCGTTGTCGCCCCAGTAATTGATCACCACGTCGGCGCCCTCGCGCGCGCTCGCCACCGCGATCGCGCGGCCGATCCCGCGCGAGCCGCCCGTCACGATCACCACCTTGTCCTGTAGCAGCACTTCGTCCTCCTGAATTGCGGTTGTGCGGCGGCCAGGCCGCCCGGGCCGTGCGGCTCAATATAGGGTCGCCGCCCCGGCCGCGACAATCCGGAATCCGCATCGTCCGATCCGCGTTCCGGATCGCCGTGTCACAGGTCGCTCGTTGCCGGGCCGCCGTCGCTATCGACTCTCGATCCGGAAATTGCATCGCCATCGCCGATATTGGTATTGGTCACGCATCGCCGGGCTGATTACAGTGCTGCATGCCTCGCGCCCACCGAGGGCGGTGCACGGCGGCGGCAACGACGAAGGCGCGATCGACGACGGAACCGGCCAAGGCCGACCACGCGATCGACGGCGACGAACAACAACGGAGACATGAATGGACGACCCGGCAATCCTGCTCGGCGATGCGATTCGGCGCGTCACGCGACGGCTGCTGCCGTTCCTGCTGCTGATGTACGTGATGGCCTTTCTCGATCGCGCCAACGTCGGCTTCGCCAAGGCGCAGTTTCAGCTCGACACCGGGGTGTCCGACGCAGCCTACGCGTTCGGCGCGGGCATCTTCTTCGTCGGCTATGCGCTGGTGGAAGTGCCGAGCAACCTGATGCTCGAACGCGTGGGCGCGCGGCTCTGGATGTGCCGGATCATGATCAGCTGGGGGCTGGTATCGGCGGCCACCGCGCTGGTGCACGGCGAGACGGCGTTCTACGTGCTGCGCTTCCTGCTCGGGATCGCCGAGGCGGGCTTCTTCCCCGGCGTGATCCTGTATCTCACCTACTGGTTTCCGCGCCAGGCGCGCGGCAAGGCGCTCGGCCTGTTCTATTTCGGCGCGCCGATCGCGTTCGTGGTGGGCTCGCCGCTGTCGGGCCTGTTGCTCGATCTGCACGGCGTGGCCGGGTTGCGCGGCTGGCAGTGGCTGTTCCTGGTGGAGGGGCTGCTGGCCAGCGTGGTGGGCGTGGCCGCGTGGTTCCGGCTCGACAACGGGCCGCGCGACGCGCGCTGGCTGCCGGCCGCCGAGCGCGAGGTGCTGGTGGCCACGCTCGACGCCGAGGATCGCGCCAAGCGCGACCACGGCCCGGCCTCGATCCGCCAGGCGCTGGCCGACCGGCGCGTGCTGCACCTGAGCGCCGTGTATCTGCTGATCCAGATGAGCGTGTACGGCGTGGTGTTCTATCTGCCGTCGCAAGTGGCCGGGCTGATGGGCCGCAAGCTCGGCTTCGAGGTCGGGCTGGTGGCGGCGCTGCCGTGGCTGTGCGCGCTGGTGGCCGCCTACTGGGCGCCGGTGCTGGCCGATCGCAGCGGCCGCCATCGCCAGATCGCCGCCGTCACGCTCGCGATCAGCGCGGCCGGCATTGCCGCGTCGGTGGCCAGCGCGCAACCGGCGCTGTCGCTGCTGGCGCTCTGTTTCGCCGCGGCCGGCTTCATCGCCGTGCAGCCGGTGTTCTGGGTGCTGCCGGCCTCGACGCTGCGCGGCAGCGCGGCCGCCGCCGGCTTCGGCCTGATCAATTCGCTCGGCGCGCTCGGCGGCTTCGTCGCGCCGAATCTCAAGCAGGCCGCCGAGACCGCGTTCCATTCATCGTCGGCCGGCCTCTACACGCTCGCCGCCACCACGCTGGCCGCCGCGCTGCTGGTGCTGGCCGTGCGCCGGCAACCCGCGCCGAGCGGCCGGCCGCACGACGAGCCGCAGGCGCGGCCGCGCTATTCGCCGTGAGGCGGCCCCCACTTCGAGGCGCGCGGCGGCCTCGCCATGCACGCCGCTCGCTGTCATTCATTCGCTAGTTCGCACTCCGGAGGAACATCATGTCGGTCCCCACCATCAAGCAGATCCGTGCCTACACGCTCCGCGGCGGCGGCGCGGATTACCACGACCAGGAAGACGGCCACTGGATCGACGACCACATCGCCACGCCGATGGGCCGCTACCCCGAATACCGCGCGAGCCGCCGCAGCTTCGGCATCAACGTGCTCGGCACGCTGGTGGTGGAGGTGGAAGCCAGCGACGGCACGGTGGGCTTCGCCGTCACCACCGGCGGCGAGCCGGCCGCCTATATCGTCGAGAAGCATCTGGCGCGCTTCGTGGAGGGCGCCAAGGTGACCGACATCGAGAAGATCTGGGATCAGATGTATTTCGGCACGCTCTATTACGGCCGCAAGGGGCTGGTGCTCAACACCATCTCGGGCGTGGATCTCGCGCTGTGGGACCTGCTCGGCAAGGTGCGCGACGAGCCGGTGCATCAGTTGCTCGGCGGCGCCGTGCGCGACGAGTTGCAGTTCTACGCCACCGGCGCGCGGCCCGACCTGGCCCAGCAGATGGGCTTCATCGGCGGGAAGATGCCGCTCCATCACGGCCCGGCCGAGGGCGACGAAGGGATGCGCAAGAACCTGGAGGCGCTGGCGGCGATGCGCGAGCGCGTCGGCCCCGATTTCTGGCTGATGTGGGACTGCTGGATGAGCCTCGACCTGAACTACGCGACGCGGCTCGCCCACGCGGCGCAAGCGTACGGCCTCAAGTGGATCGAGGAAGCGCTGCCGCCCGACGACTACTGGGGCTATGCCGCGCTGCGCAAGGCGGCGCCGCCCGGCATGCTGATCAATACCGGCGAGCACGAGGCCACCCGCTGGGGCTTCCGGCTGCTGCTGGAGATGGGCTGCTGCGACGTGCTGCAACCCGACGTGGGCTGGTGCGGCGGCGTGACCGAGCTGATCAAGATCTCGGCGCTGGCCGACGCGCACGGCGCGCTGGTGGTGCCGCACGGCTCGTCGGTCTACAGCTATCACTTCGTGATCACGCGCCACAACAGCCCGTTCGCCGAGTTCCTGATGATGGCGCCGAAGGCCGACCAGGTGGTGCCGATGTTCCATCCGCAGTTGCTCGACGAGCCGGTGCCCGAGCGCGGCCGGATGCGCGCCTCGGCGCTCGACAAGCCAGGCTTCGGCGTGCGGCTGAACCCCGATTGCCAGCTCGCGCGGCCTTACACGCACTGAGCGCACTGAGCGCGGCGGGCGCGCGGCTTGCTGGCGGCGGGTTGCCGAATGCATCGGCCGGCCAGCCCGGCGAGGCCGCCGAACCCGCACGCGTCGCGCCACGAATCCTCAGTACGGCGTAGGATCGTAGCGCCGTGCCGCGCCGCCCGGCTCCGCCTGACTTCCGACTTCCGACTTATTTCGCAGCCCCTACCGATTTCCGGAGACACCGCATGCCACCGTTGCCCCCGCTCGACAATCCGTTCAAACACGCACTCGCCGCGCACACGCCGCAACTCGGCACCTGGAACAGCTTCGCCAGCAGCTACACCACCGAAATCATCGCGCAGACCGGTTACGACTGGATGCTGGTCGACGGCGAGCACGCACCGAATTCGATCGAGACCATCCTTCGACAGTTGCAGGTGCTGGCCGCCTACCCGACTCAGCCGGTGGTGCGCACCGTCGATCACGACCCGGCGCGCATCAAGCAATTGCTCGACATCGGCGCGACCACGCTGATGGTGCCGATGGTCGAAACCGCCGAGCAGGCGGCGGCGCTGGTGCGCGCGATGCGCTACCCGCCCGGCGGCTTTCGCGGCATCGGCGGCGCGCTGACGCGCGCGACGCGCTGGGGCAGCGTGGGCGACTACCTGGCGCGCGCCGAATCGGCGCTGTGCCTGACCGTGCAGATCGAATCGCGCGCGGGGCTGGAGAACGTCGAGGCGATCGCCGCCACCGAGGGCGTGCACGGCCTGTTCATCGGTCCGGCCGACCTGTCGTGCGCGCTCGGTCATCCCGACGACGCCGGCCACGACACCGTGCAGCAGGCGATCCGCCACATCATCGACGTGTCGCGCCGGGCCGGCAAAGCCGCCGGCATCCTCGCGCCGGCCGAGGACGCGGCGCGCCGCTACCTCGAATGGGGTGCGAGCTTCGTGGCCGTGGCGATCGACATCGTGGCGCTGCGCGACGCGCTCGACGCCGCGCTGGCGCGCTTCCGCCCGACCGGTGCCGTGGGCGCGGCGGCAAAACCGGGCGCCAAGGGCGCCTACTGATTCGCGCCGATTCCCAAGCCAACGACGACGCAACGACCTACCCCGATTCCAGCCAGGAGACGACCATGTCCAGCACTCCGACGCAATACCAGCAGTACATCGACGGCGAATTCGTCAGTTCCACCGAACATTTCGAGGTCCGCAATCCGGCCACCGGCGCGGTGCTGTCGCACGCGCCCGTGGCGAGCGTTGCCGATCTCGACCGCGCGATCGAGGCGGCGCGACGCGCGCAGCCGGCCTGGGGCACCCGTCCCGCCATCGAACGCGCCCGCTTCCTGAACCAGATCGCCGACCTGTTGCGCGCCGACGTGGCGCGGCTGGCCGACATCATCGTCAGCGAAGGCGGCAAGATTCGCGGGCTGGCCGAGGTCGAAGTCAACTTCACGGCCGACTACCTCGATTACATGGCCGAGTGGGCGCGCCGCATCGAAGGCGAAATCATCCCGAGCGACCGCGCCAACGAAACCATGCTGCTGTTCCGCAAGCCGATGGGCGTGGTGGCCGGCATCCTGCCGTGGAATTTCCCGTTCTTCCTGATCGCCCGCAAGATGGCGCCGGCGCTCATCACCGGCAACACCATCGTCATCAAGCCGAGCGAGGAAACCCCGAACAACTGCTTCGAGTTCGCCAAGCTGGTGGCGAAAACTTCGCTGCCGAAGGGCGTGTTCAACGTGGTCGGCGGCAAGGGCGACGTGGGCGGCAAGCTCAGTGCGCATGCCGGCGTGGACATGATCAGCTTCACCGGCAGCGTGGCCACCGGCCAGCGCATCATGGCCGCCGCCGCAACGAATCTGACCAAGCTGAACCTGGAGCTGGGCGGCAAGGCCCCGGCCATCGTGCTGGCCGACGCCGATCTCGACCTGGCCGTGACGGCGATCCGCAACTCGCGCGTGATCAACACCGGGCAGGTCTGCAACTGCGCCGAGCGCGTGTATGTCGAGCGCAAGGTGGCCGATGCGTTCATCGAGCGCATCAGCGAGGCGATGCGCGTGACGAAGTACGGCGATCCGGGCGCGGATGCGTCGGTCGAGATGGGGCCGCTGATCAATCAGGGCGGCCTGGACAAGGTTGCAGCGAAGGTGATCAAGGCCGTCGAGCAAGGCGGCACGGTGGTGACGGGCGGCAAGCTAGCCGACCTCGGCCGCGGCTTCCACTACGAGCCCACCGTGATCACCGGCTGCCGCGAGGACATGGCGATCATGCGCGAGGAAATCTTCGGGCCGGTGCTGCCGATCCAGATCATCGACGATCTCGACCAGGCCATCGCGCTCGCCAACGACTGCGAATACGGCCTGACCTCGTCGGTCTACACCACCAACCTGAACAAGGCCATGCACGCGATTCGCGGCCTGTCGTTCGGCGAGACCTACGTGAACCGCGAGAACTTCGAGGCCATGCAGGGCTTCCATGCCGGCGTGCGCAAGAGCGGCATCGGCGGCGCGGACGGCAAGCACGGCGTGTATGAATACACGCACACGCAGGTGGTTTATCTGCAGACCTGAGCAATCGGGCCGCGCGGCAGTGGCGGCGCCAGGCGTTATCGGCGGCGCCACCGCTCGCGTTCGCGCGAGCGCTCGTCGAGCCGCGCCACGTCCGCGTCGAACGCCGCATATTGCGCACTGCAAAACAGTTGGCAGAGCCGATCGACATCGGCGCGCGATTCCACGTCGAACGTGACGACATCGCGCTCGATGCTCGGCTTGCCGAACCCGAACCTCGGCTTCTTCTCGCGCATCGCCACGGCGTTCAGTTGAAAATCCTGGCCGAGATCCGCGCCGAGCGCGCTGATCCACAATTCGCGCTGGTCGCCGGTGTGGCGCAGCACCAGCGCGGGCAACGGGCCGCTCTGGTCCACATCCCACAGCGCCAGTTGCGCCGCCCACGGAAACTGCTCCAGCGCACCGATGAACCCGGCGTAATCGGTCGGGCCTTGCGGTTCCAACCGGGAATAGTCGTCGCCGGTTTTCTGAATCGCGTAAGTCAGCATGGCCAAGTTTCCGGGAATGGAAACCGCCACTATACGCCGCCGGCTCAGGCCGCCAAGCGCTCCGACGACGCGAGGTAGCGCGCGATATCCACCTCGTCGATCTGCTCGGGCAGCATGAAGCGCCGCGCGTAATCGAGGTGCACGCCCGAGCGCAGGAACAGGCCGAACAGCTCCGCGTCGATATGCTGCGCTTCGCACATCGACGCCATGATCGCGATCGCCTCGGACAGCGTCTTGCCGCGCTTGTAAGGCCGGTCGCCGGCCGTCAGCGCCTCGAAGATATCGGCGATCGCCATCATCCGCGCGAGCGGGCTCATCTCGTCGCCGCGCAGCCCCTTCGGATAGCCGGTGCCGTCCATCTTCTCGTGATGGCCGCCCGCGATTTCGGGCACGTTGCGCATGTGACGCGGAAACGGCAGTTGCGACAGCATCATGATGGTCTGCAACATGTGCTCGTTGATCTTGAAACGCTCCTCCTCGGAGAGCGTGCCGCGCGACACCGAGAGGTTGTACAGCTCGCCGCGATTGAACAGCAGCTCGGGCACGTGCATCCGGAAGCCCCAGCGGTTGTCGGGCGAGCCGAACGGCGTGGCCGCGCCCTCGCGCTCGATGCGGTGCTCGGCCTTGTCGGCCAGCAGCGGTTCGCGCACCGGCAACGGCCCGCGCGGCGTGCGCGCCTGGCGCTTGCGCTCGTCCTCGGACACGCCGAGCCGATCGTCGAGCGTACGCCGCCAGGTGCGTCGGCCGATCCGTTCGAGCCGCTCGACCCGCGCCGGGTCCATGAACTCGCCGCCCTCGTTGCAGGCGGCCACGAACGCGAAATCGTCGTCGATCTCGCGCAGCAGCGCATCGCGCGTGCTCGCGGCGCGCTCGCGATCCATGCCGGCCTCGACGGCCTTCAGGTAAGCGATTTCCGTCTCGCACTTGAGCACCTCGAAGCGCATGCGGACTTCGTGAATCCGGTCGTACAGCGTTTCGAGCTTGGTGGCCTTGTCGATCACGTATTCGGGCGTGGTGATCTTGCCGCAATCGTGCAGCCAGGCCGCCACATGCAAGGCCTCCCACTGCTGCGCATCGAGATCGAAATCGCGCCACGGGCCTTCGTGCGTGCTGCACGCGGCCTGAGCGAGCATCTTGGTCAGCTCCGGCACGCGGTTGCAGTGGCCGCCCGTGTGCGGGCTTTTCGCGTCGATGGCCTTGGCGATCAACTGGATGAACGATTCGAACAGCGCGCGCTGCATCTTGATCAGCTCGCGCGTTTCGATCGCGCTGACGAACAGCCCGGTCAGCTCGGCGATGAACGACAACTGCATTTTTTCGAGCGGCTTCGAATGCAGCAGCACGAACGCGCCCACCAGCACGCCCTCGCGATTCACGAGCGGCACCACGGCCGCGTCGCCCGCGCCGAGCCGGAACTGCGAGAAGCCGGCCTGCAGGATGTCCGGGTTCGACAATTGCCCGGCGAGCGCGCGATTCTCGGCCAGCGCCGAGCGGATCAGCGCGGGCGCCGTGTCCACCGCGAGCGGCTTGAGCGTTTCGTTGACGGCCTCGCGCCGCGTGTCGCGCGCGGCGGCCGGTTGCAGCACCGTGCCGTCCTCGCTCGCCAGATAGAGCACGCCGGCATCGGCGTGCGCCTCGGCCAGCATTTCGGTCAGCAGCATCGGCATCAACCGTTCGAAATCGGGCTCGGCGGCCACCGCCTGGATCGTGTCGAGAAAGCGCCGGATGGTGCGCTTCATCTCCTCCATGCGCGCGGCCAGCCGGTCGATCTCGCTGATGTGCGTGGTGACGATCTCGCCGCCCGGCGCCAGCTCGAAGCGGCGCACCGTGTCGGCCTGGGCGGCCAGCTTCTTCAGCGGGCGCGTGATGATCGCGCCGAACCACCAGGTGACCGGCACCGACAGCGCCAGAATCGCCAGCGTGACGATGCCGACCATCAGCCGCCGCTCGTCGGCCTCGCGCAGCAAATCGCGCTGGCGGATCGCGGAGGTCAGGTACAGCGGCGCGACGTCGTCGAACGCCAGCCGGCTCGCCGTCATGTGCCACGGCTCGTCCTGCGCCTCGACCACGCTGGCGTGCCAGCCCGCGCGGCCGACCTCGCGAATGCTCGCGGCCATGCGCGCCAGCACCGGCACCTGCGCCATTTCCTCGCTGCTGACGAGCTGATCGGCGTCGTCCGTCGCGCCGTGTACCGGCCCTGCCTGCCAGGTCGAGGCCACCAGTTGGCCGTCCGCGCCCACCAGCGCGAAGCTCAGGCCCGGCAGGCTGTTGCGCGCGACGAGCGTTTGCTGGAGCGTGTCGAGGTTGATGTCGCAGCCCACCACCGCGCGGCCGTCGGGCGCAGCAAACGCCAGCGTGGTGCCCACTTCGCGCACCGACGAGAACACATAGGGCGCGGTGCGGATCAAGCGCTTCTGCTCGATCGCCTGTTGATACCACGGACGCATGCGCGGATCGAACGTGGCCGGATACTCGGCGCGCGTCACATCCGCGATCACATGCAGATCGGCGTCGAAATAGATGAAATGCCCGGCGGCGGGCTTGACCGAACGATCGATCGTCTGCAATGCGAAACGTGCCGCATCGGGTGCCTGCAGGCCGCGGCGTTGCACGTCGTTGCGAATCGCGCGAAACATGAAGAAATCGCCGTTCGCATAACCGATGTAAATGTCTTCCATGCCCGGCGACGCGAGCAGGATGGCGTGCAATGCACCGAGTACGGCCATTCGCTGCGCGGTGGAATGCGTGCGCACGATATGTCCGTAGGCCAGGGTTTTCACCGCGATCGACGCCGGCGTCAACATCCTCTGGATTTCATTCGCGGTCTCACGGCTCATGTCGCGCACCAGATTCGCCGAGTGATCCTCGAGAATCCTGCGTGAATGATCGTAATCCACCGCGCTGATCAGGCCGCCGATCAGCAACACGACCACGGCAATGAACACCGAGACGTGCAGCCGAAAAGGCAGATGCCAGCGTCTGGCCATCAGCATCCCCGGTGCGTATTACTTCTTGTTGGCTGGTCTATTCAAGTCATTACCGGTTCTTTATCCGGCGTAAAAATCCCGGCCAATATACAGGCGACAGTATTGGCGTACAACCGCGCGAACGTGACAAAAATCGGGTTTCAGCATGCGTTCGATAAAACCGGTTCGAACGCGGATTTTCAACACGCCGAAACATCAATTTTTCATAATGCCGTGAGTCGGAAAAACCATACCGCCATCACGCCACCATTGCGCGGCGCGCGTCGCGATGCTATAAAGCGGCGTCGGAAAAGGCAGACTTGGTCTGGTAAGCCCAAGTCCTTTCGGTAACGAAAGCTCTGGTCTTTGGCCTCGTGCCGGGATCCCCGCGACGAACCCGGCGCCGCCCAGGCGCTCACCGGTTCGTCCGCGCGGTGTCCTGGCTCAGGAACGCTCCGGTCGAACCTCGACAACGGAGCTTTCCATGCACCACCCTTCCCTTTCGCTTTACGACGTCGTCATCGCGGGCGCCGGCCCGGTCGGCCTGTTCCTGGCCGGCGAACTGCGCCTGCATGGCTGTTCGGTGCTCGTGCTCGAACAGGCCGATGCGCCTGATTCACTCAGTTCACCTGATTCACCGCTCAAGCGGCTGCCGTTCGGCATGCGCGGCCTGAACGCGCCCACGCTCGACGCGTTCCACCGCCGCGGCCTGCTCGACGCGGTCGTCGCCGCGCAGCAGGCGGGCGACGCGACGAACCGCGCCAAGGCGTCCGCGCATTGGCAACGGCCGGGCAACGCGGCGCACCGCCCCGGCGGCCATTTCGCGGGGATTGCGTTCCATCTCGACGAGATCGATGCGTCGGCCTGGCCGTATCACCTGCCCGGCCCGGCCGGCTATACGCTGGCAGTCGAACTGGCGGCGCTCGAAACCGTGCTGGCGCGGCACGCGAGCACGCTGGGCGCCGTGGTCCGATACGGTTGCCGCGTCGACGGCCTGCACGACGATGGCGACGCCGTGACCGTTCACACCACCGGCGGCGACACGTTCCGCGCGCGCTGGCTGGTGGGCTGCGACGGCGGGCGCAGCACGATCCGCAAGGCGGCCGGCTTCGATTTCATCGGCACCGATCCCGAGTTCACCGGCTATTCGGTCGAGGTGGAACTGGGCGGCTCGGCCGCGTTCGCCGCGCTGCGCCCCGGCCGTCACGCCACGCCCGATGGTATGTACACCTATGCGCCACCCGGCACGATCACGATGGTCGATTTCGACGGCGGCGCATGCCAGCGTCTCCAACCGATCACCGCCGACCATGTGCAAACCGTGTTGCGGCGCGTGACCGGCCTAGATCTCACGGTCGAGCGGCTGCATCTGGCCGCCACCTGGACCGACCGCGCACGCCAGGCCGGCGCGTATCGCCAAGGCCGCGTGCTGCTGGCGGGCGACGCCGCGCATATCCACTCGCCGCTCGGTGGCCAGGGCCTCAATCTCGGCATCGGCGACGCGATGAACCTCGGCTGGAAGCTGGCCGCCACGCTGCACGGCGACGCGCCGGCCGGCCTGCTCGACAGCTACGCGAGCGAGCGGCACCCGGTGGGCGCACGTGTGCTCGACTGGTCGCGTGCGCAGGTTGCGTTGATGCGGCCCACGGTCGGCACGCGCGCGCTGGCCGACGTGATCCGCGATCTGGCCGCCACGCGCGACGGCGCGACGTATTTCGCTGAACGCGTGTGGGGCGTCGCGCTGCGCTACGAGCTCGGTGGCGCGCATCCGCTGGTCGGCTGCAGCCTGCCCGATTTCGCGTTGCACGACGGGACGCGAGCCGGCAGCCTGTCACGCGACGGGCGTGGCCTGTTTCTGGAATTTGCGGCGCGCGCCACGGATGCGGACCCGGCGCGTGCCGCGCTGTTGGCGGGCTGGCGATCGCGCGTGCGCCATCTCGTCAGCGATGCGAACGATCGGCTCGGGTTGCGCGCCGTGCTGGTGCGGCCCGACGGGTCCGTGGCGTGGGCGACGGACGCTGCTGTCGATGAAGGCGCGTTGGAGGAGACGCTTCGGCGCTGGTTTGGTGAAGCGGCGGATGCGGCGGCGGACTAGCCGCCGCATCCCTTGCTCAAGCCGCCGCGAATCCGGTCAGCCGCCGCCATATCGCCTCCGCGCCATCCGCATCGACATCGCGGTTGGCGCGCCAGGCGATCACTCGATCAGGGCGGATCAGCACCAGCGCGCCGCCATAGAGCGCTTGCGCCGGCGCGTTCGACACGTCCACCACGTCGAGCCGCACCGCACGGCGTGCCGCCGCGCGCACGATCTCGCCCGCCTCAGCGCCATCGAAGCGCAGCAACGTGAAGCCCGTGCCGAACCGGTCGTAGATCGAACTGCCCGCCCCGCGCCTCGCATCGATCCAGAAATGCGGTGCGCGGCCGCCCGGCACGCCCGAGGGTTGGTAGTGCCGATAATCGTCGGCGGGCGGTGCGGCGTCGCCGATCACGATCGGCGAGCCGTCGACGCGCGCACCGAGATGCACGCCCATCGAATCGAACTGATCGGCGAAGCCAGCCAGCACGGCCCCGAGCTGTGCGCGTTGCGCCGCGCCGGCGGGTGAATCGTGCTCGATGTCGGCGGACGTCTGCACGGCACCCACTCGGCGCGACAACTCGCGCGCCGCGGCCACATTGCGTTTCGCGACCGGCAGCCGTTCGAGCGCGTAGCTGTCGAGCAACGCCGGGCCGCCCCATCCTTGCAGCGTCGCGGCCAGTTTCCACGCCAGGTTGGCCACGTCCTCGATGCCGGTGTTCATGCCGAAACCGCCGGTCGGCGTGAAGACGTGAGCGGCATCGCCCGCCAGGAACACGCGCCGGTCGTGCAGGCGCTCGGCCACCAGCGCCGCGCCGGCCCGCCACGCGCGGGTATGCACGACCTCGACCGGCACGGCCTCGCTGCCGCCGATGCAGCGATGGATCGTCTCGACGATCTGCCGGGCATCGGCGGGCGCGTCGCCGGGCGGCGCCTGCGTGAACATCAGGAATTCACCCTGACCGTCCAGCGCGATCAAGGTTGCGCGCGCATCGGGATTGCTGATCCAGTACTGGAACGCCCGTCGCTCGCGCAAGCAGCCTGCATACAAGGCCGGCGCGCGGAAATAGGTGGCCAGCATCCGGCCACCGAAATACTGGCCGCCGATGCCGTCCGGGCCCTCCAGCGCGATGCCCAGTTCGCCGCGCACCATGCTGCGCGCGCCGTCGCAACCGATCAGGTAATCGCTCTCGAACGTCGACGCGCCGAGCGCGGCGTGACTGGCGCGCAGCGTCACGCCGCCCGCGTCCTGCCGGAAGGTCTCGACATGCCAGCCGGGCCGGTAATCGATGCCCGTTTGCGTGCGGATGTGCTCGGCCAGATGCGCCTCCACCTGCATCTGGTTCGCGCGCAACACCGGTTCGGGCACCTGATCGAGCGGGCCGCTGTCGGCCACCGCCTGCCGCTTGTCGCGCTCGGACGGCATCGCGAGCCGCGCCAATTCGAAACCGGCGAGCCGCGTCAGGTAGCGCACGTCGGTCGGATGCGCGTCGGGCAGGCCGAGCCGCCGAATGCCGGCGGCCAGCCCGAGCTGCCGATACAGCTCCATGGTGCGGGCGTTGTGGGTGCTGCCGCGCGGGCCGTTGCGCGTGGCGGCCTCGGTGTCGAACAGCGTGACGGCCACGCCGTGACGATCGAGCAGCAGCGCGGCCACCATGCCCACCGGCCCCGCGCCGACGATGGCGACGTGTGCGTTCATGCGTGGCCAGCCTCCATGATGAGCATCGCGGTGGCCGGCATCGGCGTGACCTTGCGCAGCGCCAACCCGGCGGCGGCAAACAAGGCCTCGTATTCGGCAAGCGTGCGCTCGCGGCCCGGCGTCAGCATCAGCATCGTCAGATCCATCAGGGATGCGAACGAACCGGCCGCCGCCGCATCGCCGGCATCGGGCAGCGCCAGTTCGATCACGGCGACGCGGCCGCCCGCAACCAGCCCGTCGCGGCAGTTGCGCAGGATTCGCACGCACGATGCATCGTCCCAGTCGTGCAGGATGTGCTTGAGCAGATACAGATCGGCGGCGGGCAGCGGCGCGAAGAAATCGCCGGCCACCGCCCGCAGGCGCGTGCCCAGCCCCTGCATGTCGGCGGCGGCGCGCGCATCGTCCACCACGTGCGGCAGATCGAGCACGACGCCTTCGAGCGCCGGGTTGGCCGCCATCAGCGCGCGCACCAGCGTGCCCGATGCGCCGCCGAGGTCCACCGCCACGCGGGTGCCGGCGGTATCGACAAGCCGAGCCGCGTCGGCCGCCACGAGATTCGTCAAGGCGCTCATGCCGGCCGAGAACACCGCGGCCTCGTCGGGCTCCGTGCGATAGTGATCCCACAGCTCGCCGCCCAGCGTCACCGCCGTTTGCCGCGCGCCGGACCGCACCGCATCGACGGCGCGCCCCCACGGCAGCCAGTGCCCCGGCATCGCCACCGCCATCGCATAGGCGCGCAGCGAGCCGGGGCCGCTCGCGCGCAACGTGTCGAGCAGCGGCGAGCCGGCATAGCGGCCCTCGGCATCGCACCGCACGAGGCCGAGGGCCGCGCCGGCCCTCAGCAACCGCGTCAGGGCATCGGCATCGGCGCCCAGGCGACGCGCCAGTTGGTCGGGCAGCAACGGCGCCGCGTCGAGCGCCTCGGCCACCGACAACGCGGCAAACGCATGCACGACCTGCGTTTTCCATGCGCCCGTGATCAATTCGAGCATCTCGGCCGGGGCGTTCATCATGCGTCGCTCCGTGCGGCGCGACGCAGCCCGAGCGATGGCTGGGTCACGAGGCGGATGTCCTCCAGCGTGGTGTCCGCGCCTTCGAGGCTGCGCCACGGCCCCCACGACACCGACACGTCCAGCGTATGCAGATTGGTGGTGGGCACGCGCGCGGCCTTGGCGTCCTGCTCGGCCTCGGCGGCGTCGAGCAGTTGCTGCGTCAACGCGCGCGTATCGATGTCGTTCGCCTCGTGGATGTCGCTCAGGCCCGCGCTGATGTCGGTGAAGTTGCGCACCGGCTCGTCGTGATGCGTGCTCGCATGCACCAGTTTCTGCGCACTCCAGAAATACTCGTCCTTGCCCTTGTACGACTGGTACATGCGCGACACCAGCACCAGCATCCGCGTATAGGCGCGCCGATAGATGTACTCGAAGAAGCGCCAGCCCTCGCCTTCGTCGATCTCCTGCTTCACGACGCTGTTGATGGCCGCCGCCGCGATCATGCCGCTGTACTGCGCCAGATGCACGCCGGTGGACAGCAGCGGATCGAGGAAGCAGGCCGCGTCGCCGACGATCATGTAGCCCGGCCCGCAGAATCGATCCGACACGTACGAGTAATCCTGCTCGACCTTGACTGGCGCGACGCGCGTGGCCTGGGCCGTGACGCCGCGGATCGCCTTCGACTGGCTCAGGCGGTCGAGATAGTAGGCTTCGAGCGAATCGAAGCCGGGCCGATCGCGCAGAAACGCGTTGCGATGCGTGACCAGGCCCACGCTGTAGCGATCGTTGCCGAGCGGAATGTGCCACCACCAGCCGTCGGGCGCGGACACCACGTTGATCGCGCCTTCCGGGCTGTCGGGCAGCAGCTCCGCGCCATTCCAGTAAGACCACACCGCCACGTTCTTGAAGATTTCGTGTTGCTGGCGCATGTCGAAATGCTGCTGCGACAGCACCCCGTGGCGGCCCGAGGCGTCGATCACGTAGTCGAAATCCACGCGCTGCGTGACGTCCTCGCCGCGCCGCATCCATTCGGCGGCCACCGCGCGTTCGCCGTCGAACACGATGCGTTTGACCGTCGCGCCCTCGATCACCTCCACGCCCTGCTGCTCGGCGTTGCGCAGCAGGATGTCGTCGTAGGTGGCGCGATCGACCTGCCATGACCAGGCATCCTGATCGACCAGCTTGCGCCAGTCGAGCACCCATTCGTCGTCGGCCCAGTGGATCAGCGCGCCGCGCTTGATCTGAAAGCCGTGCGCCTTGACCGCCTCGTAGGCGCCGGACAGCTTGAGCGTGGCCTGGCACGAGGCCAGCAGCGATTCGCCGATGTGATAGCGCGGAAACGTGTCGCGCTCCAGCAGCAGCACGTCGTGGCCTTCCTTGGCCAGCAGCGCCGCCGCGGTCGAGCCGCCGGGGCCGCCGCCGATCACCAATACCTGTACGCGTCGATTCATGATGAAACTCCTCGTTACTTCAGTGCAGAGGCCATGAGCAGGACCCCGAACAATCCGAGCACCGCCGCCCCCGCGCGCGCGATCCACCGCTCGCGCCCGGTGCCGGCCGCGGCCTTGCCGAGCGCCGCGCCGAGCAGTATCCAGGCGATCGACAGCGGCGCCAGGATCGCGACGAAGCCGAGCAGATAGAACGCCACGTGCGGGCTGTCGAACGGAATCACGTTGATCGCGAACACCAGCGCCTTGGGGTTCAGCAGCGTGGCGACGAACACGCGGCGCGGCGTGATCGGCCCGTGGCCGATCCGCTCGGCCTGATCGCCGCGCCCGCTGCGAAACAGCGTCCAGGCGAGGTAAAACAGATAGGCCGACACGGCCACCCGCAACACCCGCGCGAACTGCGGCCACTGCGCCAGCACCGGCTTCAGCAACAACCCGACCGCCAGGATCGCGATGCCGTAACCCAATGCCTCGGCCAACGCCAACGGCAAGGCGCGACGCAGGCCGAGGGTCGCGCCGCCGGTGGCCAGCAGCGTGTTGGTCGGCCCCGGCATGGCCAGGATGGTCATCACGGTCAAGGTGAAGAGAAGCGGTTGGATCACAGCCGGGGCTCCGTACTCATGGATGGTTGGGCCGTCTCAGACGGCGGTGGGGGTGGTGATGCGGCGCAGCCCGAGCGACGGCGACGTGACCAGTTCGAGCCGGCTCACGCTGGCATCCTCGCCGCTCAGGCTGAACCAGTCGCCGAACAGCGGCTGCATGTCCAGCGCCGTGATGTCCGACGGCGCCGAGCCTTGCAGGCTGGTGTCCTGCATGGTCTTCGCTTCCTGCATCAGCACGTCGTTCAGGATGCGGGTATCCACGTTCGCGGCTTCGTCGATGTCGGTCAGGCCGGTGGTGATGGTCGTGAAATCGCGGATCGGCTCGGCCTTGCGCGCCGATTCGTGCACCAGCTTCTGCGCGTTCCAGAAATAGTCGTCGGCGCCCTGATAGCGCTCGTACATGCGCGACACCAGCACCAGCATCCGCGTATAGGCGCGCCGGTAGACATATTCGAAGAAGGCGCGGCCTTCGGCTTCCCGTACTTCACCTTTCGTTGTACTGATGATCGAGGCCGCGGCGATCATACCGCTGTATTGAGCCAGATGCACACCGGTGGACAACAGCGGATCGAGGAAGCAGGCGGCGTCGCCCACCAGCAGGTAGCCCGGCCCGCAGAAGCGTTCCGCGACATACGAATAATCCTGCTCGACCTTGACCGGCGCCACGCGCGTGGCGTTGCGCGTCACGCCCTGGATGGCCGGCGATTGCGCGACGCGGGCCAGGTAGTAATCCTCCAGCGAGTCGAAGCCGCGCCGGTCCGCCACGAACTTGTTCTTGTGCGTGACCATGCCGATGCTGTAGCGGTCGTTGCCGAGCGGAATGTTCCACCACCAGCCGTCGGGCGCGGACACCACGTTGATGCCGCCTTCCGGGCTGTCGGGCAGCAGTTCCGCGCCGCTCCAGTACGACCACATCGCCACGTTCTGGAACACCTCGTGTTGCTGGCGCATGTCGAAATGCTGCTGGGCGATCAACCCGTGACGGCCCGAGGCGTCGATCACGTAATCGAATTCGACGCGCTGCGTCACGTCCTCGCCGCGCCGCATCCATTCGGCCGCCACCGCGCGCTCGCCATCGAACACGATGCGCTTGACGCTCGCGCCTTCGATCACTTCCACGCCCTGCTTCTCGGCATTGCGCAGCAGGATGTCGTCGTAGGTGGCGCGATCGACCTGCCACGACCAGATGTCCGGATCGACGAGCTGCCGCCAGTCGAGCACCCACTTGTCGTCGCCCCAATACACCACGCCGCCGCGCTTGATCTGAAAGCCGTGCGCCTTGACCGCCTCGTAAGCGCCCGACAATTTCAGCGTCGACTGGCACGACGCCAGCAACGATTCGCCGATGTGATAGCGCGGAAACGTATCGCGCTCCAGCAACAGCACCTCCAACCCGTCCTTGGCCAGAATGGCCGCCGCGGTGGCGCCGCCCGGGCCGCCCCCGATCACCAGTACCGCAACTCGCTTGTGCATCGCATGACTCCTCTCAGAATGGACGGCAGGGACACTGTTCGTTGCGTGTTCATGATCGAAGAGCGCCCGTGCCTGGAACACCGCACCGGTTCGTTCTCGCTACCCTCACAGAACAGCGCCACGCCGCCGCGTATTCCATCTTTTTTCAGATGAATGCCTAACAAAATGAGCGCGCGTGCGAAGGCCACTCGCCGTGCCTGCGATGTCGTAAAGGAAATGAATGCCGCGTGAGGTGGTGCGGAAAGCGCTGCTATACAGGTAGCAAGATCGTCCGCGTGGCGTCAGTTGGATCGCCTGGATCGTTGTGGAATGGCAGCGTCGTCATTCGTTGCGGGCGCAACCGGATTGCCATGCACGGTGCGCACGCTCGCGTTGGTCGGCATGGGCGCGGCCTGCCTGTTGTTTCCGGAAATGGTCGCGCCCGCCACGGTAACGGCTTCGCTTGACGAGGTATTGGAAAGCGCGCTTGCGTGCGTCGGCCGGATCGGCCTGCCGGCCGCGCTCCTGATGCCGACCTGTTCTGTGTCGCGCGAATCGGGGATGACGGGGTTCGTTCTGACGATCCGGTCGCGGCGGCTGGCCGCCGCAGCGCTGGATCGCACTCACGCAGCGCTAACTGCGTTTCACAAGCACTTCAACGCCACTTCCGGCCGAACGAAACGGTACGACTCCGTGATCAGTTCGTCGACCTTCAGGCTTTCGCGCTGCCGACGCGCCGCCTCGCGCATCGTGTCGTCGATGTTGACGTTCAGCGCCTGCTGACGCGACGCGAAATCCGGGTCGCCTTCCTTGATCGGCACACGCGAATTGGCCAGCTTGGCCGCCGCATCGGTGGCCAGTTGCGGCCGGTCGAGCACGCGATGCACGTCGCGCTCGCTGCGGCGATCGTTGCTGCGGATCGTGAAATCCGCCTGGTCGACGCGCCCGCTCGGGCTGTAGAACACCGCCGTCGCCAGCCCCTCCAGCGCGCAATCTTCCTCCTTGCGGCGATGCACGAGCTCGCGCGCCGGTCGCTCCGGCAAGGCCAGCCGCGTAATGCCGCGATCGTTGAGCGCGCCGAGAATCTCCTGGTGATCGTTCGGCACGCACACCTCGCGGCGCGCCGGCCAGAAATCGAAGTAACCGTAGCCGCCCCACCATTCGCCCACATGGATCGCGAAAATCTCCGGGTAAATCTTGCGTTCCTCGCGCCGGCTCGGCTTGACGTCGTAGAAACACATGCAGGCCACCTGGATCAGGTGCGTCGCGCCCAGCGCGGCCAGCGGATCGTAGATCAGGATGCCGAAGCGGTCGTGCGGGTTCCAGTCAGGGAACACGTTCCACTGATTGGCCGGCTTGCCGGCGAACTCCACTTCGTAGAAATCGGAACTCAATGCGCTGATCACATGCATGGCCTTGCCCTTTCCTGTTTCGAGTGCTGTCGGACCCATCACGCCTGGAGAAAAACGGTCCGGCGTAGTACAGCATGGCGCGCCGAGACGGCGCAAGGCGCGGCAGACCGGCCCTGCCCCGCGCGTCGCTCCGTGACAATCTTTTTGTCCGAATCCGTCGTTTTTTGATCGAATCCGTCGATTTTTGTGCAACGCGGCATCGGCCCCATTTACAATTGCAAACGATTCTCGTTATTGAAATGAATCTCATCTACCAACCTTGACCCGAGCCTCAAGCCTTATGCCGCACCGTGGAAACTCGCACACCATGACCCGTCGCACGGCCGCCGCCCGCGCCGCCGAAGCCCTGTTCGTCGCCCTGATGGGCACCGCCGCGCTCCAGAGCGCGCAGGCCCAGACCGCCCCCGCCGCCTCTGCCGCACCCACCGCCCAAGCCGCTCCGGCCGCCGCAGACGCTGCGCAGCCGGTGACGGCCGCCCTGCCCGCCGTGTCGGTCAAGGCCAAGGCCGAGCCGGGCGAACTGCCCGCGCCCTACGCGGGCGGTCAGCTCGCGCGCGGCGGCAGCGTCGGCGTGCTCGGCACGGCCAACGTCATGAACCAACCGTTCAGCACGACGAACTACACGGAAGAACTGATGCGCGACACGCAGGCGCGCACCATCGCCGACGTGGTCGTCAACAACGCCTCGGTGCGGGCCG
This sequence comes from Burkholderia sp. 3C, assembly GCF_054589155.1. Taxonomy (NCBI): domain Bacteria; kingdom Pseudomonadati; phylum Pseudomonadota; class Betaproteobacteria; order Burkholderiales; family Burkholderiaceae; genus Burkholderia; species Burkholderia sp. 3C. The sequence continues at coordinate 209,633 of NZ_BAAILN010000092.1, forward strand.
AGCAAAGCTCGGGCGGCTTCGGCGACGTGTTCCAGATTCGCGGTTTCGACGTGCAGGCCACCGACGTGGCGCTGAACGGCCTGTACGGCATGGTGTCGGCAGCGCGCGTGCCGGTGAACATGCTGGAGCGTGTGGAAGTGCTCGAAGGCCCTGGCTCGCTGGCCTACGGCATGGGCCCGGGCGGCAGCGTGGGCGGTGCGATCAACATCGTCAGCAAGCGCGCCGACGACACCCCGCTCACGCGCCTGACCGCCCTTTACCAGACCAAGGGCCAGTTCGGCGTGGCCGCCGACATCGGCCGCCGCTTCGGCAGCGAAGGCCAGTTCGGCGTGCGCTTCAACGGCCAGATCAAGGACGGCCAGACCGGCATCGCGCACGGCAACCAGTTGCAGGGCGACAGCGCGATCGGCCTCGATTACCGCGGCAAGCAACTGCGGTGGTCGTTCGACGCCTACAACGTGTCCGAAAACACGGACGATCTGAGATCACAGATCGGCTTCGGCACCGCCACCGCGGTGCCGGCCGTGCCGTCGGCGTACAGCACCTTGTTCCCCGGCGCGCAATTGAAGCTGCGCGACACCGCGCTGATGACGCGCGCCGAGTACGACATCAACCAGTACGTGACCGTGTACGGCGCGGCGGGCGAGCACTACGGCACGTCGGCGCAGAACTTCCCGTATGCATCGGGCCTGACCTCCAGCGGCGCGTTCGATGTGGTCAACGGCTATTACGACCAATACACGCGCACCAAGACCGTGGATGCCGGCTTCCGCTTCCACTTCGATACGTTCGGCGTGAAGCACACGCTGGTTGCGGGCGTTACGAGCCTGAATCAGGAAATCGGCTATTTCTACGCCTATGGCGTGAATTCGGTTTCGTCGAACCTCTACAACCCGGCGCCGCTGCCCTCCGTCGGCCTGCCGCGCGGCGACATGCAGCGCAGCAGCCAGACGCACCTGAACAGCCAGCAGGTGATCGACACGATGTCGTTCTTCAACGACCGCGTGCTGCTGACGGGCGGCTTCCGCCGCCAGACCGTTGGTCAGGATAACTACGATCCGACCTCGGGCGCGTTGCAAAGCACGATCGACCAGCAGGCCATCACGCCGCTGGCCGGCTTCGTGGTCAAGCCGCTGTCGAATATTTCGGTGTACGGCAATTTCACGTCCGGCCTGTCGGTCAGCAGCCCGGCCCCGGCCGGCTCCGCCAACGCGGGGCAAGGGTTCGCGCCGTACAAGTCGAACCAGTACGAAGCCGGCGTGAAGGCCGATTGGGGCCGCGTGATGACGCAGGCCGCGATCTTCCAGATCTCGCAGCCGAACGCCGTGACCGACCCGGTCAGCAATATCTACAGCTACAACGGCATGACGCGCGTGCGCGGCCTCGAACTGTCCGCCTACGGGCAGGTCACGCGCGACCTGCGCGTGATGGCGAGCGCGACGTTCTATGATCCGAAGGTGTCGGGCACCGCGGGCGGCGCGCAGGATGGCAACGTGGCGGGCGGCGTGCCGAAGTTCGCGTTCAATTTGGCGGCTGATTACGGTTTGCCGTGGGTGCCGGGCTTGAGCGTTAATGGCCGCATCATTCATACCGGTGCGCAGTACTACGATTCGAGCGACGCGCTGCGTTTGCCGGCGTGGACGCGTTACGACGTGGGCTTGCGGTATGCCACGCGCATTGCGTCGAAGGATGTGGTGCTGCGGGCGAATGTCGAGAATATTTTCGGCAGCCGGTATTGGATTCAGCAAGGGACGTATGTGACGAATGCGGCGCCGCGGACGTTGTTGTTGTCGGCGCAGTTTGATTTTTGAGTGTGGGGGTATGAGAAGATGGGCGGCTTTGGGCCGCCCGTTTTTGTTATTTGCCCAGACCTTCTGGCGAACGCCTATGCCTGAGAATTGGAAAGCACCGACACAAAGGGATCGAGATCATCCGAATCATCTTCCATTAAAATCACCAGCTTTCCTGCGGAAATATTTTCCTTGAAGGCCTTTTCGATTTCTTTTCGGATGTCCGGATCGGTCAGAGCCACATACAGCTTCTTTCCAGCGTCGAGCAGCGGCTTGAACTCGTCCACCGTATCCAGAGCAAGCGTCATCATTTCGACACGGCGAATATCGACGTAAACATCCCTGCACTCCGGATGTACGTAGATGGCAGGGCATTCCCTCTGGTCCACCTCCGCCCGACACTTTTCCTTTGTGCCCGCCAAAGTCGGGTGCGGGTTATCGATATCGAACTGTATGCCATTGGCCCATTTGGCATGCGCTTTACTTTTGATCGTTACCTTGCCTTGCTTGACGTGATCCCTCTGAAACGCCCTCAAGGCGATCATCCCGCCACGCCCATCAATTTCATCGGACAGATTTTCGAGCAGGTACGGTTTCCCGTCGTCATGGAAGACAACCCCGCTCGGAAGCACGTTGACACGCACCCTATTAGCCCGGCCATGTTCAATTGCATTCAACGCCAATTCTTTTATCACGACACATAGCTTTTGCGCCAGATATGGCGAGATCGATTCGCTGCCGGTATAGAAGTCGATGACGGAATCCAGCCCTCGAAGAGCATGATTGACCTCAACGGCAAGCTTGCCTTCATTCCCGAGCAAATCCTTGCGCAGCTCGAATGAGTGGCCTCGAATAACGTCCGCGAAGCTTTGCACGGCTTCCTTGCGTTCGTCATTAAGCGGAATGGCGGGCAAACCACGCAGGAATACTTGCGCCGCTTTTTTCGCTGCGTCGTCCTGCGCTTCACGATCGAATTCATCGTCGCCGTAGTCGGACACCGCTTTGATCACGAGCCAGGGGATCGACTTGTTATGGCACGACGGCACGACGGCAAACCCCTCCATTTCCCCGCCATGCGCGGCAGGAAATTGGGCAAGGAGTTCCTCGCGAGCTTGTGTTCCTTTGTATAGCTGCTCTTCGGAAAGCATCGTCGCCGGCGCGATCGAGTCGACACCTGTGAAGCCTTGCACGGCTTCGTCAGGCAGGGTGGTCTCGAACGTCTTCGGAATGACGGCGGTCACGCCCGACTGCTCGGCAACAGAACGATTCACCGAAATAAGCGTGCCACTCACTAAAACACGACCAATCGATACCCGTTGAGGATTCCCCCAGCACACGCCGCAAAGCACTACGGCGGCTGGCGTGGGATATCGTTCGTTGGCAATGAAATCGCTTAAAAAACGCGAAGCCGCACCCGATCCGGAGAAAGCGCCATCGCCATCGAGCACCAGCACGACTCTGTCGTCGGCAACGCACAAGTAGGCTCGATGCGAATCATGTTGCGTAACCAGCTTCCGACTTGCCTGCATGACATCAAGCACCGCTTTTCGCTCATGCGAATTGGTCGTGAGCACCACGACAAATGCGCGATCGAGAATATCCCTATAGGCCTTAAGATGAAGCACGCTCACCTCTAAAAATTCTGATTTTTAATTAAAATTCGCTGCTTGAAAGAGACATTAAAACCACCCCAACGCCCGCTCCACCCCACGCCGCGCATCCGCCTCCACCACCGCATCATGCGCAACGATCACCCGCGTAAACGGCCAGGCCAGAATCCGCTCCGCACTGACCCGCGCGGCGGCACGATCCTTCACCGCCATCCGCACCGTGCGCGGCACGGCCAACTGCGTCCTCACCCCCGTCAACGACGCATACAAGCGCGACGCCAACGGCAACTCCCCCCGCCACCACTGGCACAGGTCCGTCAGGATCAGCGTGCCCGACGCGCGATGCAGCCAGACCGTTTCGTTGCCCAAAGGAATGCCGTCGAACGGAATCTGGTCGAGATCGTCGCGCCATTCCGGCTCGACCTCGCGGCCCAGTTCTCGCAGATTGCGCAAATCAGGACGCTTCTTGCCGAGGCCGCGCACGCCGTACAGCGCGGCGTCCGGAAACGCGGCCGCACAGTCGCCGGCGAACAGATGATGCATTTTGTTAGGCGCCACGATATAGCGCACCGTGCCCAGCGCCGCGAGTTGCGCGCGCACGTCGGGCGACAGCGGCACGGGGGAATGCAGCCACAGCGAGCCGTCCTTGAAACGAACGACCGTCATGCGCGACGTCACGCGCAGGCCGCTTGCCGTAAAGCTGTGGGGGAGATGCCAGAGATCGGGCGCGATGGCTTCGAGCATGGTGGGTCGGGTCTCTCGTTGTCTTGTGTGTCGCGTCGCAGGCAGCGCGCGAGGTGTCGGTCGATGCCGGGGCGGGCTTGTGACCCTGCCCGGCGCCAGCGAGCATCGCATTCACCATCAGCACAAGTCAATGCCGATCGATCGCGCGCTCAACGCCGCTTGCGCACGGCGCCCGCCCACGGCGCCGTGGCGAACTCGTCGGCCATCCAGTCGATGAACGCGCGCACCTTGGCCGGCGTGTATTGCGCGGACGCACGCACGACGTGCATGACCTCGTCGCCGGCCACGTCCCAACCGGGCAGCACGGTCACGAGGCGGCCGTCGCGCAGCGCGTCGGCCACGATCCAGTCGGCGCTGAACGTCACGCCGGTGCCCTGCAGCGCGGCATGAAACGCGGCGTCGATGTCGTCGGTGGCGAGCCGCGAACGCGTGCGCACCGCCTGCCGTTCGCCGCGCCGCGACAGATGCCAGACCGGATGCGAGGCCATCGGCGTGAAGCCGATGCACGCGTGCTGCACAAGGTCGCGCGGGTGCCGAATCGGCGCATGCGCAGCCAGGTAAGCGGGCGACGCACACAACAGCCGGCGCATGCCGAGCACGCGCCGCGCGACGAGCCGGCTATCGTCCAGCCGCCCGATCCGCACGCCCGCATCGAAGCGCTCGGCAATCAGGTCAACGAAACGATCGGTGAAGCTGGCCTCCACGTCGAGCGACGGGTAACGCGCGAGAAACGCGGGCAGGCGCGGCGCGATCCAGCGCCGCCCAAATCCGGCGGGCAGGCTCACGCGCAGCAGGCCGGTGGGCGTGGCGGCCAGCGAACGCGCCTCCTCCTCGCCGGAGCGGATCAATTGCATCGCCTCCTGCACGCGCTCGCGCAGGCGCAAGCCCGCCTCGGTGGGCGACAGGCGACGCGTGGAGCGCTCGACGAGACGCGTGCCGAGACGCGTCTCCAGCGCCTTCAGCCGCCGCGAGATCACGGAGCTGTCGCGCCCGAGCTGGCGCCCGGCCGCCGTAAAGCTGCCGGTTTCGAGCACCGCCAGCAACGCGCCGATTTCATCCGATTCCGTGCCGTTCATTGCTGCACTCCATGCAAGGGTGTCGTGTTTTCGCGATCGATTATAGGGTTTCGCCTCCCCTAACATGGAGGCTCGATTTCATCAGGAGCCAACCATGCGTGCGTATCGATTGACCACCGGCGACCCTTTTCAACTGACGCTGGACGAAGCCACCGCGCCACGCCCGGCGGCCGACGAAGTGCTGATCCGGCTTCACGCCGCCGGCCTCAACTACCTCGACCTGATGGTGGCCTGGGGCCGCTTCGGCAACACCGCGCCGCCGTTCGTGCCCGGCACCGACGGCGCAGGCGAGATCGTGGAAGTGGGCGAACGCGTGCGCGGCTGGGCGCCGGGCGAGCGCGTGATGGCAGGCGCGTTCGTCGACTGGCAGGCCGGGCTGCCGAGCGCGGCCAACGGTGCGCGCATTCGCGGCGTCACGATGCCCGGCTCGCTGGCGGACTACGCCGTGGTGCCGGCCGGCGCACTGGTTCGGATTCCCGACGGCATGCCGTACACGCAGGCCGTCACCTTGCCGATCGCGGCCACCACGGCCTGGAACGCGATCGTCAAGAGCCGCACCGGCCCCGCCTCGACGGTGGCGCTGCTCGGCACGGGCGGCGTAAGCCTGTTCGCGCTGCAATACGCGAAGGCGGCCGGTGCGCGCGTGATCATTGCTTCGTCATCCGATGAAAAACTGGCGCGCGCACGCGAACTGGGCGCGGACGTGCTGATCAACTACCGCACCCGCCCCGCCTGGGACGAGGCCGTGCTCGACGCCACCGGCGGCGAAGGCGCCGACCTCGTGGTGGAGACGGTGGGCGGCGGCACGTTCGCGCGCTCGATCAACGCGGCGAAGATCGGCGGCACGATTTACGTGGTGGGTTTTATCGGTGGCATGGACGTGACGATGCCGGTGCTGCCCGTGATGATCAAGACGCTGAACATCCTCGGCAGCCAGACGGGCTCGACGCACGACCTCGAAGGCGCGGTGCGCGCGCTGCATCAGAACCGCATCGAGCCGGTGATCGATCGGGTGTTCCCGTTCGAGGCGGCGCAGGAGGCGTATCGCTATCTGGCCTCGGGGGCGCACTTCGGCAAGGTGATCGTCGATTTCGGGCGGGAAGCGGCTTGAAGCCGTGCCCTGAAACTTCGCCTCAGGTGCGTAGAAACGCGGCAAGCGCCTCGAAGCGCCGCCGCGTTTCATCCTCGAACAGGCGAACCACGATCGGCTTGCCGTGCCGGTCGAGCCAGTTGGGACGCAGGCTGAAGCGCACCGTGTAGATCAGGTCAGACTGGCCGCCGCCGAGGTCGCGATGGCGAATCGAGGCGGTCCAGGTGCGGAAGATGCCGGCCGGTGCAACCAGCGTGGCGGCGGCCAGCAGCGGCGGCTGGTAGGACACGAAACGCGTGCGCAGGCAGAACAGGCTTTTCCAGCCGCGCCCGACGTTGACCGAAATCGCGCCGACATGCGGATAGCGATGGCCGCCCTCCACGCCGGCCGTCTTGAGCAAGGTGTCCCAGCGCAGCCGCGTGTCGTGGTTGTGGAACGCTTCGAACACCTCGGCCGAGGTGGCGGGCATGCGGAACGTCAGGCGGCTGATCATGGCGGCAGTCAGTGGCCGGCGGCGGCCAGCAGCGCCTCGACCAGCGGCTTGCCGTGCAGGCCGTCGAGCCAGCGCGCCGGCAAACCCGCCTCGCCATGCACGAGGCCGGCCAGGCCGCCGGCGATGGCGGCGGTCGTGTCGGTGTCGTTACCGAGCTGCACCGCGCGCTTGATGCACGCCTCGAAGCCGTGCGTCGACAACAGGCAATGGATGGCCGACCAGAAGCTGTCGACCACGTAACCCGAGCCTTGCGGCGCGTCGAAGCGGCCGTCGAGCACGATCTTCAGTTCGGCTTCCTCAACAGTGGCGGCGCAGCGCGCCAGCAGCACGTCTTCCGCCGCGCGCACGGCATCGGCCGCGCTCAGGCCGTCGAGAATCTCCATCGCCGTCACCGCGTAGAGCGCGCAACACAGTTGCGAGCGCACATGCCCGTGCGTGACCACGCTCTGCTTGCGCGCCAGCGCGATCGCTTCGTCATGGGAAGCCGCCACCAGCACCACCGGCAGGCAGCGCATCAGCGAGCCGTTGCCGTTGTCGCGCTCGCCGTCGGGGCCGGCCTGCGCGGGCGCCACGCCGGCGCTCAGTTGCTGGAGCGCGCGCTGCGTCTGCAGACCGACGTCGAATACCTTGCCGTCGGGCGTGAATGCGCCGCGATGAAACCAGTCGCGCAGGTTGCCGGCGAACGTATCGAGATCGAGCGCGCGGTCGCGCCGCAACGCGTCGAGCAGCGCGAGCGCCTGCGCGCCGTCGTCGCTCCAGGTGCCGGGCGGCACGCCGTGGTGCGCGCGCTCGAAACCGGGCGGCGGCGTCATGTCGATATCGCCGGGGCTCAGGTGGGAAAGCGAGGCGGCGCTGTGGAATTCGTAAGGAACGCCAAGCGCATCGCCGAGCAGCAGGCCGTAGAGGCCGCCGCGCAGGCGGCAGATTCGGAAGGGCGCAGGCGTGGTCATGCGGGGAAGTCGAGAGTGCCAATGGCACACATCATCGCCGAAGTCGCGCGGTTCGACCAGCGCACCGAGCCGGTGTGCGGACGGATCGAGAGCCGCGCCGTGACGCTCATCGAATCGGCTTCGCCGCTCAGAGCGATCCGAGCCGCGTGTTCACGCGCACGCTCTGCGTAACGTCGAGCGCGGCCGCCGCTTCTCAGGCACGCCCCAACGCCGCCTCCGCGTGCTGTCTGCCCCGTGCCACGGCCGGCGCGCTGCGCGACGGCGCATCGTTGGCCACCACGCTCGCGCCGCCCTTCGTCTTCAGCTTCACCGGCTGCGCCGTGCGCGGCACGCTGACGCCGGCCAGTTCGCAGTACAGATCGATATACCGCGCAACCGGCCCCGCCCAACTCGAATCGCGCTGCATCGCATTGCGCTGCAAGACACGCCAGGTTTGCGGCTGCGCGAACCGGTCGAACGCGCGACCAAGCGCCTGCACGATGTCCTCGGCGCGTTCGCCGTCGAACAGGAAGCCGGTGGCATTGCCGACCTGGGCCTGCGGATCGGCACACGTGCTCGCGTCGCGCAGCGGCGCATCGACGATCGTATCGGCCAGCCCGCCCACGCGCGACGCCACCGGCACCGTGCCGTAGCGCATCGCATAGAGCTGCGTCAGCCCGCACGGCTCGAAACGGCTCGCGTGCAGCAGGATGTCGGCGCCCGCATGCAACCGGTGTGCGCGCGGTTCGTCGTAGCCCACGTGCACGCCGAGCCGGCCCGGCCACTGCGCCGCCAGCCGTCGCAGTTCCCGTTCGATGCCGGCCTCGCCCTGCCCCAGCACCGCGAACTGCGCGCGCGGCCAGCGTTCGAGCGCGTCGCCGATCGCCTCGCACAGGCGGTCGGCCAGCTTCTGCGTGGTCAGGCGGCTGCCGATCGCCACCAGCGGCGCGAACGGATCGATCTGCAATCCGTAACTTTGTTGGAGCGCCTTCTTGCAGGCGTGCTTGCCGGCCAGATCGTCCACGCCGTAGCACTGCGCGAGCGTATCGTCGTGCAGCGGGTCCCACAGCGCATCGTCGATGCCGTTGACGATGCCCGACAGCTTGTCGAGATGCGCGCCGAGCACGCCTTCCATGCGGTTGCCGAAGCGCGGCGTCAGGATCTCCTGCGCATAGCGCTCGCTGACGGCCGACAGGCGGTCCGCATAGACGATCGCGGCCTTCATGCAACTGAGCATGCCGTAGAACTCGATACTGTGCGGCTCGTTGGGTGCAGCCGCCAGCAGCTCGGACGGAATGCCGGCGTACGGCGCGAGCCCCGGCGGATAGTTGCCCTGGAACGCGAGGTTGTGGATCGTAAACACGCTGCGCGCCCGCGCGCCGGCCAGCTTCATCAGCAGCGGCGTGAGGCCGGTGTGCCAGTCGTGCGCATGCACCACGTGCGGGCGCTTGACGCCGCGCACGCCGGAGGCGATCCGTGCCGCGGCGGCCGACAGCGAGGCGAAACGCACGAAGTTGTCGACGTAGTCGCGGCCGCCCTCGTCCTGGTAGAGGCCGCTGCCGCGGTGGCCATACAGGTGGTTCATTTCGAGCAGCAGCACGGGCACGCCGGTATCGGGCATGGTGGCGCGCCAGAGGCGCGCGTCGCCGCCGGGCAGATCGCGGATCAGGCCGATCGGCGTGGGCGCGACGGCCTGCTCGAAGGCGCTTTCATAACCGGGCAGCAGGATCGAGACATCGACGCCGCGCCGACGCAGCGCGCCGGCCGACGCGCTGACCATATCGCCGAGGCCGCCGCTCTTGGCAAGCGGCGCCGCTTCGGCGGCAACCATCAGGACGTTAAGCGACAAGGTAGTTCCCCAAGGTGCGTGCAAGTAAGTAATGCGCGAAGCGAACGTCGACGGAAGCGGCGGTGCGGCGCGAAGGCGATGGAATGCAACGCCTAGGCTTTAGCAAACTCCAAGCCAGCTTCGCGGCGGACGCTTAAAAAAGATGCCGAAACACGGCGCAAGCGCGCCGCGCAAGGGCGCGCGTGTTGCAGCGCAAAACAAGGGGCGGAAGACGCCCGAAGCGCCGCGAAACGAGGCCCGTGTAGTTTTGACAGCGCTCGATCGGGCGCTTGTAGTTTTCGCCAAAGCACGCTGCCCGAGCACGGCCGGCCACGCAAAAAAGGCCTGCCGATCGCCCGGCAGGCCTTGTTCGACGCTTGTGCAATGCTTGGGAAAACGGACGACCTTGCCGCTACCAGCGCAGCACGCGCCGCCCGAGCGCGCCGCCGATCAGCGCCGGCACCAGCATGCCGACCGGATACCAGACGGCCCAGAACGGCACGGCCATCTCGGGGCAGCGCAGCGAATAGACCAGCGCGCCGATCGCGCCGGCCAGCAGCCCGGCCACCCGGCCGGCCGCCACCGGCCGGGTGGCGGCCAGCCCGCGCATGGCGCACAGCAGCACCACCAGGGCCGGCACCGACAGGCCGACGATATAGAGCGAACAGGTGCGCCAGGTGCGGCCGAGCACGAGATCGACGCGCGCCTCGGCCGGCGTGACGGCCAGCACCAGCCCCGCCGCCACCGCCACCACCGCAACCGGCAGCGCCAGCGCGAACCACGCGCGCCCGACCGGCATGCCGGGCCGCGACAGCCGCGCGCCCACCCACACGGCGGCGAGCGTCATCGAGGTGGGCAGCATCACCTTGGCCCAGAACATCGGCCGCGCGAACGCGGCGGCGATCCGCAACGTGTCGCCCCAGATCGCCGGCAACAGCAGCAGCGCGGCGGCCAGGCCGGCCGCCACGGCCAGCCCGAGCTTGCGGCCGACCTCGGCGCGGCCCGGCAGGCGCGGCGCGTCCACCAGGTTCATGATCAGCTCGTCAGTCTTCATTACGGTCTCCTGCGCATTTGCCTCGAATTTTCGCCGCGAGCGCCTTCAGCCCGCGATGCACGCCGACCTTCACCGCCGATTCCGACAAGCCCGTGGCCGAGGCCGTCTCCGCCACCGACATGCCCCACAGCCGCATGTGCTCGATCGGCACGCGCTGCCCGTCGGGCAGCGTCGCCAGCAGTTGCGCCACGTCGCGGCGCGCGTCGGCGGCCTCGCTGCCCGATTCGACGAACAGGTCGCCGTCGTCGTCGAGCGGTTCGTGCAGCGCGTCCCAGCGGAACCGCGCGCGGTGATAATCGGCCACCTTGTAGCGCACGATCGCGCTGATCCAGGCCGTCAGCGGCACGTCGGGCCGGAACGTTTCCAGGCCGTTGTGAACCGCCATCAGCACTTCCTGCAGCAGATCCTCGACGTCCTCGTCGCGGCGGCGCAGCCTGGCCCGCAGGCGGGCGCGCAGCACCCGGGTCAGCTCTTGCAGGAAATGGCGATAGGCGGCCTTGTCGCCGTCGATCGAGCGCAGCAGCAGCGCGGTCAGTCGGCGTTCGGCCTCGGAAAGCCCGGCGGCTCCGGCGCGGGGGCTGGCGCCGGCACGCCGGTCAGCCGGCGCTTCGCCCGGGCGCGGGTCGCGGGCCATCGTCATGGCGGGCGTGGACACGATGCGTCGGCTCCGTGCGAACGCCGCGTCAGGCCGACACGCCGCGCGCCGCGCGCGGAGCCGCGCCGAGCCGGGCATACCAGGGCCGCAGCAGGCGGTCCACCGAGAACGGCCCGGAACCGCCGAGCATCAGCGCGACGATGCCCGCCACGTACAGCAGGTCGGCCTCGACACCGGGCGGCCCGAACTTCGGCACGCCGTTCACCACGTCCATCAGCTTGATCGACGTGAAGCCGTATTGCAGGTGGACGGTGGCCGACGCGACCAGCAGCACCGCCAGCATCGGCCACGCCACCAGCGGCACGAACGCGCCGACCAGCACGGCGAGGCCGCCGCCGAGTTCGATCGCGATCGTCGCCCAGGCCATCAGGTGCGGCGCGGGCACGCCGAGCGCGTGCAGGATCGCCGCGAAATGCTCGGGATTCTTGAGGATTTTCGCGTAGCCGTGCGCCAGGTAGCCGTAACCGACGATCGCGCGCACCGGCAACGGCGCCCAGGTCCGGCAGCGTGCGGCCAGCCAGGTCGGGTCGAATAGTCGGGAAAGCGAACGAAACGTCGTGGCGGGCATGGCGGCATCCTGTGTCGAGAGGCGGAACGCGCCGTGATGCGGCGCGTGTCTTCAACAGATCGTTTCGGATGCCGATCCGGTTACACGACGCGGAAGATTTTTCGCGGATTGGCGGGCACGCGCGACCCGACTCGCGCTACAAGGGCCGGAACGCCCCGGCGCCCTCGCCCGCTGCGGCTACAATTGGCGTTTGCCGCGCGCATCGCACCGCGCCGCGGCACCGATCCGACCGGCGCAGCCTCCGACACCATGAGCATCAAGCACGATTCCCAGCCCGAACCGGGCGCCCCCGTCCGCATGGCCGACGTCGCGCGCCTCGCGGGCGTCTCGAAGATGTCCGTCTCGCGCGTGCTGACCGGGCAGCATGTGAGCGACGCCACGCGCGCCGCCGTGATGGACGCGGTGCGCCAGACCGGCTACGTGGCCGACGCGGTGGCCGGCGCGCTGTCCTCGGGCCGCGCCAATATCGTCGCCGTGATGGTGCCGTCATTGTCCAGTTCGAACTTCGCCGAAACGGTGCGCGGCCTCAACGAGGTGGCCGAAACACGCAACCTGCGGCTGCTGCTGGCCAACACCGAATACCAGGTCGAGCGCGAGGAGGCGCTGATCGCCTCGCTCCTGAGCCACCAGCCGCGCGGCATCGTGCTGACGGGCGGCCACCACACGCCGCGCGCACGCGCGATGCTCGAACAGGCGCGCATTCCGGTGATCGAAACGTGGGAGTTGCCGGCCGATCCGATCGACCGCGTGGTGGGGTTCTCGAACGAGGAAGCGGCCGCCGCGATGGGCGGCTACCTGTATCAGCGCGGCTATCGCCGCATCGGCTTCGTGGGCGGCACGACGCGCCTGGACTTGCGCGGCCTCGCGCGCCGCAACGGCTATCTGGCGGCGGTCGAGGCGGCGGGCCTGCACGCGCCGCGCGAGGCCACGCCGGCCGACGGCAACACCAGCATGGCCCACGGCGTGGCGATGGAAAACGCCGCCGCCGCGCTGACCCGGCTGCTCGCCGAATGGCCCGACACCGATGCCGTGATGTGCACCAGCGACATCCACGCGTTCGGCGTGATCATGGCCTGCCAGCGGCTCGGCCTGAAGGTGCCCGACGATATCGCCGTGGCCGGCTTCGGCGATTTCGAACTGGCGCGGCACTGCTACCCGTCGATCACCACGGTATCGGTGGACGCCTACGGAATCGGCCGCTCCACGGGCCTCTCGCTGCTGGCGGCGATCGACGCCAGCGAACGGCCCAACGCATCGCGCCGCGAAACGGCCTCGTCCAAGGCGCAGCGCACGCTGCACGACGCGCCGGCCCTGATCCGTATTCCTTACGAAGTGGTGGCGCGCGAAAGCGCCTGAGCGCAAGGCCCGATCGGCCGGATCAGCGGGCCGCCACGCCCGCCTTCACGTCAGGCCGACGCTTTCGGCAAATGCGCCGTGAACTCCGTCACGAGCGGCTCGCCGGCTGAAAACGCATCGAGGTTGGCGCGCACCAGCCGCGCCATCGCCGCGCGCGTTTCCACGGTCGCGCTGGCGCGATGCGGCGACAGCACCACGTTCGGCAGCGCCAACAGGCGGCGGTCGATCGCCGGCTCGTTCCAGAACACGTCGAGCGCCGCGCCGCGCAGGCGCCCGTCGCTCAGGTAATCCACCAGCACCGGTTCGTCGAGAATGCTGCCGCGCGCGATATTGATCAGGAATCCGTTCGGTCCGAGCGCCTCGAACACCTCGGCGCCGATCGCGCCGCGCGGGATCTGATCGGCCGCCGCGCACACCATCAGGAAATCGACGTTGGCCGCCAGCGCCGCCGCGCTGTCGTGGAAGGCGTACGGCAGGTCGTCGAAGCGCGCGCGGTCGTGATACGCGATCTGCATGTCGAACGCCGCCGCGCGCCGCGCCACCGCGCGCCCGACCCGCCCCAGGCCGATGATGCCGAGCCGCTTGCCGTACATCCGCGAGGTCAGCGCGAAATGCTCGCGGCCCCACTCGCCGGCCCGCACGCGCGCATCGTTGGCGGCGATCTCGCGCGCCAGCGCCAGCATCAGCGCGAGGCCCAGGTCGGCCACGTCCTCGGTCAGCACGTCGGGCGTATTCGTCACACGAATGCCCTTCGACGCGGCGTGCTTCAGGTCGATCGCATCCACCCCCACGCCGTACGACACGATCGCCTCCAGCTTCGGCAGCGCATCGATCAATGCCGCGTCCGCGCCGGCCTCGCCGTTGGTGGCCAGCACCCGCACTTGCGGTGCGAGTTCGGCAAGCAGCGCGGCCCGATCGGGCGCATCGGCCAGCACATGCAGCGTGTAGCGCTCGGCCAGCACGATCATGTCCGCCTCGGGATATCGGGTAACAACCAATACGGGTTCCTTGGACATACACGTCTCCTTTATGTTAGATTTTGCATCACTTGGTTATCGATAACCAAGTGTAGCCGAAGCCGCTCGAACGATGGAAGACGTTTCGATCACCGAAGCGATTTCGCCGCGGCCGGACGCGCGCCAGGATCGGCACGCGACAACAAGAAGCCGGACATGGAGACAGACAGATGACGACCCACCGTGACGCGTTCACGCCCGTGACGCAGTCTGATGCCGCGAGCGCGCGGCCCGATTCCCCCGATGCGGCCGCCGCCGCGCCGGTCAGCGCGCAGCAGCTACGCCGCGCGATCCTGACGAGCGCGGTGGGCAGCGCGCTCGAATACTACGATTTCGCCATCTTCGGCCTGGCCACCGCGCTGATCTTCAGCCGCGTGTTCTTCTCCTCGTTCGATGCCCACGCGGGCCTGCTCGCGAGCTTCGCCACTTATGGCGTGGGCTTCCTCGCGCGGCCGCTCGGCGGCGTGTTCTTCGGCTCGCTCGGCGACCGCAAGGGCCGCAAGTTCGTTCTCCTGATGACGATCGCCATCATGGGCGTATCCACCACGCTGGTCGGCCTGTTGCCGGCCGGCCCGCTCGGCGCGGTCGGGCTGATCGTGCTGCGGCTGATCCAGGGCTTCGGCGCGGGCGCGGAACAGGCCGGCGCCTCGACGCTGATGGCGGAAGTCGCGCCGGTAAAGCGGCGCGGCTATTTCGCGGCGTTGCCGTTCGTCGGCATCTTCGCGGGCTTCGGCATCGCCACCGCCACCTTCAGCCTGATGCAGCACTCGATGGATACCGCCACGATCCTGGCCTGGGGCTGGCGCCTGCCGTTCCTGGCCAGCGTGGTGCTGATCGCCGTGGCGATCTGGATCCGCCTCAAGCTGCGCGAAAGCCCGGCCTTCGCCGCGCTCGAAAGCGGCCATCAGGTGGCGCGCTCGCCGATCCGCCAGGTCGTGCAGCACGCGCGCCGGCCGGTGCTGGCGGCGGTGCTGATGCGCCTCGCCGAACAAGGCGGCTCGACCATCTACACCACCATCGTGATCGCATTCCTGGGCGGCACGGTGGCCACCCGGCTCGGCCTGCCCAGCGCGCAGCTCGCGAAGATCGGCACTTCGTGCGCGATCATCGTGACGCTGGCCAGCGTGATCACCACGCCGCTGTTCGGCGCGCTGTCGGATCGGTTCGGACGCAAGACCATCTACCGCGCCGGCGCGATCTTCATGCTGGTGTGGGCGGTGCCGGCCTGGTGGATGATCAGCACGGGCGACCCGCTGTGGGTGGGCATCGCCATGTTCGGCGGCTTCGCGCTCGGCGCGAACAGCATGCTCGGCGCGCAATGCGCCCACTTCGCCGAACTGTTCGGCAACCGCTACCGCTACTCGGGCGTGGCGCTCTCGCGCGAGATCGGCGCGGTGCTGTCGGGCGGCCTCGCGCCGATCCTCGGCATCTACCTGATCGGCCTGACCGGCGGCTCGTTCTGGGTGATGGGCATCTACACGGCGGTGCTGTCGGCGCTGACGCTGGTGGGCGTGTGGCTCTCCACCGAAACGCGCGGGCGCGACCTGACCGATCTGAACGATGCGGTGAACTGAACGTTTTTCTATCGGGCCGTGGCGCGCCGCGCGTGCCGGGCCGCAACCTCGGGAGTCGAACATGAATGAGAAGGTCGCCCTCGTCACCGGCGCCAGTTCCGGCATCGGACGCAGCGTGGCGCTGGGCCTGCTGCAGGCGGGTTATCGCGTGGCGCTGGCCGCGCGCAAGCTCGACGCGTTGCAGGCGGTGATCGCCGAATCGGGCGCGCAGGACCGCGCGCTGGCCATCAGTTGCGACGTCGGCGACGAAGCCGCCGTGGCCCGGCTGTTCGAGACGATCGAGGCGCGCTGGGGCCGGCTCGACCTGCTGTTCAACAACGCCGGGGTGTTCACGCCGCAATGCTCGATCGAGGAGATGCCGGTGGCGCACTGGAAACAGGCCGTCGACATCAACCTGACCGGCGCCTTTCTGTGCGTGCAGGGCGCGTTTCGCCTGATGAAGCAGCAAAGCCCGCGCGGCGGCCGGATCATCAACAACGGCTCGATCTCCGCGCATGCGCCGCGCCCGCAGGCCGCCGCCTACACGGCCACCAAGCACGCGATCAGCGGGCTGACCAAGGCCGCCTCGCTCGACGGCCGCGCCTACGACATCGCCTGCGGGCAGATCGACATCGGCAACGTGGTCAGCGACATGAGCAGCCTGATGGCGCAGGGCACGTTGCAGGCGGACGGCTCGCTGAAGGTCGAACCGCGCATGAGCATGGACAACGTGGTGCGCGCGGTGCTCTACATGGACAGCCTGCCGCTCGACGCCAACGTGCTGTCGATGACGGTGATGGCGAGCCACATGCCGTTCGTCGGGCGCGGCTGATCGCCGGGGCGCTTCATGGCGCGGCGATGAAGCGCCGATGACCGGTCACGCATCCCGCCTCTCGCGATCGATCAACACGATCAACATTTGAAACGGTTGCGCGGGGCGGCCCGCGTCGCTATCGTGAGAGGCTTTCGCAGCACCGCCCCCGGCCGCCCCTCTCGTGAACGCTTCCTCCCCCGCTTCTCCCGCCCTGAGCTTCCGCGACGCGCTGCTCGCGATGCTCGGCATCGGCCTCGTCAACATGCTGGTGGCGCTCGACCAGACGGTGGTCAGCACCGCGCTGCCGTCGATCGTCGCCGATCTGCACGGCTTCGAGTACTACGCGTGGATCGCCAGCGCCTACCTGCTCGCCTCGGTGGTGACGGTGCCGATCTTCGGCCGGCTCGGCGATTACTTCGGGCGCAAGCATTTCGTGGTGGCCGCGGTGGTGGTGTTCACGCTGGCCTCGGTGCTGTGCGCCGCCGCCGTCGACATGCGGATGCTGGCCGTGGCGCGCGCGCTGCAAGGCGTGGGCGGCGGCATGATGGTGGGCACCGCGTTCGCGTCGATCCCCGACCTGTTCCCCGACCCGCGCGAGCGGGTGCGCTGGCAAGTGGTGCTGGCCGCCACCTACGGCATCGGCACGGCCGCCGGGCCGTCGCTGGGCGGCTGGCTCAGTCAGCATTTCGGCTGGCGCTCGACGTTCCTGATCAACGTGCCGGTGGGCGCGCTCGCGCTGTACTTCATCGGGCGGCACCTGCCGATGATCGTGCGCCCGCGCGAAGGCAAGGTCCGCATCGACTACACCGGCGCGCTGCTGGTGGCGATCACGCTCGGCTGCCTGCAATTCCTGATCGAGGCGCTGCCGGTGCATGGCATCGGCACGGGAACGTTGACGCTGGCAGCCGTGGTGGTGCTCGCGTTCGTCGCGTTTCTGGTGTGCGAGCGGCGTGCCACGCATCCGATCGTGCCGCTCGATCTGTTTCGCGATCCTCAGCTTGTCACGCTGTTCCTGCTGTCGACGCTGGCCGGCTTCGTGATGTTCTCGCTGATCTTCTTCGCGCCGTTGCTGCTGCAAGGCGGCTTCGGCCTCGATCCGCAAACGGCCGGCCTGCTGGCCACGCCGATCGCCGCCTGCATCGCGCTCGGCAGCCTGATCAACATCCGCATCGTCACGCACCTGAAGAAGCCCACGCTGATCCTGTCGATCGGCTTCGGGCTGCTCGCCGCCGCCTCGGCCACGCTGGCGCTGACCGGCGCGCTGACGCCACGGCTGATCCTCGAAGTGGCGATGGGCGCGATCGGCATCGGGCTCGGCTTCATCCTCAACAACCTGAACATCTTCAGCCAGGAGATCGCCGGGCGCGAGCGCTTCGGCATCACCACCGCACTGCTGCAATCCACGCGGATGGTGGGCGGCATGCTCGGCACCAGCATCCTGGCAACCATCGTGCAGCACCGCTATGCGACCGGCGTGGGCGAGGCCCTCAGCGTGCTCGGCCCGGACACCGCCGCGCGCTGGCTCGCGCAACTGGCCGACCCGCGCGTGCTGGTCGATCCGGGCGTGGGCGAGGCGCTGCTGGCCAAGCTCCACGCGGCCGGGCTCGACGGCGGCGCGCTGCTCGAAGCCGCGCGGCGCACGATGGTGCAGTCGATCCACATCGGCATCGCGCTGGCCGGTTGCGCGGCCGTGGCCGCCGCGTGGCTGGTGCGCCGCATTGCGCATATCCGCTTCAGCAAGGCGCCGACGGCGGCCACGCAAAGCGCCGAGTAGTTCGGAACCATCGGCGCTGCGGGCCGTTGTGCCCGCTTCAGCAAGATACCGATCGCGACCACGCAAGGCGCCGAGTAGTTTGGAACGATCGGCGCTTCGGGCTGCCGTGCTTCGGTGTAGCTTCGGTGTAGCTTCGGTGCTGCTTCGGTGCTGCTTCGGTGCTGCTTCGGTGTAGCTTCGGTGCTGCTTCGGTGCTGCTTCAGTTCCGCGCCAATTCGAACGGGAACGCCGCGCGGCCGGTTTCCACGCCCTTCGTGTTGCGCATCGGCGGGCGATGGAATGCGGCCAGCGCCGCGCGCTGTTCGGCCGTGCCGATCGCGAGCCTGTCGAGCACCTCGCAGACGATCATCCCCAGCACCCCCACGTTGCCGTCCTCCACCTTGACCGACACGCCGATCGCGCCCGCCGCGCCGAGCCGGCGCGTGGCGTCCGAGGCGCGAATCCCCACCCCGTAGCAGCCGTCCGCGCCGAGCTTGCCGACCAGTTGGCCATCGAACGCCTGCATCAGTTGCGTGCAGAAGCGCCCTTCGCCCGCGACCAGTTCGGGATGGCGCGTCATCGCGTGATAGAGCCGCGCCAGTGCAGCGCGGCGCGCAGGTGCTTCGGCATCCTCAACGCCCTCGCCGGCTTCGGCGCGATCGGCCGCGTCGGCCAGCTTCATGTAGATCCGCGCGAGGCGATCGAGCGCGAACGCCGGCGTCGGCAGATTGCAGCCGTCCACGCCCCAGGCCACGGCGTCATCGGGCAGGTCGCACACCTCGGCCATGGTGCGCTTCACCCGCACCTGCATCGGGTGCGTGTCGAGGTGGTAATCGGCCAGCGCCGCGCCGATCGCGCGCGCGCCGGCCAGCATGCCGGCGTGCTTGCCCGAGCAGTTGCTGCACACCGCGCGCGGTTCGATGCCGCGCCGGACCCAGTCGCGCCAGACGGCGTCGGAGATCGGCGTGTGCGGGCCGCAGCGCAGGTCGTCCTCGCTCGCGCCGAGCTTGGCCAGCATCGCCTGGGCGCGCTCGACGTGGCGCGGTTCGCTGCTGTGCGAGGCGCACATCAGCGCAAGATCGGCCTCGTCGAAACCGAAGCGCTCCAGCGCCCCGGTTTCGAGCACGGCCAGCGCCTGCGCCGGCTTGGCCGCCGAACGGGCCAGCGTAATGCGCAGCGGGTCGCCGTGGCCGGCGAGCAGCCGGCCTTCGGTGTCGACCACGGCGATGTGCGCGTGGTGGACGTTTTCCAGCGCGTCGCCACGCCAGGTGGTGACGGCGGGGGACGCTGCGGTGGCGTGGGTCATGGGAGGTCTCCGGGCGAAGGGGGTTGCGGTTCAGCGGCGGCACGACAGGTGACGGCTGGCGGCTCGTCGGGCAGTGTAGCGGCTCGTCGCGCATGGCGGGGGGCTGCCTTGGCCTTTCTCGATGCCGTTGCCTGGCCGCGTTTCCGGCAGGCAAGGTTCCGTTCGCCGGGGCGTTAGTTGTGAGTTTTCCGCGATGCTGGGACGATAGCGTCCAGGGATGCGGCGGCCTGTGCCGCGTTCTCGCGATGACAATCTGACAATCGATCCCCCGCGCACCTCCGGCCCGCAGTCGCGCGAGCCGTGCGCACTGCCAATGGAATTCACCATGCTTCTGCACCTGTCGACCTGGTCCGAAATCGAGGATTACCTGAAACGCAGCCGCACCGTGGTCGTGCCGATCGGCTCGAACGAGCAGCATGGCCCCACCGGCCTGCTCGGCACCGACTGGCTCTGCCCCGAGATCATCGCGCACGAGGCGCAGACCTCCGCCGACATCCTGGTCGCGCCCACCTTCAACATCGGCATGGCGCAGCATCATCTCGGCTTTCCCGGCACGATTTCGCTGCGCCCGAGCACGTTCATCGCCGCGATCGGCGACTGGGTCCATTCGCTGGCCGGGCATGGCTTCGAGAAGATCCTGTTTCTGAACGGGCATGGCGGCAACGTCGCGTCGATCGAGGCGGCGTTCTCGGAGATCTACGCGCAGGCCAGTTTCGCGCGCCGCCGTTGCGGGTTCGCGCTGAAGCTGCGCAACTGGTGGGACCTGGACGGCGTGTCCGAGATTGCGCACCGGCAATTCCCGACCGGCCATGGCGTGCACGCCACACCGTCGGAGATCGCCGTGACGCAGTGGGCGCTGCCGCACACCATCAAGCAGGCCGATTATTCGCCCGAGATCGCGCCGATGGGGCCGATCCGCGAGGCGCTGGATTTCCGCGCGCGCTTCCCGGACGGGCGGATGGGTTCGAACCCGAAGCTGGCGTCGCAGGAGAAAGGCGGCGAGCTGGTGGCGCGCGCCGCGCGGAGCCTGGTGGCGGAAGTGGCCGCGTTCGCGGCCGAGGTGGTGCCGGGGTGAGGGGTGCGGCGTGGTTCGGATGGTGCGGTGTGCGAACGATGCCGGGCTGCGCCACATCGCAATGAACCGACACGTCGTTCGGGATGAGGACGTTGACAGCGAGCGCCAATATGGCCCGAATGGAACGCCCATGACGGATATCGACTTTGAGGCCCATCCTTCCATAGACCCACTCATGACGATTGCAGAATCACTAGAACAGTTCGGGCACTTCCACGATTGGTATTTGGACACCGTCACCGTTGGACCCAACGAACCACGCACGCTGACGCTCGGCCTGTATCTCGGCAACAGGCGCGCAACCCTCACCTTCGAAGGGGTGACCTGCGTTTGCCTCGAAAACTGGGGCTTGCTGAATATCGTGTACTCGATCCGGCTGCTGCGGCCGGACGACGAACGGTTCGCACAGGCGCGCACCGTCCTGGCAAGGGGAGAACGCCTTACCGATCGACGCGCGGCAAGTCTGGTCTATTTGTACGCCACCCTCGGCGCGGAAATTGCGATCGAGCTTGATTCGATCAGGATCGATCCTGCGTGACCGGCATTCAAATTTTCTTCGGAGCCGGCATGGTCGAGAATTCAAGACTCCCCCCAATGGCCGGCATATACGTGTCAATCAACGCCAATTGCCCGACGACATCGATCAGACACAGAAACATGGATGCCAATGCAATTCCGGCTCCCCCTGCGCAAGCATAGTTGAACAAGCGCCCGCCAATGCGGCCAGGCTCTTGATCAACCGCCCCCGGAAATCTGAAGCGAAACGAATCCATGGCAATAAATCCACGCCCGAGCACAAAAACCCCGTCGAGACTCGACGACACATGATCGTATCGTTTCAACTCGTTGGCGCCATCAAAATACATCTCCCGCAAAGGCAAGCTCGGAGATTGCAGTTGATTGGATTTGTACGCTTCTTGCATCCATCCCAACACGGTCTTCATATGCACCGGGCCATCATAGGCAATTAAAAACCGCCTGGGTGCAGGCCGCTTCGTTTCCTTCGCATGCAGCTTCCAGCGATAATTCAACTCCGCTGCCGCACGAGCCGATTTCAAATACTCCTCTTCGTTCAGCGTGCTTTTCACCTCGATCGTACAAAAAACGGATTCGATCAAAAATGAATCCACATCCTTGCTGAGTGCCAGCTTGGGAAAACGAGTATCGTAAATCACCGCATCCCATTGACGATCGATATGGTCATGGGGGCGAGTTGCCGAAATAATTTCTCCCGTGCCGATCCCGATCGACGCACCAAGATGCCCTCGCAGAAACTCGCGAACAAATGTCTCACGCCCTCCGCCCATGATGGTCGTATTATCGACCAGCTTCAATCGCTGACTGTCGGCGATAAGTGAATTTTCGAGCGCGGCCAAGTGTTCAAGGAGTCTCGATGCCATTTATTTTCTCTGAAATCAAAACAAGACCAATATAAAATCACGATCAAGAAGAGTTGGTCAAGCAATCAAAAAGACCGAAAATTTCCGATCTTCACATCATCGATTCGATAACAAAAATAAAATCGAATCATCGATGGGCAATCCAATGCTCGATAGAGATCGCCACTCGCTCCGCAATTCCCTCAACCTCGCCCACCTCGATTGAAATAGAATCGTAAGCTTCACCCCCACCGAGCGCCCTTCGATGACGACGCCCCCGGACCCCGCCCCCTACCTCTTCATCCTCAACATCGGCTCCGGCCGCACCCGCGAGGCCGAAACCCTCACCGCCCAGCTCGACGCCGCGTTCGCCCAGGCGAACCGCCATTACGAACTCCTGACCGTCACCGACCCGTCGCAACTGGCCGACACCGCCGCCCGCGCGGCGCGGCGCGTCGGCAGCGGCGTGCTGGTGGGCGTGGGCGGCGACGGCACGCTGCGCACGGTGGCGCGCGCCGCCTACGATGCCGGCTGCCGGTTCGGCGTGCTGCCGCGCGGCACCTTCAACTACTTCAGCCGCGATCACGGCATCCCGGCCGATACGGAGCGCGCGATCGCGCTGTTGCTCG
Organism: Burkholderia sp. 3C; assembly: GCF_054589155.1. Lineage (NCBI taxonomy): Bacteria > Pseudomonadati > Pseudomonadota > Betaproteobacteria > Burkholderiales > Burkholderiaceae > Burkholderia > Burkholderia sp. 3C. The sequence goes on from NZ_BAAILN010000092.1 coordinate 232,351, forward strand.
CCGCGCGCGAACACCCGGTGCAGGTCGGCTTCGTCAACGACGCGCTGTTTCTCGTCAACGCCAGCCTCGGCCTCTACCCGCGCCTGCTCGAACAGCGCGAGCAATACAAACGCCAGTTCGGCCGCAGCCGGCTGGTCGCGCTCGGCTCGGCGATCTTCACGCTGCTGCGCCCGCACCGCCTGCTGCGGCTGCGCGTCGAGCACGAAGGCACGGTGCGCGAGTTGCGCACCACCACGCTGTTCGTCGCGAACAACCGCCTCCAGCTCGAACAGGTCGGCGCGGCCGAAGCGCCGCTGCTCGCGCAGGGCATGCTGGTGGCGATGGCGCCGCTCGCGCACGGCCGGCTCGCACAAATCCTGCTGTCGCTGCGCGGCGCAATCAGCCGGATACGCGATGCGGGTGACATGATCGGCTTCGGTTTCGAGCGCTTCACGGTCGATCGCGCGTCGCGCCGGCGCCGCTCGATCGAGGTCGCGACCGACGGCGAGATCGCCCGGCTCGCGCTGCCGCTGGTGTTTCGCGTCGGCGAACAGCCGCTGCGCCTGCTCAAGCCCGAGCCGGATGAAGCCGAACGCGAACGCAAATGACCGCCCCCAAGCCGGCGATAATCCCCCGATGATCACCCTGCTCCAGATTTCCGATCCCCACTTCGGCGCGGAACGGCCCGCCGCGGTCGAGGCACTGGTACGGCTCGCCGCGCAGTTGCAGCCCGCGCTGATCGTGATGTCGGGCGACCTGACGCAGCGCGCGCGACGCGGCCAGTTCGACGCGGCGCGCGCGTTCGTCGCGCGGCTCGCTCCGTTGCCGGTGCTGGCGATTCCGGGCAATCACGACCTCCCGCTGTTCGATCTGGTCTCGCGCTGGCGACGGCCGTACGCGAACTACCGGCGCGCGTTCGGCGCGGCGCTGGAGCCGGAATTCGACACGCCCGCGCTGCTGGTGCTCGGCGTCAACACCACGCGCGCGGCACGGCACGCGGCGGGCGAGATCTCGGCGGCACAGGTCGAGCGCGTGGCGCGACGGCTCGAACGCGCGGGGCCGGCGCAATTGCGCGTGGCGGTGGTCCATCAGCCGATCGTCGCCGCCGATCCGGCCAACCGGCACGACCTGCTGCACGGCCGCGACGCCGCGCTGCGGCGCTGGGCCGACGCCGGCATCGATCTGGTGCTCGGCGGCCATACGCATCTGCCCGGCATCTGGCCGGTCGCCGCGCTGGCGCGCCCGGTGTATGGCGTGCAAGGCGGCACGGCCGTGTCGCGCCGGCTGCGCGACGGCGTGCCGAATTCGGTCAATCGCATCGACTATCTGGCCGGCCCGAGCGGCCCGCGCCGCGCGATCGTCACGCGCTACGACTACGACCCCGCCCACCCGGACTTCGTCGCGCAGCCCGCGCAAACGCTCGAACTGGCCCCCGGACGCTGATCCAAGCAGCGCTCGCCGCTTCCGTTTGCATTTTTATAGACGATCAGTCTAAAATCGGCCGCATGACAAATTCGACCGATTCCGCCCTCAAGCCGCGCCGCGGCCGTCCCCCGAAAAACCCGCAAGCGCACGCCGACACGCGCGGCGTGCTGATCCGCGCCGGCATGGAATTGCTGACGGAGCAAGGCTTCTCGGCCACCGGCCTGGATACGGTGCTCAAGCGCGTCGGCATTCCGAAGGGCTCGTTCTATCACTACTTCGAAAGCAAGGAAGCGTTCGGCCGCGAGCTGATGACGGCCTACGACGCCTACTTCGCGGCCCGGCTCGACCGCTGGCTGCTCGACGACAGCCGCCCGGCGCTTACACGGCTGGCCGATTTCGTCGAGGACGCCAAGGCCGGCATGGCGCGTCACGATTTCACGCGCGGCTGCCTGATCGGCAATCTCGGGCTGGAGGTGGGCGCGCTGCCGGAGGGATTCCGCGAAACGCTCGAAACGATCTTCACGAGTTGGCAGGCGCGCGTGGCGCGCTGCCTGCGCGACGCGCAGCGCGAGCACACGCTCGCCGCCGACGCGAACCCCGACGCGTTGGCAGCGTTTTTCTGGATCGGCTGGGAAGGCGCGGTGCTGCGCGCCCGGCTGGTGCGCAACGCCGCGCCGCTCGACACCTTCTTCAGCGGGTTCCTGGCCGTCCTGCCGCAGCGGCAGCCGGCCGGCGCCCGCACCCGTCCGTGACCGGACCCACTTTCCGCTGAGAGACACACGATGTTCCATTGCCTTCTGATCGAACAGGACGCCAACGGCGCCAGCCACACCCGGCTCGACACGCTCGACGAGGCGCGCTTGCCCGAGGGCGACGTGCTGGTCGATGTCGAATACAGCACGCTCAACTACAAGGACGGCCTCGCGATCACCGGCAAAAGCCCGGTGGTGCGGCGCTTTCCGATGGTGCCGGGCGTCGATTTCGCCGGCACGGTGCGCGAGAGCGCGCATCCGACATACCGGCCCGGCGACGCGGTGGTGCTGAACGGCTGGGGGGTGGGCGAGCAGCATTGGGGCGGGCTCGCGCAGTGCGCGCGCGTCAACGGCGACTGGCTGATTCCGTTGCCGCAGGGGCTGACGGCGCGGCAAGCGATGGCGGCGGGCACGGCCGGCTATACGGCGTCGCTGTGCGTGCTCGCGCTCGAACGTCACGGCATCGGCCCGCAACGGGGCGACGTGCTGGTGACGGGCGCGAGCGGCGGGGTCGGCAGCTTCGCGATCGCGTTGCTGGCGCGACGCGGCTATCGCGTGGTGGCCTCCACCGGCAAGACGCAGGAAACCGATTATCTGACCGGGCTCGGCGCGGCCGAGGTGATCGATCGCGCCACGCTGTCGGAGCCGGGCAAGCCGCTGCAGAAGGAGCGCTGGGGCGCGGCGGTCGATTCGGTCGGCGGCGCGACGCTGGCGAACGTGTGCGCCTCGCTGCGCGCCGACGGCGCGGTGGCCGCCTGCGGACTCGCGCAGGACATGTCGCTGCCGGCCACGGTCGCGCCGTTCATCCTGCGCGGCGTGAGCCTGCTCGGCATCAACAGCGTGACCCGCCCCTACGCCGAACGCGAAGCCGCCTGGCGCATGCTGGCCGACACGCTCGACCTGACCCAGCTCGACACCATCACGCGCGAAATCGGCCTGGCCGAAGCGATCGGCGCGGGCGCGGACCTGCTGGCCGGCAAGGTGCGCGGCCGGCTGGTGGTCGACGTGAATCGCTGATACGTAAAGTCGATACGTCAACGGCGACGCGGCGCGATTCGATTCACATCGCACCGCGCCGCGTCACCGACCTCCGCCTTTTCCTTTTCCCGCGTGCTTACTTCGTCACCGGTTGCGGCCCGCCGCTGGCGGTCAACTGCTCGTACACCTCGTGCGACAGATCGAGCAGCGCCTGGCGATCCATGCCGCCCGACACCGCATAGCCGAACCGGCCATCCACCCAATAGAACACGTTCACCGGGCCGCTCTGATACAGCTTGAACGCCGTCACGTCCGAGGCCAGCTTGCGGTGCGAGATGTTCAGCGTGATCCGCTCGCCAAGCGTGTTGTGATACATGAACTGCGCGATCGGGCCGTCGTCGCCGGGCAGCAGGCGGCCGCCCATCAGCTCGTAGCCGGCGCGCGTCAGGATCGGCGGACGCACGTCGGTACCGAGCCGGCTCGACAGCCATTGCACCAGCTCCTGCTCGCGATCGGCGCCCACCTCGACAGGCCGCGTCACCATCGGCGCATAGGTGACATAGGCAATCGCCGACTGGCGCGCCAACGCTTCGCCGCCATACGACGCGCGCAGGATCGAACCGCCGCCGCCATCCGCACTGCCGGCCACATCGCGGCCGACCGGGCTCAACATGCCGCCCGCACCGATCCCGATGCCGATCACGAGCGCGGCGGCGAGGCCCGCGAAGCGCTTCCAGTTCGCGGCCGGACGCGCCGCGCCGGCCACCGGTGCAAGCACGGGTGCGGCCACGGGCGCCGCATCGCGCGGCATCTCGGCCGCTTCCGGTGCGAGATCCTCGGGCGGCAACAGGCGCGCCGGCAGCGGCTCGTCGAGCACGCGGTCGTAGCGCTCGTGCAGCATCGAATTGATCGAGAAGTAATCGCCGATGCGCTCGGCCAGGCCGGCATCGGTTTCGAGCAACTGGTCGATCTGGGCGCGGCGCGCTTCGCCGAGCGTGCCGTCCACGTAAGCGTGCAGTTCCGATTCGGTGATCGGCGTGATGGCTTCGTTCATCGCACCACCTTCAGGTTTGCGCTGGATTGGGTTCCGGACATCAGGGTGCGCAGGCGTTCGCGGCCGCGCGAGAGCCGCGACATCACGGTGCCGAGCGGAATGCCGAGCGACAGCGCCACTTCCGCGTAGCTCAGTTCCTCCAGGCCCACCAGCAGCACCACCTGGCGCTGGTCGAGCGGCAAGCGCTGCAGCGCGTAATCGAGGTCGCGCACTTCGAGCGAGCGCGTGGGCGCGCCGGGCACGGCGAGCGCGGCCTCGGGCAGCGCCTCGTCGTCCACCGACACATGCTCGGCGCGCGCGCCGGGCCGTCGGGCCTGGTTCGCGAACACGTTGTGCATGATCGTAAACAGCCAGGCACGCAGGTCGGTGCCGGCCTGGAACTGCTCGGTATGGCGCAGCGCGCGTTCGAGCGTGTCCTGCACGAGATCGTCGGCAAGCTCGCGGTTGTGGATCAGCGCACGCGCATAACGGCGCAGGCGCGGCACATGGTCGATCAGTTCGTCTCGGATGGTCATGACATCAAGGTCGGCTCATGGGCGGACGGTCGGAAAAGGGAAACATGCATGCGGTCGTACCTCGGATTCAATCGCCGGCCAGCAGGTCGGCGGCCTTCATCAGGCCGTGCGTGCGCGCCTCGCCGGCGATCACGATATGTTGCCCGGCGCCCGATGTCCATTCGAGCAAACGCACCGCGCCGAGCCGGCGTGCCTGCCAGCGCCCGCCGCGCTCGGGCGTGCCCGGCGAAACCAGCACCAGCGGCTCGCCCAGCGCATTGCGATAGACGAACGCATGGGCGCGCGCGAACGGCCAGAGCGCCAGCGGCCGGGCATCGGCCAACCGGAAACCGACCGCACCGAGGTTGGGCGCGGGGTTCGACGACGCATCGTCGGGCCGGGCCGGCGCGGCGGCAATATCGTGCGCGTTCAATGCGGTCACCGCGGTCAATTCGTCGTAGGCGGCGGTATCGAGCCGTTGCGCGGCGGCGCGCTCGAACGCCGGCAGGCCGACCGCGACGACGCAGGCCGCCAACCCGGCGGCCACCGCCAGCGCAACCGCCACGGCCGCCACGCGGCCGCCGCGGGACAAGCCCGCCCACCCGCGCCGCAGGCCGCGCGGCTGATCGGGCTGCAACGCCGCACCGGCCAGCTCGGCTGCCCGCAACGCTTCACCGCCCCACGCCGGTTCGGCCCCCTCGATCGCGAGTTGCGCCGGAAAATGCGAGCGCATCTGCGCGTTGACCCGCGCATAGAACGCCACGCGGCGCGCCTCGGCCGGCTGCCGCGCCAGATAGGCCAGCACGCTCGGCGCGCGCTCGGCGGCAAGCAGGCCGTCGGCATAGGCCTGGACGTCCTGCTCGGTCGGAATCGGTTCGGGTGCGGGTTTCATGGCTGGGCGAGTCGGATCATTCTCGGGGTACACACGGCGAACACCGCACGCACCCGCTTATTCCCTGCCCGATGAAAAATATTTTCGGGTGCCGGATCATGCCCCCGACGCTCACCTGCCCAGAAAAGAAAGGAAACCGAAAGATTGCAAAGCGAGGCGGCCCGCCGCCCCGTTTTACATGCCGATCAGCGTGCGCAGCGAGGCGATCGAATGCGGCCGGGCGTACCAGAAGCCCTGCGCCTCGTCGCAACCGAGTGCCAGCAACTGGTTGGCCTGCTCGATGGTTTCCACGCCCTCGGCCGTCACGCGCATCTTCAGCGCATGCGCCATCGCGATGATGGCCGCCACCAGTTCGGCGCTGCGCGCGTCGCTCGGCAGCGGCGCGACGAACGCGCGGTCGATCTTCACGCGATTGACCGGAAAGCGTGTGAGGTAGGACAGGCTCGAATAGCCGGTGCCGAAATCGTCGACGGCGATTTCCACGCCGAGTTGCCGGATCGACGAAACGGTGTCGAGCGCGGCCTCGGTGTCGCCGAACAGCACGCCCTCGGTAATTTCCACTTCCAGGTTGTGCGGCGCGAGCCCGCTGTCATCGAGCGCCTGCTCGATGATGCCGAGCAGGTTGCCGCGCCGGAACTGCTGCGGCGAGACGTTCACGCACACGCGCGGCGCGTCGTCTCGATCGCGGTGCAGGCGGCCGATTTCCCGGCAGGCGGTGCGGATCGCCCATTCGCCGATCCGGTCGATCAGGCCGCTTTCCTCGGCGATCGGGATGAATTCGTTCGGGCTGATGTCGCCCGAGCGCGGATGCCGCCAGCGCAGCAGCGCCTCGACCTGCGCGATATGCCCGGTTTCGAGCGTGACCTGCGGCTGATAGGCGAGCCAGAACTGTTGACGGTCGATGCCGCGCGAAAGCGCCGCCTCGAGTTCGAAGCGGCGCGTGGCCCGCACTTCCAGCGCGCTGGAGAACGGCACGGCCACGCCGTCGCCATCCTCGATCGCCGACGACAGCGCCACGTTCGCGCGGCGCAGCAGCGTATCGGTGTCCTCGCCGTGCTCGGGATAGGCCGCGATGCCGGCGCTGGCCGACACGTGCAGCGCCGCGCCGGCGAACTCGATCGATTCGCCGGCGCAGCCCACGATGGTATCGACCAGCCGGCGCACCGACGGCGCGGGCTC